>JAGASP010000079.1 GCA_017621695.1 Clostridia bacterium
CCCGTAGGGGCGACCCTATGTGGTCGCCCGTCGTCCCGACATCGACAAAACCCTTGTGGGTCAACAATCTTTTTGGCGGGAGGCCACACAGGGCCTCCCCTACGGCCATGTTGGTCATACGCCCGTAAACAACAATTTATCGTTGTACTGCCCATCGGGTGATGCGCCTCCCATACGGAGAGTGTCACGCGATATTGGCCGGCGGCACTGCCGCCTAAACAACAATTTACCCCCTGACAGGAGCCACCATGAAACACATCTCCCTTCCTTGCCCCCCTGCGGTCAGAGCCTTGTTGCTACAATTCAATACCGCCGCCGTGGGCGCTTACCCCGTAGGGGGCTGTGTCCGCGACGCGCTCATGGGCATTCCACCCCACGACTGGGACGTCGCCGTTACTTGTGTCCCCGAAGAAACCTTGCACCTCTGCGAGAGCTGGGGCTATCGCGTGATCCCCACAGGCCTCCGGCACGGCACCGTCACGGTGCTGACCGCCGACGGCCCCGTGGAATGCACCACCTGCCGCACCGAGGGCGGCTACAGCGACGGCCGCCACCCCGACGGTGTCAGCTTTACAGGCAAGCTCACCGATGACCTGTCCCGCCGCGATTTCACCGTCAATGCCATGGCCGCCGAGCTTTCGGAGGACAGCAATACCTTTGAGATCATTGACCTGTTCGGCGGACAAGCCGACCTTGCCAACCGCATCATCCGCTGCGTCGGTGACCCCCATACCCGCCTCACCGAGGACGCTTTGCGGGTCTTGCGCGGTGTGCGTTTTGCCGTCCGACTGGGCTTTGATATCCACCCCGACACCAAGACTGCCCTGCGCGACTGCGGACACGGTCTTGCCCGCATTTCCCGTGAACGCATCAGCACAGAGCTGCAGGGGATCCTTCTCTCCCGCGATCCCGAACGGGGTGTTTTACTGCTGGCCGAGTTAGAGCTTTTGGAGCACGTTTTGCCCTGCGGCATATCCCCCCACGGTATGGGAGACCTGCAAAGTCTTTCTGCAGATTTTTCGCTTCGGTGTGCCTCCCTGCTTTGGCAAATGCCCTCTGACGGGCTTGACCAAAATCTGAAAAGTCTCAAGCTCTCCAACCATACGTCTGACAAAATCCGCGTCCTCGCAAGCGGTAGCATCCCCGCCGCTGTCTCTCCGCGCGCCGCCCGTGCTTTACGCCACGACTACGGCGAACTGGCACTCCCTCTCCTGTCCGTTGCCGCCTCCCGCGGCATAGAAACTGCTGAGCTGCAAGCGCTGGTCGAAGCATCTGAGAGAGCCGGCGACTGCGTCCGTATTTCGAGCTTAAATATCAACGGACAAGACCTGTTGGCGCTGGGTATCAAGGGACACGCTGTCAAAGAAGCATTGAATGAGCTTTTGTCCTTTGTTTTGGATCATCCCGAAAAAAATATCAAGGAATTGCTGATTAAAGAGCTTCAAACACGGATATCCTAATGCTGTAAGTCCCCCAAAAGCGGGGACTTACAAAAACCTTAAAAATATTTCAATTTTTTTCCAAAAAGCCCTTGACAAATCGAACAACTTCTGCTATAATAGCGTCTGTTGAAAATATTGGGGCATCGCCAAGCGGTAAGGCATCAGACTCTGACTCTGACATTTCCGGGGTTCGAATCCCTGTGCCCCAGCCAGAAAAAAGACCAAGTCGATTTTGACTTGGTCTTTTTTCAACGAAATTCGCCTTCGCGAGTGTAATTTGGCTTCGCCAAGTGAAATAGCTTCGCTGTGAAATATTTGCTTCGCAAATGTGAGGAGGCGAATTTTATTTCACATCGAACAAAGTGAGATATTTTACAATTTCCGTAAGGAAATTATTTCACATTCGGCAGCGCCGAATATTTCACTTGCGATCTTCGCGCTTTTATGATATACTAATGGTCATCAGAGAATTTGCGCCCCAAGATATCAAAGTATCTTTTGCAAAACAAAGAGTTTTTTATGAGTATTGAAAGTTTTTATGCAAATATTAAAATCGAAAATGTTAATATAGAAGATTTAAACAAGATCTTTAATGACAATAAGACATTCCAATTAGCGATGGCTTATCATTGGGATGATGTTGACAAAGAACTTTCAATAAAGGCAACCTTAGTTAATCAAACATTTTTCCAAGCAAAATATGCTGGTCAGCATACACGCTGACAGAAGAAAAATCAAGCTGGTCATAAAAAAGGCCCATCAACGTATACAGCGCACCCTTGACAGCCGCAAGATTTTCCTCGCCCTTTTTCTTTTTTTCATAATTTTCGTATAAGATATCGAACATTTTAAAGCTGATATCATCCACGTTTCTCAAAACAGGAGATTTTAATGAGTATTTCATAAACCAAGGCGCAACGGCTGCCACAAGATCGGGACTGAATATGCAAATAAAGCATTTGTTGTGTTCTACCGTCTGTTGGTTGTGAATACAATTGCTCCCCGCGAAGATCATATCGCCTTTTTGAAGGATATAATCCTTCGCTCCGCATCGCATATTCATCTGCCCTTCCAGGACGATCGTTATTTCAAAACAACGATGCATATGAAGGGGAAAACTGAAATCCGTATTCAAACCTATGGTATAATAATCATGCTCCACGTCATGCTGACCTTCATAGTGTGCCATGCTTCAACACCTCTCCATATCATATCTTAAAAAACGATTACACGATGGCTATATCACGGTTGTTTTTGACATTCTCCGCGCGGTTTGTCCAATGATGTCATTTTAATCATTATACCATTCTTTCCGTCTTTTATCCACCGCAACATTAACTTTCACTTTGCCGTTATTAACTTTTGTAACAAATTTTTGCACGCGATTTTGATTTTTTTGTGCATTTTTATATCCCGAAACAAACCGCATAACCAGGCTCAAACGTCCTCCCGCATATAACGGACAGAGCCGCCTTGCCTGGCAGCATACCTACCATACAGGGCGGCTCTATGGCCTATTCATGATTTTCCTTGATGCTCCTTTACTCTGAGAAAGTATAGCTTCCTCTCGCTCGGATCAAGCATCCGTTCACTTTTACGGAAAACTCCTGATCATCTTCTCCTTCAACTTGACAGTAAACGACTTTTCGGTTCTTCCACGAAACAGACACGGTCAGATTTCCCCTGGCCTTCAAGCCATGGATCTCGCCGCATTGCCATTCCTCGGGCAGTGCAGGAAGAAGCTCAACGATTCGGTGATCGGGGGAACCAAGATGGCTCTGGACAAGCATTTCGTTGATACCCGCCGTTCCCCCAAAGTTCCCGTCGATCTGGAACAGCATGGGCGGATGGATATCCATCAGATTATCGGCGGTACAGTTGGTCAGAAGCCCATGCAAGCGATACAAGGCCGACTCGCCATCCTTCAAGCGAGCGAAGAAATTGACCATCCACGCCTGAGACCAGCCCACCGAGTGACAGCCCGCGCCCCCCTCTCCGCCATAGGTCAGGCGGCGGTTTAATGTCTTTTTTGCCGCCTCGAAAATGTCAGGAACGGTCTCGTTGATCTGATCCGCGGGGTGGAGGCCGAACAAGTGGGAGATATGGCGATGCCCCGGCTCAGTCTCCTCATAATCCTTGATCCATTCGCAGACGGTTCCGTACCTCTCGCTGATCCGCAGAGGGGGCAAACGCTCAAGCGTCTCGTTCAGCTTTTCCGCCAAGGAGAGGTCCTCACCCAAAAGCCTGCAGGCATAGGCGGTTCTTGTAAACAGCGCGTATATGATCTCAAAATCAACGGTCGCGCCCTGTGTAAACATACTGGTCTTGCGTTCTCCGTTCGGCTCGGTGTAAAAGAAGCTGTTTTCGGGAGAATTGGAAGGATTGGTGACAAGATAGCCGTCGGGGGATTCCATCAGATAGTCCAAAAGGAAACGGCAGGAGCCCTCCAAAATGGGATAGATCTCCTTCAGATACACGCGGTCATTGGAATATTCATAATGCTCCCACAGGGACAGACACAGCCAAGGACCCGCCATCGGAAAGAAGCCGCAATCCACCGAATCGTGAACTCCCGTTCGCCCGAAGATATCGGTGGTATGATTCATACACCAGCCCTCCGCGCCAAATTGCTCTCGGGCCGTCTGCTTACCAAAGCGGCTGAGCATCTTGACAAAATGGATCAGCGGCCGCAGCGTTGCGGAGCAGTTCCCCGCCTCCGCCGGCCAATAGTTCATTTGCAGGTTGATGTTCGTATGATAATCCGCGCCCCACGGAGGGCGAAAATCGTGACACCAAATGCCTTGAAGATTTGCGGGCAAGGTGGCATTCTGCCCCGAGGATGCGATCAGGAGGTAGCGTCCGAAATTGTAATACAATGTGTAAAGATCGTGATCGGCGCGTTGCCCTTCACGATTCATTTTGAGGCGGTGATCGGTCGGCTCGTCCTCGTAGGCAGGCGCGTTCAACTGAAAGCTTGCCGCAGAAAACCATGGATGATAATCCTGTAAATGCCTTGCCTTGATCTCGTCATAAGACTTCGCGTCCAGCCGCTCCATACAAGCACGAATCTCGGCAAGGTAATCCTTGCTTTCATCAATATCGAACGTTTTTACGTTGTAGTTTGTGGCAAATGCGCCATAGATGATGAGATAGGTCGCCGCCGTTACCTGAATCTGCTCATGATCGCGTCGAAGAATGCCATCCGACTTGACCTTGAGCATAGCACCAAAGGACATCCCTTCCCCACCCGCTCCGTATAATTCTTCGTCCGCGTAGGTAATACGTCCGTTCAACAGCAGCATATCGTCTGCGATGACTGCCGTTTGGGCATCTTGCTTTCGCTTCATGGTTACAGTACAGGAAAACGGCGCCCCGTCTGACGCGACCCGATACACCAAGGCATCAAAAGCCTCGCATACAAAGCACTCGCTTCGGTACTGCGTATCATCATATTTCCACGAAACAGAAGCGATCGCATCCTTCAGCTCTAATTCTTTGCGGTAATATGTATAATGGCATTTGTTTTCAAAATCCAAGAAAATTTCACCAAAGCTCTCGTAGAACCTCACCCGCGGCGGGTCTGCCAAAAAAGTTTCCCGGCTCAGCTGTGCCGCCTCTTGCAGGCGCTCCTCAAATACCAAAGTCCGTATCTTCGCCAGATCTTCGGGCGTGGCGTGATTTCGCTCCTTGAGCTGCCGACCACTCCACAGGGACTCCTCATTGATCTCAATGACCTCACGGTCCGGATTTCCGTAGAGCATGGCACCGATGCGACCATTTCCCAAAGGTAACGCGTGCATCCAATCATCAACGTAACGGTCGTACCATAGTTTTGTGGACATACAGATATTTCTCCTTTGATTTTTGTGTTTTTATTTTATCAAAATGCAACGCTCCCGTCAAGGGGAAAAAAAGCAGGAATTTCAGAAAATTCTATTGTCTCATGGATTTCTCGCCAATAGAGTTTTAGAGATGCCCTGCCCAAGCTCCATCCAATCTTTTCAGAATTCAGTGAAAAGTGAAGAGTGAAAAAGTAAAAGAGAGAGGGATTCAGAACCCCCATTTGCGCGCACATTCACCTTTGAGCCAAACGATTGGAGCGCAAATCTTTCCGTGCCGCGCGGGCGGCACGGAGGGGTTCTTCATCGTACACTTTCGTAAAAAACAAAGAATCCGAACCGAAGTTCGGATTCTTTGTTTTTGGCGGAGGGTGTGGGACGTAAAACGACTTCGTCCATCGGTATTTAGCCACCGCCCTGTACAAGTTAGTACAAGGCGATGGCAATTTTTTGAAATGTAGCCCCAATTAGTGAATCTCCACATTCCATCCCGCAAGGTACTGCATAAGTCTAGTCACGTCCTTGTTATTATAAGACCCATCGTTGTTAACATCTAAGGCAGGCGTATTTACCGTCACGCTCCATCCCGCAAAATACTGCATCAAACGAGTAACGTCCTTGTTGTTAACAACACCGTCTCCGTTGATATCACCGGGAATATAGTCAATGACGGTGACCTCACCGGGCGTGATGTTAAGCGCAACATTTTCCTCGGCAAGATTGTAGACGTTGTCGGGCTCGTAGGTGATGTTCAGTTTCGTGCTGTCTCCCGCCTTGGCGTTTTCGGAAACCTTGAAGGTTAAGGTGGCGAACACGCAGTCTTCGGACATATCAGCAAAGGGGCTGACCCAATACAGAGTTACGGAGCTATTCATACTCTGAGGAGGCACGGTCTGTCCGCCCATGGCTGTGTTATATTCCACAGAAAGCAGGGTCAACAGGGACTGGTCAAAGGATACGTTCAGAATGGCCGAGGCTATACCGGGGTTGTTTTCAAGACTGACGGTAACCTTGACGGTTTCGCCGGGGAGCGCTTCGTGGGAAGAAATTACAACCTGGGTTTTCAGAGTTGGAGCAGGGTCGTCGTAATCGCGTCCGCACACGCAATTCTTCGGAGCACAATCTTCCATATCATATGTGCCGTCCGAATAGATAACTTTATGGCGCAAAATACCAGCGTACCACCTATAACCTACGATCGTTTTTCCACCAACGGTCACTCGACACTCTGCTTTAAAATTACCGTCCGCAGTAGTAGCGGTAATCGTCACGGTACCATTGGCCTTGGCAACGAGAAAGCCACGCTCGTTGTTATCTCCACTGGTAGCAACATCGACAATAGATTCATCACTGCTGGTCCAGTTCACCAATTGATTGGTAGCATCGCCGGGCAAGACAGTGGCATCAATCCACTTGCCATCACCTATTTTCATGGTCACGTTGGTTTCGCTGAGGGTGATGCCGATCACAGGAACGGTGTCAGTACGGGTTGCGCCGCAATAGGTGCATTTTTGGCCGACAAAGGAGTGGTTGGATTTAGGGGTAAAGTCATCTTGGTAGCTGTCACTGCAGGAGCATAAAAATATGGTATATCCTTCTGCAGTACAAGTAGGCTCAACAACTTTATACGGAATGTAGTCGTGCTCGTGATCAGGAGGAATCTCTTCAACCTTCTCGTATCCGCAATCCTCGCAAGTATAGGTGATTTCACCGGACTCGTCATAGGTGGGCTCGAGGGTGATCTCACCGTCGTCAAAGTTGTGCTTTTCATATTCGGTTTCTCCACATTCGTTGCAGGTGCGGAGATGATAATTTTTTGTATATTCTTCCCACTCTCCCCATCCGCATTGATGTTCTTCAACTACGCTAATCGTTCCATTTGTTAAACGAACATCCACATTGTTCCCACTTGCATCAAGAGCATCATCTTGATTCATAGTTAACACAATCGAATAATCACCTTTATCCGCATTATGATTAATAGTAAAATAAAGATATACTACTGTTCCGGTAACAGTAATGTTTTCATTTAATGTGTCATTAATCCAAGTAAGACGATAAGGTGAGGAAAAAATAGACTTATGATATTCATTTCCTAACAATCCTTGGTCTCGCACCTCTGTTAATGTGAGCGCAGATTCATCGTAATTAATATTTAGTGAAAGACTAACAAAACCGCTATTGGAGTTTATAGTTATCGGGACGATAACCGTTTCACCGCGTTGTCCATCCACACTACCCGCATAAATGGACACGGAAGACGCGGCAGAAATTACAAGCGCGTTCCCTAGCAAAAGTGAAAAAAGCAGTAAAATCGATATGCATTTGGTAAATTTACGCATAATATCCCCCCTCCCACTTATCAAAGAATGCATCTATGGAAGTGTGACAATTCTTATAATATTGGCTATTGCTCATTAATTTCCAATAATCCTGATTTTTAAATAGCCAGAATTCATTAAGTTTCGCAGCTAACGAATTATACAGAGCTAAACAATCCGCCAACGCGTGCATCTGCTTCTTCATCTCATGGGAGATAGAAGCATCTTCGTTTTGGGAGTATTCAATCATTAGCACATCTAAATAATTCTCTATATCGAGTATAGTTTCTAAAACATCCGCCATAACAATAACTGCATCACCATGATTGTTAATACCAAAAGTAAACTGCTCCAGAATAGCAGTAATACCGCCAAAAAGGATTCCAGAACCTATATCGAGCATTCCTTCAGCAATTCTATTTAGTGTTCCCAAGAATGATTGATCAATACATTGTTTCATGTATTTGGCAGCCTTTAACAGATTTGTATTACTTCCATTTTCTAAAGCGGAAATTAAAACATCAAGCTTAGCTTCTACAACGAGATAATCCTTGAAGCCAATATCATAGAATATTTCGCCAATTTGAGCAACCAGTTCTATTTTACCCAAATACTCATCAAAAATTTCTTTTACATACTCACAATCCCCTAAATATACTTCCACACTCTTCTTGGCTACCTTCATAATTTCGTCCATTGCTTCGTTAAAGCTTGGCATTTTAGCCGAATTAGCATACATTTTAGCAAATTCTCTTCGTATTCCGGTATCCGATTGACATATTTTGAACATTTTCTGAAGATGTTTCTGTACTTCTGCTTCGATAACAGGATCGGATGACAATTCGTGAGTTCTAAACCATGTTCTAATGCTAAGTAATTCAGAATAATGTTTTGACGAACCAAATGTTTTGTTGAATTCGCTATCCGTAATATTTTTATTTCTAAAATATGCAATAAAAGTGTTTGATATTTGCAAGAATTTTTGACTATCAACAGCTATATTCGTATAATACTCTGCGTCCATAGCATCCAAAATAGCTTTTAGAGCATGCGTTCCCGAATAAGTCTCGAAATCCCCATATTTATACACATCTGCTATATTGCACAACATATCTGTCGTCATTGCAATTCCCAACGAAAGCTCATTGTTGCAATAGTCTACAAGCTCTTCATTAGCCAAAACGAAATTTTTAATAAACGGTGCGTTTTCCTCAAAGTATGTATTATTTAATTTTTCTACAAGAACTGATACCTTTTCTGGTTGCTTTAGTATAGTCAGTGTCCATTTGGTGGTGGCGGTTTGATTTGTATAGGGAGAGGAAACCTTTGCTGTAATAGTCATCTCTCCTTCTCCCATATTTTGAAGTTGTGCTGCGGTAACAACTACCTGACCGGGTCCGCTATGAGAGAAGTTTTGTTGAATCGTCTTACCGTTCAAGGAAATAGTTAACTCAAATGCCTCAATTCCATAGCTTCCATCCCAATTGATAGTCACATCCCGATCATTGTATATTCTTTCCCCCCTATTAAGTGAAATGTTATCACTTGTTATAGAAGTAATCATACTTCCAGAATACAGCGGAACGGCATATCGCCCAATCAAATATTCGGCTTTATTTGAGGCATCCAACACAACTCCCTGGGGAACTACATAGAATGAATAATAGCGTCCTCTTGGCAGGCCTATAGATGTTATCTTAAACGATTCTTCAGTTTTTCCTAAATCAAGATTTCTCCAATAGTGTTTGCCTTGATCATTTTCTGCAATAAATTGATACACAACATTATTGTTAATGTTTCCTGACTTTACCTTCAAATTAATATATAGAGAATTGGAAGAAAAAGACATATTCCACACAGCAGAATCCGGCTGAGGTGGAATAGGATTATAAAAAGCAGACAAATCCTCATATCCCTGCCAAGCCGCTAAATGGCGCATTAAAATATCCACATCAACTTGAGTTATTTCACCATCACCATTGATATCCGCTGCCGTTTTATCAACATTGGTATATCCTGTCATATTGGCAAGATATCTGTTCAGTAGGAAACGATCCTTGTTGGTGATCTGACCGTCGCCGTTGAGGTCGCCGCGCGTTGTACTTATGGCCACAACAGGCTTGTGATCCTTCACCAGCGTTCCATAAACATCCGACCAAGCATTCAAAACAACAATGTATACACCCGCATTTGCCAAAGACATTTCATAAGGAACATATTCATTATTGTTATTAAGTGTATACCCTTGAATGGTGGATCCTGCTCCGGTTTTGATCGTGCCCGATACCGGTTTGGAGGATGCGTTTAGACCGGTATATCGAATATACACAGAATCCGCAAGCAACGATGCGTATTTCTCATTGTCAGAAATATACTTCGCATAGTCACTCTCCGTGCGGAAATATCCAATGGATACACTAACGGTATTCAATTTATAACCATTCCCGTAGGCTGTCCCGGAATATGTAAAGCTATCTCCAAGATTAATTTGCGTTTTAGATACTGTTAACTCGACCTCGGGAATTTCTATAGGTTCTTCCACGATAACCGCTTTGCGGACTTTGACGAGTTTTCCATAATCATCCGACCAAGCATTCAAAACAACAATGTATACGCCCGCATTTGCCAAAGACATTTCATGCGAAATATATTCATTGTTGTTATTAAGTATCTCTCCTCGAATTTTGGATCCCGCCCCAGTTTTAATCGTATTGGAAACCGATTTGGAGGATGCGTTTAGATCGGTATACCGAATATATACGGAATCCGCGAGCAACGATGCATATTTCTCATTGTCAGAAATATACTTTTCGTAGTCGCTCTCGGTTCGAAAATATCCAATGGATACACTAACGGTATTCAACTTATAATCTTTACCGTAGGCTGTCCCGGAATATGTAAAACTTTCGCCAAGTGAAATTTGTGAAGGGGTTACTGTTAAACTTACTTCAGGTTTCTTATAGTCTGGTTCTGTTACAGAAAATCTATATTCTTTTTTATCATATTCGCCTGTGTTTTTACCGGAAGCGGTAATATAAAGCAAATAATCACCAACTTCATCGATTGCAAAATTGCTGTATGCATACCAATTGCCGTTACTATCTTGCTGATAACCTGACGGTGCTTTTTTTCCCGTAGTAATTCTGCCATTCAAAATCTTTTCGGTATTAAATTTTGCGCCTCCAACACTGGTTTGTCGATAGTAAATATAATCGCCGTCAGATATTTTTTTCAAAGAAATAGTTACATTATCAAAAACATCGTTTTCGATATAAATGTATCCTTCCCAGATCAAATCTTCACCCAGAGCAACTGTCTTACTGATTTCAAATTCAGAAAAATCAAATTCTGTTTTTAGTTTTGCAGCCTCCTGGTAAACATCGATGGTTACTTTTTCGCTAGTTGATTTATCGGTTATAGTAATCGTACCCTCACGATCTTGAGATGTTGCATTCTCCTTGCACGTTACCGTGATCTTTTTATCACCGCTACCACTAGTCGGAGAAACGCTAATCCAGGATTGATTATCGGAAATCGACCAACTACCCGACGAATATACCCAAAAAGTGTCCGTGCCGCCATCTTCATCGAACTTCAGTTCTTCTTCGGAAACCTCAATTTCTTCTTCCTTGCCTTCTTGATACACCTCAATTTCAAAAGTATCACCAGATCCTGTGTGCGTTACCGTAATTGTTCCTTCTCTCTCGGCACCAACGTTATTTGAACAAGTAACGGTAATCGTTTTGCTTGACGATCCACTTGTAGGGGATACCGTGATCCACGAAAGATTTTCCGATATCGTATAAGCACTCGACGACGTAATAGTGAATGTATCACTTCCTCCCGTAGCCGTAAATTTCAATTCATCTTCGGAAACTTTCATCGGAACCCAAACGTAGTCATATACCGATTCGGCCTCTCCGTATTGATTTTTTGCAACTATAACATAGTCAACGAAATCTCCCGGGTTCAACCCAGTTATTTTATGTGTAAATGTAACATTATTACTGATCGTGCCATCCGTCACTCCAGACCAATTATAGTTCGAAGAAGAATGATTAACAATGTATCCAAAACCGTATCTTTGAATGGCTACACCACCATTTGCAGTAATCTTACCCTTTAAAGTAACATAATTACTGCCAACATCCGGAGCTACTCTCTTTACGGTTGGCACACTTCCATCCGCCGCCCTCGCCTCAATCGGCGGAAAAGCCGCAAAAACCGACGCAAACATCAGTATCGCCAGGAAAAAGCTCAGAATTCTCCCTTTTACTCTCATGAATATATCCTCCTTAATTATTTAACCGTAACCTTACCGCTCACAACCTCAAATGAGATATTGGTTTCGGTGATATCGTAGACGTTATCGGGCTGGTAGGAAAGAGAAATTTCGTAGTTCCCTTTCGCGGCGGTATCCGAAACCTTAAAAGTCAGAGTAACCAAGACGAAATCTCCCGTAGCATTGGCAAAGCCGTTGACCCAATAGAGGTTGAAGGGGCTTGTAAGGGTCTGGGGAGGCACGGTCTGACCGCCGATGCTCGTATTATAGGCCACACTTTGAAGATCAAGCATCGCATCATCAAAAGTGGTATTCAGAATGATCGAAGCGATACCGGGGTTGTTTTTCAGTGCCACGGTCACCTCGACGGTATCACCTGCCTTGGCGGTGGTCGACGAGACAATGAAGGCAGGGCCGGTGGGATCGGGGGTGGGGTCGTAGTTGTAGTGGATGGTGGCGGAGGTAAGTGCCTCATTACCGTACTCAATTTTTATCTTTGCCCAGTCAGCCTCGGAGCCGGCATAGTAGACGTTTTTCAGTGCATCACAATACTCAAAAGCCGCCCAATCAATTTTGACGATCGTGTCAGGAAGCACGATGGTTGTCATACTGCAAAGAAGAAAAGCATATTCATCTATCTCTACAACCTTGTCTCCGTCCGGAGATACAGATGGAATGATTACCATATTATCATCCGAATATGTACCTGCATAATATACATAGCAAGTTCCGTCGCCATTTGAGCGGAACACGAGGGTTTGATCAGGCAACTTACATTCTGTACAATAACCATCCTCCATATTATGGTCGCCACGAGAATGAGTAGCTATTTGTACCTCCTCGGCTAAAACCAATTCGCAATCTTCACACCAATGTATTACAACTATTTCTTTACCACAGTTAGGAAATTCTTTGCTAGGCTTTCCTTCTATAACAATTATTCTATCGTGAGGACACTCCACCTCCACACCACAACGAGAGCAGAAACCGCTACCGTCGGACTCGTGACCCAAAGGAGACAGTTCTTCTCTCTGTGCCTCGAACCCCCAAGGAGAGCAAACAGTACAATAGGTCTCTGTCCAACCGGATTCTGTACAAGTAGGCTCGGTGATCACTCGCCATCCCAGATAATGCCCCGTGGCGGGAATTGTTTCCATTCCTTCAATACCCTGTCGACAATGGATACAGCGAGTGCCCGCCGTCCAACCATCTTCGATACAGGTGGGCATTTTTGCCTCAACAAACTCGGGTTCATGCGCTCTGAGCGGTATGATCTCTTGAGCTAACAATATTTCGCCACAAGTCGCACACCGCTCACCATCGGTCAATCCATATTCAGTACAAGTATTCGAATAACCGGGTATGATCTCAGTCTTCTCATGCTTGCAAACGGTAACTGCAGGGCCGCGGCTGATCTCCACGTCCCAACCGGCAACGTAGCGGAACAGAATGACGGCATCTCTATTGTTGACCTTGCCGTCCCCATTCACGTCCAGCGCATCGGCATCCACCTTAACATCCATCCCTGCAACATACTGGAACAGGAGGATGGCATCCTTGTTGTTGACAGCTCTGTCGCCGTTGATATCTCCGGGGTAGCCGTGAACGATGTGAACCTTACCGTTGATGGCTGCGGTGGTAATACTGTTATAATCACCGTCAAAGATATTTTCGTCATCGCAAATCAATCTGATGGCAGCATCGTATTGATCGGGAGCATTAGGCGAAACAAGGAAGGTCAAGGTGGCAAAAATACCGTTGGCCTTGACTTCCGAAAGAGGACTGATAAAGCTGATGCTCTGAGGATTTTTATAAGGCTCGGGAGCCGTGACGTATGCGCCAAAAGCGGTGCTGAACTCTACCTTTTGGAGGGTGAGCATTTCATCATAGGCTACATTAAACTTCAATGATGCCAAGCCGGGATTGTTTTCAAGATAAATCTGCACTTGTACCGTGTCGCCCGGCAGGGCTACCACGTCTTCTGCCCGAAGTATCATGTTTGGCATTTCAGCAGAGGCGTTGATGGGCTTGAAAATGCTGATGGTCGCAATAAAACACAGAACCACGGTGGCAAGGATGATGCGAATTCTTTTTTGATTTGCCATTTTAATCTCCATTCCGCCGCCGAACGACGGCAAAAATAAACTCTAAAATTTGTCCGTTTTAGCGTCAGGACGGATCGATGGTTTCGGTAGTGATAAACTCAATGGAACCAACCAGCATAAAGGTATCGGGTAGAGTGTCATAAGTGAAATAAACTGGGCCGTTGTAATCAACATCAGTCAGGTCAATGATCACAGCCTCGGGAATCCAGCCGTGGAGAGTATAGGTCGTGGCGGCAATGATATCCTCTTCTGCGGGGGAATACGTCATATGTGTATCAACCTTGGACAGGATAATGCGATTATTGAGACTATTGGCATAGTGCTCTTGCGTAACATAACTGTTATCACAACCGCAATATACAACAACATGGCTGTATTTGGACAGGTCGATTTCGCCAACGCCGACTGCACCCCGGTGCAGCAGCGCGCCAACCTCCAGACCGCCTGCGCCGACCATGGGACCGATACCTTCCTTATCCTTGGAGGTCAGACCGGAAGCGTAACCGGAAACAGTCCAGGTGTCCATGGGAACGTCATAGTCCGTAGCGGGAGCGGGAACGAACTCGATCTTACCAATAAGCATGAAGGTGCCGGGTAGCGTGTCGTAGGTTACGAACACGGGGCCGTTGTAATCAACCTCGGTGAGGTCGATCTCGATGGTAACAAGGCTCCAACCCTCGAGGGTGTAGGTAGCGGAAGCAATGATATCTTCCTCTGCGGGAACGTTACTCATGTGATTGTCAACCTTAGACAGCATAATGCGGTTGTTAGCATTAGCTTCGTAGTGACCAACGGTAACAGGAGAGTTGTCGATACCATAGCTGATGATAGCCTTGGAATACTTGGAAAGGTCAATCTCGCCAATGCCGACGGCGCCCTGGTGCAGAAGCGCACCGGATTCAATACCGCCTGCAGCAACCATGGGAGAGTTGCCGTGACCTTCCTTGTGAACGATTTGAGCACAGTGACCGGAAACAGTCCAGGTGTCCATGGGAACGTCATAGTCCGTAGCGGGCTGCTGAGGATTTTCGGGTTCATCCGGATAATCAGGGTCATCGGGTTCGCCGGTATCAGCGGGCACGACAGAAGCATATGCCTTGTAATTTGTTCTTGTCCGTTCTCCTTCGAGATAGACTTCAACGCCTTCCACCGGATCAGCCTCCCAGGAGGTGAAAAACTTGGAGCCCGACAAATATTCAAGCTCGTAATAAATATCGCCCTTGATCCCCAGTTCTATGGGAATATCTGTCAAGAAGGGCGTGTTATCCACATGGTTTTCGCCCAATAACAGGAAAAGCGGCTCTTCTGCCACCGTGCTTTCGTAGTTACCATTCCATTGCCAAACCTTAAGGGACCAGGTATTGATGTTCCCGTCAGCGTACGTTGCCAGGTTTGCGATGAAGATTTGGCTAAGCACGTCTTCATTAATTTTAAACCGCTGGCCGAATCTTGTCTTATTCCAGCAAAACGGATCAAAAGAGCCTGAATTGCTGAGTTGAGCACCAAGTACGATCTTTTTATATTTGGGGGTGTTGTCCGGGATTTCGATCTCCTCAGAAATGATCAGCACAAACTCAGTCAGGCAAACTTCAACACCATCAGGGTTTTTATACAAAACGCGGATGGTATTTTCGCCGGCCAGATCAGCTATTGAAATAGCGATTTTCATACGAGAGGCTGTGTCAGCACCCGTAACCATAATAGCAATATCATACACCCTCGCCTCGGTTTCGTGTGTCCATGCATCACTATAGATGGGTATGTCGTTGTTGATCTGATAGCCAAAGCTGCCTACCTCACCCATGATACCGATCCATCCCCAATAAGTCAGGGTATCGGCCTGTGAAGGATTCATTTGAGCAATATGATTCCATGTGGCGGAATCACCGGGATAGAAGAAAATATTGTTTTCGTCTTCACTGTTTGCTTCGCCCGTGCCCAAATAGAGTTGGTCAAAGGACAGATGGGTCACGATATCGTAGCGATCATCCCACATGGGCGGATCATTTGATTCGACGTTGTCGTTGTCGAAATGGACGATAGCAGAGTCAAGGCAATCGTTAAAGACTTCGACACGAATGGAGTTCCATTCGACACGGGTACCGGAGAAGTAGACATCGTTAAGAGATGAGCATCCCAAAAATGCCGCAAAATCAATTTCAGTCACTCCTGCAGGAATCACAATACTGGCCAAATCACAACAGTAATAAAATGCATGACTCCCAATCCTCGTCACGCCGTCGGGTAACACAATCGACGTCAAATAAGAGCAACCGTTGAAGACATCGTCACCCAAAATTACTACGTTATCCGGAATATCAATGGAGCTCAATGCTGTACAAGCGAAAGCACCGCTACCAATCTCTACTACACCATCGGGGATCATAATTGAAGATAGGCTGGAGCAATCCATAAATGCGTTACCGCCAATAATAGTCACGCTGTCGGGAATCACAACGGAGGTCAAAGAGGAACAGCCGTTGAACATATCTTTACTAAGCTTATTTAATCTATTTGGAATCTTAACCGTAACCAAATTGGTACAACGGGCGAGCACACCGGCACCAACAAGTGTCACGTTATTGGGGATCACCATGGAGGTTAGTCCTGTACACTCACAAAAAGCATCTTTGCCAATCGTCGTCACACTATCCGGAATTTCGATGCTCTTCAAGTTGCTACAGCTAAGGAATGCCTCCTCACCGATCTCGGTCACCCTATCCCCCTCGGGAGAATACTCGGGGATGACCAAATCAACGTCCGTACAACTGCCGATACCGACCACCGTGCAGGTACCGTCGCCGTTGGAGCGATACTCCAAGCCTTGACTGCCCTCAACGGAAGCATCGGGGTTGTAGTTCTCGTCCTCGTCGCCGCACCGTGTGCAGACACCATTCTCATAACCATGTCCCACAGCAGGAAGTTTCACAGGTTCGTTGATCACCTCGCCGCAATCCGCACACTTCTCCCCTTCCGAATATCCGTCCTCGGTGCAAGTGGGCAATACGGCAGGAATTTTCTCGGCCTTACGATGCTCACAAGCAGCAGAGGAAGGTCCACGGCCAATCTCTACGTCCCAGCCCGCCACGTAGCGGAACAGGGTGATGGCATCCTTATTGTTGACACTGCCGTCACAGTTAACATCCAGTGCGGCTTCGTCTGCGGTCACGTTCCAGCCGGCAACGTAACGGAACAACATGATGGCATCCTTGTTGTTGACCTTACGGTCGCCGTCGATATCGCCGGGAATACCATGGATGATATTGATAGCACCGTTATGTATGTTTACACCCACAGGGGCAAGGTCACCGTCAAACACGTTTTCCGCATCGCAATCTACCGTGATCTTTGCCATGTAATTGTCGGGGGCATTGGCAGAAACACGGAAGGTCAGAGTTGCAAAGGTTCCGTTGGCATTGACCTCCTCCAGAGGGCTGATAAAGCTCAGCGTCTGGGGATTCTTATAGGGGGTAGGTGCCAGGACATAGGCACCAAAGGCCTGATCAAAGGTCAAGTTTTCCAGAGTCAAGTAGCTGTCATACACCACATTGAACTTTAAGGACGCTAAACCGGGATTGTTTTTCAGTTCGACGGTGATCTGAACAGTATTTTCCGGCATAGCCGTGACAGTATCCACATACAGATCCATCGTCTCGCCCGAGGCGGCCGACACGGAAATTATTAAGCTCGGAAGACTGAGAAGCATTGCAAAGATCAAAAGAATCGCAAGTCCTCTTTTCCCTATGTTTTTCATGATATATCTCCTTTATGTTAATTTATTCCGTAATTTCAACGTAGCCGCTGATCGCGGTAAAATCAATGCTCTCAAAATCAGAATCAAAGATATTCTCCGCATCAAGCTGAACTGCGATGCTCAAAAGCTCGGAGGCGGTCACATCCTGAGAAATCTCAAAGGACAGCGTTACCATTTTGCCTGAAGCGTTGATATCACTCAGGGGGCTGATGAGACTGATGCTCTGGGGATTTGCATAAGGTTCAGGCGCCGTTACATAAGCACCGAAGGCCGGATCAAAGGCTACTGCCTTCAAAGTCAAGGAACTATCATACAAAACATTAAATTTCATAGAAGCAATACCCGGATTATCCAACAAAGAGATCACGACCTCCACCGTATTGTCGCCTACCTTAGCGGTAGTGCTGTTGACCATTACGGTAGCCCCCTCCAATTTCCGGTACTGTGCTGTAACGGTGATGTTTTCCGTAACGTTATCATAGCTCTTGTCCCATCCTACAAAAACGTAACCGTTTCTTTGAGGTATACCGGGAGCTTTGGCAGAAGCTCCTTCATTGACGGTTTCCTTTTTCAGTTGAGTGCCATCGTGATCCACAAAAGTAACCGTATATTTCTGAACTTCAGGTTCGGAGGACACGCCAACAAATCCCGCATCCAGCTTGGTACCATCAGAAAGCAAAATGATCAAATGGAGGTTTTCATCAATATAAGCATTGGTCACACTAATGCCATTGGTGCCATCCTCACCCTGGGCTCCGGTGTCACCCTGATCACCCTTTTCGCCTTGTGCTCCGGTGTCACCCTTGTCACCCTTTTCGCCTTGTGCTCCGGTGTCACCCTTGTCTCCCTTTTCGCCTTGGGCTCCGGTATCCCCCTTGTCTCCCTTTTCGCCTTGGGCTCCGGTATCCCCCTTGTCTCCCTTTTCGCCTTGGGCTCCGGTATCCCCCTTGTCTCCCTTCTCTCCCTGAGTACCGTTGGCAATAGTGAAAGAAGTGGTTGATCCGTCGGTAAATGTAATGGTATAAGTATCATTCAAGCCATCTGTGGCACTTTTCTCAATTCTTTCAATTCCTTTTCCGGAAGCTCCCGGCTCTCCTTTTTCGCCTTGGATTCCCGGTTCGCCCTTTTCTCCTTGCGGTCCGGCAGGCCCGGCAACACTTTCCTGATTACAGGCGGTAAAAGTAGTGATCACCAGTGTCGAGAGTATACCAATCCAAATGGCTTTTTTAAAAAAATTTTTCATCTTTTTCTCCTCGTAGTTTTTACTACATAATTCCTATTATGTAGTAATAGTAGCAATATTCGAATTGGTTTTCCTGAACTCATATTCTATACGACATATGTTAAAAGGCCAATGAAAAAACCATACTTTCATTGGCTTTTTAACGATGTTGTTTTTTGTTAAATTTCGGTAAACATATCCGCAAATTCTTGACAATTATATATGTAAGGTTTATAATGAAATTAAATCAAACTACATAATAGGAATTAAGTGATAATTTCAAAAAGTGCAAAATACGTACTGCTAACATTTGAGCAATCCTAATTTTTGAATCTGCCTCCGATGCACATCACCCGTTTCCATGGTGTAGATGCGCGTCGTATTCACGCTACTGTGTCCAAGGATGTCCGCAAGACGTACTACGTCCTTTTGCCGGCTGTAATAAGTGCGCGCAAAAAGATGGCGGAGATTGTGTGGGAAAACTTTTTTCTCCGACACATTTGCCGCCTTGCATAGTTTTTTCATATCACTCCAAATATTTGATCTGTCCAGCGGATTCCCGTTTTTCGTCACGAAAACGGACCCGCTTTTTATTTTTTGCTCTTTCGCATATTGCTTTAAGATCTGGCAGAGCTGCTTCGGCAAAAATACCTGTCGTCGCTTGCTCTTGCAGTTGATCTCGGCAACACCACGGTGGATCGATTCGACCGTGATATAGCGAACCTCGGAAACTCGGATGCCGGTAGAACAGATGGTCTGCATCAAGAAAAATAACCGCTGATTTTTCTTTTGTTTGGCCGTTTGCAAAAGGCGGTCATACTCGACCTTGGTCAGTTCCTTATCTGTAGACGTAAAGATCGGCTTTTGAATTTTAAGATTTTTTACCCTTAGATCGTACCATTCCATAAAATTGAAAAAGCTGTTGAGCGAGGACAACGCAGCATTAACGCTTGCAGGCGCATAACGCTCGCAGAGGTACGCTTTGTAGGCAAGAACTGTCGTTTTGCATAGTTCTCCCTCGATTAGCCAGGCCTGGAAATCGCGAATGTCATGGAGATACTTTCCTATGGTTGCCGGTGCTTTTTCCTCGTTGATCAGGTAACTTTGGAATAATTGAATGATTTCGGTTGTAATTTTTCTCATGGTTGTCATCCTCCTTTTACCTGATATTGTATCACAAATGGATCTTTGCGACACGCGAATGACAAACGTATTTTGCAATAGCGCAAACCTTTTTCATGTACACCCAAGCAACTCACTATTAGGCATAATAATCCCCCGATTTTTGCCTTTCGTCCGTGTCCAGTGTAGCATAGCTCTCGCAGCTGTCAACGTGAAAAAATATCGCCGAAAAATGAAATAGTCAACGAGAAAGTCAAGTAGCAATACTTGGCTTTTTCTTTATCCAGAAGCAATATTTTTTCGTGTACTGAAAGGCATCTATACCTCTCGTTGACATCTGCACACCTCACTCGCAGTGATCTCGATTTCCTCCCGACCTATGCTCCCCCGACCCTGCCGAAAGGCGAAATAAAAATCGGGAGGTATAGAAAATGAAAACTCAAAACCAAGTAAGAATCACAAACGAAAATGTAAGGATCACCGAAGAAAATGTCCAGCATATCGGTGAATGTATCGCACTGTCTGCCATCAAGAAGATGATGCGGTTTGCCCACCATCCAAAGTCCTTGGACAAGCTGTATGCCGGATTAGTTGAAGACGTGTACGGTAACAGAGGCTACAACACGACCTTCTCGGATGGTTACGATCTCGCATCCGAGGTGATCTGCTTCCTCTGCCACTACATGGGTCACAACTTGGATGATCTGGCCTGTCAGAATCGTAGAGGCGAGCTACTAACTGTCCGCTTTGCCTGCTACCGTCACGTGTTGAGGTACATTGAGAAGGAGTATCTTTCCAGCTACAAGACCATCAGCATCGAAGAGTGTTCGCCGGCAGACGCGTCTATTGACTTTGAGACACAGTATGAGATCGAGGATTACACTAAGGTTGATACCATCATCCATCAAATGCACTTGACCGTTGCAGAAACCGAAACGCTGAATCACTACATGGCAGGACTTGGATTCGTTGAGATCGCGCAAATGCAGAATGTCAACAATACTACCGTCTGGCGTCGCAGAAAGAGCATACAGAAGAAGTATCTGCGATATATCGTCATGCAAGGCTGATCCTATTTATACACAAACACAAAAGGGAGCTTTACGGCTCCCTAATGTTATGTGATATGAAAAGCTCCTTGCGCATAGGGATTATTTCGCAACAGCACGGAGCATTGCAAGAATGTCCTTGAATTCATGCGCATCACGAATGAAATCGTATTGAGCATTATCCTTGTTGAACATCTTTTGGAGTAGATCGTAACTGCTGTTATGTCCGTCGTGCCACCAAACATCTCCGGGAACAATCCCTTTGGCCGCAGGAGAAATATGCTCATCCTCGGGGTTTGTCTTATCAAACATGATCGCGAATTTCGCCGCAGATTCCAAGCAGGCAATGGCATTGTCTGCATCCCTCCGGGAAGCATAAATATCAGCCATTTGACGATAGGCACTTTCCACATATTGTGCGTGGAAGAAATAATCGCCCTTGGGGAAATACAGAGCAAACATATCAATGCACATCTGATTTAGTTCAAGGATCTCGTCGTCAGAATACATATTGTTGCCGCTATCATCCTTGGTTGCGAGCAAATCATCCAACAGCCCACCGATAGCACTGGTAAACTGTCCCAGCATTTCATCGCGAATGACCTCAAACTGCCGTTTGCCAGTATAGATACGCCCTAACAATTCACCGCACGTCCAGGTAGCACCTTCCAACGTCTTGGCCAATCGCTCGGCTTCCTCGGTACGACCCAATTTTGCATACCACAAGCAAGCCATAGAAAGGCTATTGTTTCGAATGCTTGCATCTGTGCAATCGCTGAGGATATTGTCAATGTACATCAAAGCGCGGTTTCGATTGATTTCACGAACCTCTTCCGGGAAGATTTCGTTATACAGAAAGATCTCGTTGGCATAGAAATCCATCAGCTTATACGATGAAGGATGAAGCAGTAATGCCTTTTCAATCAAAGCGATGGCTTGCTTGTGATCTCCGCTGGCAGCAATCGTGTATGCTTCATCGTACAGCAGATCAATCTGCTTGCTCTTGCTTCCGATGTCAACACCCAAAAGATGATCGGTGGTGACATCAAATACACTGGCAAGGGGAGCCAGGAGGGAGATATCGGGAGCTGTTCGATCGCATTCCCATTGTGAAACTGCTTTGGGAGACACCCCAAGGTATTCGGCCAAATCCTCTTGTGTCAGATTTTTGGCGCGACGGAGAGATTTAATGGTAGAGCCTATGGACATAATTTTGTCCTCCTAATTATGATGATAGTCAAAAGCGCTTTTGCACTTATAGTATAACCCAAGATTACTGAAAATGGAAGGTATCATTTTGATAGAGAAAGTATAGTGATGCTATACGCCATTATATCACACATTTTGGGTATATGCAAGATAAAAATGAGCAGTTGGCACCGTGGCGTGTGCTTGTCTTATACAAGTCGGCTCGCTGCGCTCGCCGAGACAAGCACACACCCGCACCGCAAACAAACGAAAAAGAAAAAAACAAAGCCGAGCGGTCGCGGAGTCGCCCGCTGAGCCGCTTGGGCGTACGTCCGCGATCACGCTCGGCGGCTTTTTGGATAGATTTCGTTTTTGGCCGTTTGTTGGAGCGCCGTCGGGTGAGATCGTCAGCCTTCGCATCATGCCCGTCAGTCTCCGTGTGAGTTTTGTACAGTCGATCATCAAAAGTGGCCAGCCCCGTCAGTTGACAAATCCGATTCAGATGTGCTATCCTGTTTATGCGCCATGGAAGTTGTGAATACTTGGGAATGGTTGGGTAAACTTTGGATTTATTATAGAAGATGTGAGAAAATATAGGTTAAGTTTGCTTGACAAGCTCGAACTTTTGTGGTATAATAGCAGTACATTTCACTGAAAAAGGAATAGTCACAGTATAGTTAGTTCGTATGCAAAGTGTCAAGCCAAGAATGATGATGCCGTGAGGCCGAGCCCGTGTTCCGAGGGTTGAATCGGAAGGTTGCACTTAAAAGGCGTAATACGTTTTCATGACAGAAAAGCGTATTGCGCTTTTTTCGTGCCTTTTTCTCTGGAAAATACACCAGAAGGAGAAAAGAATTGAAAGAAAGAGAGGTCAACATCACCACAAACGGTGGCTTTGAAGTCAAACAAATGAGCGCAGCAGAACGAGAGGTATTCATGTCGGCTCTACTGGAGCGCATCTTGGAGCTTCGGCGCAAGCGAAAGGAGGTAGACGGTCATGCCATATGAGAAAGTAAAGGTCTACTTCGACGGCAGCCACTACATCGCCATCCCACAAAACGAGGGCAAGAGTCCCGGGAAGGGCGGCTGCCACGGCAACGAAAACGACGAAATGAGAACGGCTTTTGAAAAGGCGTACAAGGGCGCAAAGGCCAAACGGCGAAAGGAAAAGGTAACGGAAATCGTAGCGGAATTGAAACCGCAATTTGAGAGTGAGGAACAGGCGACCGAATATGTCAAGGCCGAGATGGAGCGAATCCAACGGAATCTGATTGTGAGGCGGACGAGGTTAGCGCGAAAGATCAACCTTGGGACTTGGAATTACTTCTGTACCTTCACCTACGACGATCAGAAGCATACAGAAGACAGCTTCAAGGCAAAGCTACGGGATTGCTTCAAGAAGATGTGCCACCGTAGGAACTGGATTTATATCGGCGTCTGGGAACGATCACCGAACAGTAACCGATTACATTTCCACGGGTTTTTCAATATTCCCGAAAACAATATGGTTGGCGAGCTAATCGAGCATCAGGATTATAGCACCAAGAACTACAGGATGCAGACAACACTGCAGAATAGTTACTTCACGGAACGCTTTGGCAGAAACGATTTTGAGCCGATCAATAAGCAGGAGCTTCCAAACGCTACTGCCTATCTCATGAAGTACATCGAGAAGTCCGGCGAGCGAATTGTCTACTCCAAGAACACACCGGCATATTTCATATCCGACATTCTGGATGATGACGTGGTGTGTACGATAGGGCAAGAGGACAGAAAACTCTTGTTGTTCGATAACTTTATCTGCTTTGATGACGGGGTATATGTCGGTGAGGTCAGCCCCGAAGTCATTGAGAAGATGCCAAAGAAGAATTAAAATCAATTAGTCTTTCGCCTCTATGGAGCGTAAACGAAACCGCCGTCGAGGTCAAGGGGTCGAAAATATCGCTGAAAAATCGAAGTCGATTGACCTGAATGCAATATTTTCGCCTGTTTCCCTTGACCTCTTTGGGCGGTTCCGTTTGGTTCGCTCCCGTCGAAAGACAAATCTAAAGACAAATGAGAAAGGAAAAATGAAATGAAAACAGCAGTTATCTACGCACGTTATTCCAGTGATTCTCAAACCGAGCAATCGATTGAGGGTCAGCTCCGAGTTTGCGAGGATTACGCACGAACCCACGACATCCTGATTCTGGATACCTACATTGACAGGGCTATGACTGGCACGAATGATCTTCGTCCCAACTTCCAGCGAATGATCAAGGACAGCAGTAAGCGCGAATGGAACTATGTTCTGGTCTATAAATTAGACCGCTTTTCCAGAGACAAATACGCCACTGCTATCCACAAGAAGACCTTGAAGGACAATGGCGTGAAGCTCATATCCGCCACCGAGCATATTCCCGACACTCCCGAGGGAATTATCTTTGAGTCCATGCTGGAGGGTTATGCCGAATACTACTCCGCTGAGCTTTCTCAGAAGGTAAGGCGTGGCATGAATGAGACGCGGCAAAAGGGCAATTTTACGGGTGGATTCCTGATCTACGGTTACAAGATTGAAAACAAGAAGGTGGTGATCGATGAGGAAACCGCCGAGGTCGTGCGCTACATATTTGAGCAGTATTCGCTTGGTGTGTATGTAAAGGACATTATCGCTAATTTGACGGCAAGAGAAATTTTGAACCGTGGCAAGCCTTTCGCAAGAAATACCGTCTATAACATTTTGAAGAACGAGAAGTATTCCGGCATCTACCGTCATGGGGACGAGGTGTTTGAGAATATGTATCCGCAGATCGTGCCCCAGGAGATTTTCGACCGAGTGCGAAGCAAGATCAACGCCAACAAGTACGGCAAGCGGAGTGTGGAGGTGGTCTATCTACTCCGTCACAAACTCAAATGTGGCTATTGCGGCCAGCCAATCAGCGCAGAGTGTGGCACGTCCAAGACAGGAGCCAAGAAGCGTTACTATAAGTGCTTTGGTCGGAAGAATCACAACGGATGCAGAAAGTCTATGATGAGAAAAGACCAACTGGAAAGCCTGGTTGTATCCACTATCATCGACGAGTTATCCAAGCCCAGGACTCTTGACCAGATCGTAGCCGGACTCCTTGAAGAACAGGAACGGTACATCAAAGAACACTCCATGTTGAATGTCCTGCTACGCGAGCAGCGGCAAGTCGAAACCTCCGTTGAGAACGTCATGGCGGCCATCGAGCGAGGTGTCATCACCAACACGACCACCAAGCGTTTGAAGGATCTGGAGGCAAGACAGGAAGAACTTGAAAGGCAGATCATCATTGAAAAAAGCAAGAACGCGGTGAGGGTATCCGCCGAGGAAATCAAAATGTACTACAAAGAGGCCTTGGCTTTGGAGGCACAGATGCTCATTAACTATATCGTGAAGGAGATCGTCATGTATGACGATAAGATTGAGATCTTTTTCAATAAGCCTACACGGAACAGTCCCGATGAAAGTCGGGGCTGTTTTGTTTATAAGGGGCGAAAGGAGAACTTCGATATCGAGATATGGATCGTGTGAAACGGGGCATACAGAGAATTCTGAGGGCATAGAACGGCACTTGGAAGCACCTATAAGCCTCACGGGTAAAAAGGACAAAAAAGAAGAACCTAAGACAAACACGGGCTATGCCTAGTGTTCGTTTTAGGTTCTTACTGGCGGAGAGAGAGGGATTCTGAACCCCCATTTGCGCGCACATTCACCTTTGAGCCAAACGATCGGAGCGCAAATCTTTCCGTGCCGCGCGGGCGGCACGGAGGGGCTCTTCATCGTACACTTTCGTAAAAAACAAAGAATCCGAACCGAAGTTCGGATTCTTTGTTTTTGGCGGAGAGAGAGGGATTCGAACCCTCGTTGGGGTATTAGCCCAAACACGATTTCCAGTCGTGCGCCTTAGACCAGCTCAGCCATCTCTCCATCACTCTTTGGTGACCTGACTATTTTACCACAAAGATTTTGGTTTGTCAATAGTTTTTTGAAAATTATTTTTTGAAAAATCAAGTTTTTCGTTTGGGTTGTGTGGAAAGACCCATGATTACAGCAGATTTCGAAAAAGCCGACTTGTAATTTTTTTAAAAATATAGTAAAATAAAGACATCCCCCGAAAAATTTACTGTCTTATACAGTAGAGGGACATTCTCCCCTGCAGAAAGGAGGCCGCTATGACCGATCACGAGATCATTGAGCTGTATTTTGCCCGCGACGAAGCGGCCATTGCCGAGACAGACAAAAAATACGGTTCTTATTGCATGAGCATCGCCCAAAACATTCTGAAAAGCACCCCCGATGCCGAGGAATGCGTCAATGACACCTACGTCAAGACTTGGAACGCCATTCCGCCCGAAAGGCCGAACGCCTTAAAAGTCTTTTTGGCCTGCATCGTCCGCCGCCTGTCCATCAACCGCTACAACAGCTGGCACACCGCTAAGCGGGACAGAAACATGGAGGTGGCGTTTGAGGAGCTCTCCGAGTCCATTCCCATGCGGGATGAGGACGCGGGGGACTTACCGCAGTTGCTCAACGAATTTTTAGAGGCCTTGGATCCCGTTGAGCGGCGGATTCTGGTGCGGCGCTACTGGTACGCCATGCCGCCCGCCAAGATCGCCGCGCTGGAGGGCATCAGCCAGAATGCGGTAAACGTAAGGATCTACAAGACCAGAAACAAGCTCCGTCTGTTTCTGAAAGAAAGGGGGTACACCGTATGACGGGAAAAATCGCGTTTGAAGCGTGGGGCAACATTGACCCCAAATTCATTCTGGAAGCCGCACCCGATACGGACAAGCAACCCGTGGCCGGGATTTCTCCCGACGGTGCAAAGAAAAAAGGAAGCCGCCCGCCGTTTCACAGCGGTTGGATCGCCGCAGCCGTGTGCGCTGTGGTAGCGCTGAGTGTGTATCTGGGTGTTTTGTGGATAGGGCAGGACGAATGGAGACCGCCCGCGACGACCAATGATGAGATAGCCAATATCACAGAACCGACGGTCACCGATCCCGAAGAAACAACCGAAGAGCCGATGGTTACCGAACCGGAGGAAACCCTTCCGCCCGATGACGGACTTGCCGAGCCTTCTCCCACCTTTGCCAACAAGCATTACATGGTGGAAGAAATCGACGGACAGCTTTACCTCAATTTCTACACATCCCTCTACACCTCCCAAAACAAATACGGCGGACTGATGACTGTACCTTTTATAAAATTTGAGGATGCCGAGGATATGTTCACTTCCCTCTACTACGGCGAGCTGGATGATGTACAACTGAGAGAGCTTTCCCGTTTTTCAAAAACAATATACGGCTACCAAACCATAGATCTCACTCGCCTTGCCACGCCCGTGCTTGAGGAGGGCGGTAGCATTCAAGATGTAGAGTATTATGGCAGCTATTACACATATCATTATGACATTCCCTCTATTTCCAAACCCGCCCGCATGACCATCGAACCCAACAAACACAAAAAAGGTTGGGCTGCCCAAAACGTAGCGGCACAGGGAAAAGATACCGACACCCGTGAGGAAACCGTCATAGACGGAATGTCTGCCGTGATTACCACCGATCATTCCTCTACCTCAAGCCGGAGAACCGTCTACGTTTCCTATGCAGATGAGGCAACGGGGGTCGAGCTATACGCACACTTTAATTATTTAACCTCCTCCCACAGCTCAGCCGCCGACATATCCGAAACCGTTCCGTATAAGATTGAGGTGATCGGCACTTACAAAGATTGGAAATACACTGTGTATACAGGCCTCAAGCCCCTGGCATACAAGGGCACCTTTGAGATCACCAAGGAATTTTTGCTCGCCTTTATGATCGAGCCCTTCGATCCTCCCCGTGTAAAGCCTTCTGCCGTCATGAAAAAACAGGCGTATGAGATCATCAAAGAGGATGGCGCTTGGTATCTGACCTTCCCCGAATGGGACGGCACGATGCCCGACGGAATGCTTCCTCCGGAGGGAGAAAGCATCGCCATGCCTTCCTTTGAGAATGCCAAAGCCATGCGGGAAATTCTGATGGGGGATGATATGTCGCTTTACCATCAGCTACTGTTCAAGCTGAATGCCGACGAAAAGAGACGGGTACAGATCCCGAATCTTGATCGATTGCTGGTGCACACCTTCCCACAGAATCGTCATGTCACAAAACCACCGCTCTCCATCACCGCTGACGGTTTCTATCAAGGAAGCACCTATTACATCGATTGCAGCACTCACCACTATGCAAGCTTTGGCGTGATGTCCGAAGCCGAGTGGCAGAAAAAGCGAGCCGAGCATTTCCCCGTAGCCGGTGAAGACGATGTCTTATCCGTGAACGCCGTGGTGGAAGGAACATACGACGGCCTGCCCTGTACCTTTTATGAATACACCGTCGAGCAGCCTTTAGAAAATGGTGTCTTCGTTCGGTGTCACATACATCCCTCCGATGCCACCCGAGGACAGGAATATTTCTTCACGTATTTCGTGAGTGCAGAACTACTTGAATGGGTTGATATTCCCGCCCATGCTATGCAAGATATGCAAGACCTTCATGTTCGGGATGTTTTTGTCTATGGTTCGTGGGACGGACAGCATTATGCGTTTAGTCTTTGTGAGTTGGAGGATCCCCCCACCGCAGCCACGCTGACTGAATTTTCCGTTTCGCCTCTCATTTCGTAAATACCTCCCCCGCGGCCTGTTCCGCGGGGGATTTTTTATCCCTTCCAAGAATTTTCTCAAAACCCCTTGTGCAATTCCATAAAATATAGTATAATAATATAATACAATAGGATTCTATACCCTCCGAAAGGATGAAAACATATGTCTGAAAATCAAAGAATGTCCCACATCCGCAATTTCTCCATCATCGCCCACATCGACCACGGCAAGTCCACCCTGGCTGACCGTATTCTGGAGCTGACCCAGACCCTTTCCGAACGCGAAATGGAAAACCGTGTGCTGGATAACATGGATCTCGAAAAAGAGCGCGGCATCACCATCAAGGCCCGTGCCGTCAAGCTGGACTACACCGCCGCCAACGGTGAGGTCTACCAGCTCAACCTCATCGACACCCCCGGCCACGTGGACTTTAACTACGAGGTCTCCCGTTCCCTCAACGCCTGCGACGGCGCGCTGCTCGTGGTGGACGCGACCCAGGGCATTGAGGCGCAGACTCTGGCCAACGCTTATCTGGCTGTGGACGCGGGCTTGGAGATCGTTCCCGTCATCAACAAGATCGACCTGCCCTCGGCACGCATCGACGAGTGCAGAAACGACATTGAGGAGATCATCGGCATCCCTGCCGAGGGCTGTCCCGCCGTCTCCGCCAAGACGGGTCTCAATATGCCCGACGTATTGGAGGCGGTCATCCGCGACATTCCTGCCCCCAAGGGTGACGAGAACGCCCCCCTCAAGGCTCTGATCTTCGACTCCTACTATGACAGCTACCTCGGCGTCGTGGTCAACGTCCGCATCATGGACGGCATTTTGCGCGCAGGCGATAAAATCAAACTGATGAATACAGGCGCGACCTTTGACGTGGTTGAGGTTGGCACCATGGAGCCCTTTGGACTCAAAAAGACCGACTGTCTCTCTGCGGGCGACGTAGGCTATTTCACCGCCTCCATCAAATCCATCGGTGATACCCAGGTGGGTGACACGGTGACCCACCTGAACAACCCCTCCTCCACCCCCTGTCCCGGCTTTAAGCCTGCCAACCCCATGGTCTTTGCGGGTATTTATCCCGCCGACGGCGCTCGCTACGGCGATCTCCGCGAGGCACTGGAAAAGCTGCAGCTCAACGATGCCGCGTTGGTATTCGAGCCCGAGACCTCGGTGGCGTTGGGCTTCGGCTTCCGTTGCGGTTTCTTGGGACTTCTCCACATGGAGATCATTGAGGAGCGTCTGGAGCGTGAGTTCAACCTTGACCTCATCACCACCGCCCCCAGCGTTGTATACCACGTTACCCTCACCGACGGGGAGGAGATCATCGTGGACAACCCCTCCAACTATCCCACCACCGACCGCATCAAAGAAGCACGCGAGCCTCTGGTGAAGGCTAACATCATTACCCCCACCGAGTTTGTGGGCGGGCTGATGGATCTCTGCCAGGATCGCCGCGGTACTTTTATTGACATGAAATATCTGGACGCTACCCGCGTAGAGCTTCACTATCATCTCCCCCTCAACGAGATCATCTACGATTTCTTTGACGCGCTGAAATCCCGTTCCCGCGGTTACGCATCCCTCGACTACGAGCTGATGGGCTACGAGCCCTCCAAGCTGGTGAAGCTGGACTTCCTGCTCAACGGCGAGCAGGTGGATGCCCTGTCCTTCATCGTCCATGAGGAGAAGGCCTACGGCCGCGCCCGCCGTGTGGCCGAGAAGCTGAAGGAGAACATCCCGCGCCAGCTCTTTGAAATTCCGATTCAAGCCGCTATCGGCTCCAAGATCATTGCCCGCGAGACCGTCAAGGCCATGCGCAAGGACGTGCTGGCCAAGTGCTACGGCGGTGACATTACCCGTAAGAAGAAGCTGCTAGAAAAGCAGAAGGAGGGTAAGAAGAAGATGCGCCAGCTGGGCTCCGTGCAGGTGTCGCCTGAGGCGTTCATGGCGGTTCTGCGGTTGGATAGCGACGATCAGTAAGGAGAACGGGGAGTACGCAAGGGGGAACTTTTGAAAAAGTTCCCCCTTGACCCCCAAAAAACTTTTAAAATGGAGTTGAAATATGGAATCTCAAAATAAGAATACTGCTATATGGGAAGAAATTGTTAGATCTTTTTCGGATAATCCTCGCGAGGTGCAGTCGCAGCCTATTACCAAACGAGATGCGGTATGGTTCTCCGTGTATGTTGAAGATAAAAAGCTTTTTGTTGATCGTGCAAAAGTTCATAAACCCAGTAGCAATTTATCGCAGAGGAGATCACTGTCTGCCGAGGCTGATAAGTGTAATATAATGTACGATCTCTATTGTCGTCGAAAAAACGGGGCATCAGTTTCAGCCGAAGCAACCGCAACGACCGTTAATCAGATCTATTGGTATGGAATATTTGCGGCTATGGGTTATTGATAAGCCAATATTGACACGAAAAGACTGAATAGAGGAGTTTACTATCCCTGAATCACATACAGGATCCTGATGTAAACAATAAAGGAGGACACATATGTCGAACACCCGCTACAACTCCATCCGCCCCGGCAAAGTCTGGTTGGATACCGAGGGCAAGCGCATCCAGGCCCACGGCGGCTCGGTGATGTACTGGGAGGGCGCCTACTACTGGTACGGCGAGAACAAGGAATTCACCGATCCCGCCAAGGGCATCTGGCACTGGGGCGTGCGGTGCTATAAGTCCACCGACCTCTACAACTGGGAGGATCTGGGGCTGATCATTCCCCCCAACACCGAGGATCCCACATCGTCTATCCATCCGACTTCTTTGATGGACCGTCCCCACATCATCTACAACCAGAAGACGAGGAAGTTCGTCTGCTGGCTCAAGATCATGCACCGCGACGGCACCCAGGACGAGACCGTCCTCACCGCCGATGCCCTCACAGGCCCCTACACCATTGTAAGAGAGGGTCTGCGCCCGTTGAACATGAGCGCGGGGGACTTCGATCTGGTGGTGGCGCCCGACGGAAAGGCGTATTACTATTTTGAAAGAGTCCACTCGGAAACCATCTGCGCCGACCTCACCGAGGACTATACCGACGTGACGGGCTACTACTCCACCCATTTCCCTCGCCCCTATCCCCCCTATGTCCGTGAAGCCACAGCACACTTTATGCGCAAGGGGAAGCACTATCTCATCACTTCGGGTACAACAAGTTACCTGCCCAATCCTTCCGAATTGGCGATTGCCGATACATGGCACGGCCCCTATACGGTGCTGGGTGATCCCCACCCCACCGACGACAGCCGCACCTCCTTCCACAGCCAGGTCTCCAGCGTTTTCAAGGTGCCGGGCAAGAAGGATCTCTACATCGCCTGCGCCGACCGCTGGCTCCCTCACCGTATGGACGTTCCCTACAAGCTGTACGAGAAGGCTTTTGCAGACGCCTTCGGGTATGATTCCACCCCAGAGGAGCGCGCCGCAGCGGGTGCTTTGATCCCCACCCTGGAGCAGCCCAATACCAAAGAAGCAGATTACGTCTGGCTCCCCTTCCGCTTCGACGGAGAGATGGCCTACCTTGACTGGCACGACGAGTGGCGGATCGAGGACTATGACTGATTTTTGAGGTGACCTTTTCACCGCATAAAAACTTACGAATCACTGGCAAAGGAGACGCATCATGTCTGCCAATCCCCGTTCCCTTGCCCTCGATACCCTTGCGGGCATCGGCCGAGGCAAATACGGCAACATCGCCGTAGATACCGTCCTGAAGCGCTCAGACCTTTCCGAGGCGGACCGTCATTTGTTCACCGCCCTCGTGTACGGCGTGATCGAGCGACAGGTCACGCTGGATTTTCTCATTGACCAGTTCTCTGACAGACCCACCGACGCGTTGGACGAGCCCCTTCGTCTGGCGCTGCGCATGGGGCTCTATCAGCTCATTTATATGGATCGCATCCCCGATCATGCCGCCGTGGGAGAGACGGTTGCCCTGCTTCCCAAGCGCACGCGCGGATACGCCAACGCCATTTTGCGCAGCTATCTCCGTCAGTCGGGCGCATCCCGCGAGCATACCCTGACTTCCCCCAAAGCATGGGGCGAGCGCTATCCCGTTCTGCGCGATCCTGCAAGCGCTGCCAAGGGCTTTACCCCCGAGACGGTAGCGTTCGGTGTTCCGCTCACCATGTGGGAGGTTTACGTGCAAGCGCTCGGATATGCAGAGGCCTGCGCCGTTCTGTCTGCCTTTTCCCACAAGCCCCCCCTGACATTGCGGGTCAATCCCCTCCGCCAAGCCACAGAAGCACTTGATACGGAGCTGACAAACGAGGGGCTTTCTCCCGAAAGCGGCCTGTATCTTTCCACCGCGCTCCGCCTGCCTATAAGCGGAGATATCACCCGCCTTCCGGGATTTGCAAGCGGTGCGTTTTTCGTGCAGGACGAGGCCTCTCAGCTCTGCGTGGCCGTTTTGGGCGCCCAACCGGGCGATACCGTCATTGACACCTGTGCCTGTCCCGGCTCCAAGTCCTTCGGCATGGGCATGGACATGAACAACCAAGGCTGTATTTTTGCCTTTGACCTTCACGAAAGCAAGCTCTCCCTCATTCAAAAAAATGCCGAACGCCTGGGGCTATCCATCATTTCGGTTGCCCGCCGTGACGCAAGAGATCCCGATCCCGCACTCATCGGCAAGGCCGACCGCGTGCTTTGCGACGTTCCCTGCTCGGGGCTGGGTGTCATGGCCAAAAAGCCCGAGCTGCGGCACAAGGATCTTTCGGAATCCTCCCGACTCCCCGGCATTCAGGCCGATATTTTAGAGGCCTCCTCGCGCTACGTCAAGGACGGCGGCGTGCTGGTATATTCCACCTGCACCCTCCTGCCCGAGGAAAATCAAAATATCATCTGTGCTTTTCTTGAAAAGCATCCTGAATTTTCCCCCGTGGATTTTAAAATATCTGCCAAAAACCCTGCCGTCAGGGACGTTTGTTCCCAAAACGGTATGCTGACTCTGCTCCCACATCTTCATGGAACCGATGGATTTTTCATTGCGAAACTCACCAAACAGCAAAGGAACCAAACATCATGAACGAAACCAACGCCAACCGTATCAAACTGCATCTTCCGCCTGTGATCGCCAGCATCATCGGTGATCGCTCTATGATCAAGCGCACCATCGGCAGAAGCGGAAATTCCGTCTATGCCGTCGGAAAAGATCTTTACCTCAAGATCTCTCCCCATATCGAGGATCTGCGCCGCGAACGAGACACGGATATCTGGCTGGAGGGAAAGCTGCCCGGCGGTATTTCGATTCCTCGCGTCGGCGCATACGACGAAGTCATTCATCCCATCAGCGGAGAGATGCTGGGCTATCTTCTGACATCCTCCGTATCGGGTACGCCCGCCAGCTCGCCGCCTTACATCAAGGATCCCACCCGCCTCTGCAATCTGCTTGCCGATGCTGTCCGTATTTTTCACGAGCTCTCCCCCGAGGGCTGTCCCGCACCTGCCGACAAGCTCCGCCCCGGAGACGTGGTGATCCACGGGGATTTTTGTCTCCCCAATATCCTTTTGCACCGCAGCCGCGTCAACGGCTACGTGGATCTCGGACACGTCACGGTGGGAGATCCCTGGGAGGATTACGCATGGTGTCTTTGGTCGCTGGAATATAATCTCAAAACTAATGCCTATAACGCCCTTCTCCTCGATGCGCTTGGCTTGACCTTTGACGAGGAGAAATATAACCGATATACAAAGCTCTGAAACACGGGAGCATCCCAAAAGCGAAAAGGAGGCCGCTATGCAACTGCTCGGACGCGCTATGACCCCCGAATTTTGGCAAGAAGTCAGAAACAAGGACTGCTATGCCGACTATCGCAAAAACTTATCGGATATGTGGGACACCTACAGCTCCTCCCCCATTCCGTTACTTCCTTACAGCGCCTTTAAGCTGTTTTTCACCACAGGCGACCGCGACACATACGAAAAACCCTATTTTGACCGCCGCCGTATGCTGGACTGTGCCGCTCTCATGTCCCTGATCTATCCCGACGAGCCTGCCTATCTTGATCGCCTCATGGACGTGATCTACGCCATCTGCGACGAGTATACGTGGTGTCTCCCTGCGCATCAAGGCACACTTGAAAAAAACAATAACGCGGTCATCGATCTGTTTGCGTCCGAAACGGGACTGTATCTCGCTGAGATCTATACCCTCTTCGGCGACCGTCTGGAGCCGCTGATCCGCGACCGCATCCTCGTGGAGATCGACCGCCGTATTTTTACGCCCTTCCTCTCCACAAAGCCTTATGAGCATTACAGCTGGTGGGAAACGGGTACGTCCAACTGGACGGCCGTCTGCATGGGCTCGGTGGCCTGCACCTTCATGCACCTGCGCCCCGACACCGCCCGCGCGCTGATCCCTCGTTTTGAGGCCGCCATGGCCTGTTTTTTGCAGGGCTACGGCAACGACGGCGTTTGTGAAGAGGGCGGAAGCTACTGGAACTACGGCTTTGGCTTCTTCCTTTTGTATGCCGATATGATCCGCACCCTCACCGAGGGCGAGATCGACCATTTCAAATCCCCCAAGGTGAGAGCCATCGCCACCTTTTATCAAAAGACGCTGCTGTCGGGGAATAGCTGCATCAGCTTTGCCGATGCCAACGCCGAGGGCGCCGTCAATCTCGGCCGCACCCATTACCTCATGCGGGAATACCCCGACGAGGTGGTCATGCCCAACGTGCCCTTCACCTACACCGAGACCGCCAAATTCAGCGTGCATCTACGCTCTGCTCTGTGGTTTTCCGAGGAGTTTACCGTTTCGGAGCTGCCTGACTGCGAGTTCTATGCGCCCGATGCGGCGTGGTTCGTCAAGCGCACAGCCTCCTACGGCTTTGCCGCCAAGGGTGGTCATAACCAGGAGCCGCACAACCACAACGACGTAGGCAGCTTTATTTTGGCGAAAAACGGTCGCCAGCTTATCTGCGACCTGGGCTTCGGCCTCTACACCCGTCAGTATTTCCGAGAAGAAAGATACAACATTTTTGAGCCCTCCTCCCGCAGTCACAGCGTCCCCATCGTGGACGGCAGATACCAGTACGCCGGTAAGCAATTCCGCGCACGGAACGCAAGCGCGGAGAACGGCACCTTCTCCCTTGATCTGGCCGCTGCCTATAACCGACCCGACGAGCGCATCCTCCGCACCTTTACCTGCGACGAGGACAGCGTGACACTCACCGACACCTTCGATCTCAAGGAAGGCGCCGCCGTGACCGAGCGTATCGTCACCAAGTTCAAGCCCGTATGCACCGAGGGCAAAGTCACCATGGAGGAGCTGACTCTCACCTACGACCCCACCCTGTGGGACTGCTTTGTCAGCACCGAGCAGGCGACCAAGGACGGCGCGCTGTGTTATCTCATTGATTTTACACCCAAAGGAGATACCACAACCTTTGTTTGCCGTATGGCATGATGTTTCACTTCATATATTTTTAAGCGGGCGACCAATGCTCGCCCTACAAACAAACCTCACCCAAGAAAGGATCGACCATGCAAGATCTTTTATCCTGTCTCCCCGAAGAGCTCGAGGCCCTGCTGCTCTCTGCAGGTGAGCCAAAATACAGGGCAAAGCAGATGTTCCCTCAGCTTCACAAGGGGCTGTCTCCCGACGAGATGACCAACATCGGCAAGGTGACCCGCGAAAAGCTGGCCGCCGTTGCCTCCTATCATCTGCCCAAGGTGCGCCGCAAGCTGGTATCGGCTTTGGACGGCACCGTGAAATATCTTTTCGAGCTGTCCGACGGTCACTGCGTGGAGTCGGTGGTCATGCGCTACAACCATGGCAACACCATCTGCATCTCCTCCCAGGTGGGCTGCCGCATGGGGTGCAAGTTCTGCGCCTCCACCATCGGCGGCAAGGTACGGGATCTCATTCCCGGGGAGCTTTTGGGTCAGGTCATCGCCGCCCAGAAGGACATGGGAGAGCGCATCTCCAACATCGTCATGATGGGCATCGGCGAGCCGCTGGACAACTACGACAACGTGGTGAAATTTCTCCGTCTCGTCGCCCATCCCGACGGGCTGAACATCGGCTATCGCCATATCTCTCTGTCCACCTGCGGGGTGGTGTCGGGTATTTACAAACTGGCCGAGGAGGAGTTCCCCATCACCCTGTCCATCTCCCTCCACGCCCCCGACGACGAGACCCGCTCCTCCATCATGCCCGTGAACAACCGCTGGGGTGTGGACGAGCTACTCACCGCCTGCAAGGATTACTACGACAGAACCGGCCGCCGCCTGTCCTTCGAGTACACCCTCATTTCGGGAAAGAACGATACCCCCGAGGGCGCGTCCAAGCTGGCCAACGTCTTAAACCGCCACCTCCGCACCCGCACCACCACCATGCCCATCCACGTCAATCTGATCCCCGTCAACGAGGTGGAGGAGACAGGATTTTCCCGCTCCTCCGACGAGGCGGTGAAGACCTTCGCGGCGGTGCTGGAGAAACGGGGCATCCGCGCCACGGTGCGCAGAAAGCTGGGCGCCGACATCAACGCCTCCTGCGGTCAGCTCAGACGGGCGGAGCAGAAGGGGGAGAACGAGGGGCACGGAGAAACCGAGGGGCGCTGCCCCTGACCCCCGCTTGAAACCTTTTGATAAAAGGTTTCAAGACTTCCAAAACCTTTCAAAAAATGATCCTGCATCGCAAGGGAGGGGTTTCCCCTCCATGTATATTCAACGAAAAATATTTCAAACAGGAGTTTTATGATGGGACTTTTTGATTTTTTGAAAAAGAAAAACGCAAATAGCAAGAACGAAGAAGAAATTGATCAAAATGCTATGGTCATAGATACATTTTCAGCGATTGATGAAAAGTGCGAATATGGCGATGCCATGGAAAAGCTGAATGAGCACGAGAGACTTTTCTACATCACGCAAACGCTGGAGCAAGAAGTCAACAACGGCGGTTTTTCCCAGTATTTCTACAATTCAAGCGGCAATTTTGCCAACGAAATGGTTGATGCTTTCACCCGAATCGGCGCGCTCAAAACTGCGGAGATTTGCAAAAAAGCGGTGGCTGTATTTAACGGTCAAGTGCCTGTGGACAGAGATGAGCGGGAAAACCTTCTCGAAAGCTTGGATTGCGAAGATATCTTTGACGAATGTGATAACGCATTTTATGATTACGAGGATGATTTGGAAGCCTTGAATTATGCGTATGTTATGAAACATAGAAAATTTTTCGTTAACTAAAACACAACCGCTTCCTCATATTCATTTTATTAAAAGTTCTTGGAGGGTCAAGGGAACCTTCTTACCAAGAAGGTTCCCTTGCGCTCTCCCCAAAGGAAAACCATATGATCATCATCAGCGTCACCGACCTGACACTCAGGTTCGGCACCACCACCATACTTGAAAACATTTCCTTTTCGCTGGACGAGCGTGACAAGCTGGGCATCATCGGCGTCAACGGCAGCGGCAAGTCCTCCCTGTTCAAAATGATCACGGGAGAATACGAGCCCACCGAGGGCGAGGTGTATCTGTCCAAGGGCAAGACCCTGGGGATCCTCACCCAGGAGGGTGCCTTTGCCGCCGAAAGCGAGGATGGCAACGAGGACGAATCCGCCCTCGACCATATGTACCACGCCTTCCCCGCCCTGCTCCGTGACGAAGCACGCCTTGCTGAATTGGAGCGCAAGCTCAACGAGGGCATAGAGGCCGCAGGCGGGCAGGAGGCCTATGACATCCTGACCCGTGAGTTCACCGCCCTCAACGAGCGGTTTATTGCCGACGGGGGTCTCGAGTTCCGCGGCCGTTGCCTGGGCATTCTGCGCCGTCTCGGCTTTGACGATGCCCTGGTCAATATGCCCGTCCGCCATCTGAGCGGAGGACAAAAGACACGTCTCGCCTTGGGCATCCAGCTCTCCCGCGAGCCCGACGTTCTGCTGCTCGACGAGCCCACCAACCATCTGGACATCGAGACGCTCGGCTGGCTGGAGCATTACCTTTCGGACTACAAGGGCTGTGTCATGATCGTCTCCCACGACCGTTACTTCCTCGACCGCGTGACCAATAAGACCCTTTGCATCCAAAACCACAAGGCTAAGCTCTACAACGGCGGTTACACCCAAAGCATGGAGCAGCGGGAGATCGACCGCGCCCTGGCCGAAAAGCATTACAAGGATCAGCAGAAGGAGATCGCCCGTCAGGAGGCCTACATCGCCCAACAAAAGCGCTGGAACCGCGAGCGCAACATCATCGCCGCCGAGAGCCGCCAGAAGATGCTGGATCGCATCGTCCGCCTGGAAAAGCCGGAGAACGCCCCCACCCCCATCAAGCTCCGCTTCACCGCCTCGCGGCAGAGCGGTAACGAGGTGCTGGATCTTCGTGACGTGACCATGGGCTTTGGGGAGCGCATCCTGTTTTCGCATTTGAGTTTCCTTGTCAAAAAGGACGACCATCTGTTCATCCTGGGACAGAACGGCTGCGGCAAGTCCACCCTCATCAAGCTGATCATCGGCAAGTTAGAGCCGCTGTCGGGTGTCATCGAGGCAGGCTACAACGTGGAGATCGGCTACTACGATCAGGAAAACCAGAACCTCAGCCCCGAAAACACCGTTCTTGAAGAGCTGTGGAGCGCCTATCCCAAGCTCACCGAGACCGAGATCCGCAACCGTCTGGCGCAATTCCGCTTCATCGGGGAAGACGTTTACAAGGAAGTGTCGGTCCTGTCGGGCGGCGAGCGAGCGAGGCTGACCCTGTGCAAGCTGATCCTTTCCAAGATGAACCTCTTGGTGTTGGACGAGCCCACCAACCACTTAGATATCGACTCCCGTGAGGCCTTGGAGACCGCCCTCAAGGATTTTGACGGCACCATCATTGCCGTGTCCCACGACCGTTATTTCATCGAAAAGCTGGCCACCCGTATGATCGAGATCACCCCCGGCGCGGGCATCTCGGGTATCACGGGCGAGGCCGACTTCACCGATTACCACGTGGATCGCCCCGGCGAGGGCTACAGCGAATACCGTCGCTTCATGGAGAACCGCCGCACGGGCGGCATTTCTCCTACCAAGATGGGCGCGACTGTCGCGGAAAGCACCACACCCTCCACCGCCAAGGAGGACTTTGAAAAGGCAAAGCGTTCCGCCTCCGATGAAAGAAAACGGCAGAATCGCATCAAAAAGCTCACCGCCGAGGCCGAGGCCTTGGAGCAAGCCATTGACGACATCGACACCGAGATGAACGGCGAGGCCGCCACGGATTTCGTCCGCGTAGCAGAGCTTGACACCCTCAAGACGCAAAAGGAAGAGCGTCTCATGGAAATCTATGAGGAGCTGGAGGAGTTGGAGGGTTAACGTACTCTCTGAAAATTTGTTACATTTTTGAAAATTGTATCGGTTTTCTCTTGCAATTTTGTTATCATTGATATAAAATGAGTACGTAATTTATTTTATATAAGGAGAAAAGCAAATGAAAGCAAAAAGAATTTTAACCTTGGTTTTGTCTTTGATTTTGGTTCTGTCCTGTACTGCAGGAGCCCTGACCGTATTTGCAGACGAAACCGCCGACAAGTTTGCGCCTCAGAACGAGGAAGTTTTGCAAATGTTTGACGGAACGCAGAGCACCGATGCTCTGGGTGGCATAAACAAGGGCCAGTCTTTCGGTGCCTCCGTAACGATTCCCGACGGCAAGAGACTGTCTCAGATCAACATCTCCTCGCTGGCTACCTACGGCAACAACGCCAACCACATCGTCTTCCGCGTATACCAGTGGAATACCGACTATGCAACCACCGTTAAGGGTGAAGTCCTGGCGCAGGCCAGCTTGAGAAATCACAACGACAATCAGCCTGCGGATGTTATCCTCCCCTTCAACCGCAATCTGACCGGCAAGCTCCTTTGGACAGCTACTTACGAAAGCGGCGGAGCACAAATGACGCCTTGGAAGGTCACCGGAACCGGTGTTGACGGAGTTGAGTATTTCTTGAACTTCGGAAAATGCAATCCCTTCTGCTTCTCCATCACCGTAGCAGACGAGCTGACCGTAAAGCCTGCATCCTATACCGCTACCTTTATGGCCGACGGTGCCGAGGTTGCAACGACCACCTTCTACGAGGGCGATACCGAGCTGTGCAACATTCCCGAATGTCCTCCCAAGGAAGGCTTCTATGCTGACTGGGAGTCCTATACGCTGAGCAACGCAGACATCACGGTCAACGCCGTTTACACCAGCAGCGCTGATGCCGTCCCGGACGAGATCCCCGATGCGACCAACATCACCGCCTTTGCTGAAAAGCACATCTCCTGCCTGATCGGTGAGGGATGCATGTCTCAGATCAACCGTGACGGTACCCTGTCTTTGCTTCCCACCTGGGGCGTAGATGACGATATCGAGGCTTATCTCACCATCAACTACTGCACCTGGATGATGAAATTCTACAAGGATTTCGGTTCCCGTAGCGACATCCCCAACAAGAGCCATGCATACAACGTTGTTGCCTTTAAGGTAAAGGCTCCCGAGGTTGCCGGTGATTATCCGCCCAGCCTGACCGCGTTCATCGGCCGTCACAACACCGAGATATACTGCGACAAGCCCGCCAACGCGATCAAGTGTGACGGAACCGAAGAATACTGGATCTTTGATTTCTCCAATGAGCCTGATTTCTCTTCTGACTTTATCAGCTCCATGAAGCTCAGCTGGGCTTACAGCATGGGCACAGAGGAAAACATTGACGACGAAATGATCGTGCTGGGTATGCAGTTCTTTGATTCCGTAGAGGATGCTTTGAACTCTACCGGCGGTGAAAAGGCAACCGAGGCTCCCACCGAGGCGCCTACCGAGGCTCCCACCAAGGCCGAGGGCGAGGATTCTGCCAATGATTCCGCTGCCGCTTCCGGCGACAACGCCGCAGCAAACTCCGGTGCTGCCGAAACCGAGGCTCCCGAGGCATCCGGTTGCGGTGCTGCTCTGGGTTCTGTTGCCGTGATCCTGACCGCTATGGCCGCTGCCGTTGCGCTCAAGAAAAAGGATTGATCCTGTCTCTTCATATTTGAAGGTAAATAAAACATCAACCCATAGACATTTTCTCTGTTGGGAACCTCTAAAAACTCTATTGGCGAGAGAGCCGTGAGGAAGTTTTTCGTCAGATGATACAATTTTTCGCACGCGTAGTAGAGCTACGCGAAGGGAAAATCGCTTTCGCAAGCGAAAGCGTGAAATATGACGGAAAAGTTAC
>JAGASP010000080.1 GCA_017621695.1 Clostridia bacterium
GCCCTGGTTTGTCTGGTCAGAGTCGATGTAGAGGGTCATCCAGAGGTTGTCGGTGTAGGGGGTGATGTTGTCTGCACATTCCACGAGGAAGTAAACGTAATCGTTATCTCTTGCAACCTGCGCGCCGATGATATCGTTACGACCCGAGGTTTCGGTGTAGTGGAGAGAGCCGTAGCCGTCGGCATCACGATCCTCGGTGTTGCCGATGTAGGCGGCGTAGTAGGGCTCGACGTTCTTCCACTGGTCTGCGCCTGCGGAGAGGTCAATGGTTGCGCTTACGCTGGGGGTGGGGATGGGGCTTACACCCTTATAGCGGCGGACGTAATTGACAAGCAGATAGTAGTAGTGATCCTTGAGTGCACCCTTGGTAGGTTCAAGGTCACGGGAATATTCGTCGGTGAACTGATCGGGGAACGCGTTCTCTGTGCCGCCCCATTCAGCGTGACGGCCTGCTGTCCACTCATTCCAGCCTGTGACGAAGATGACCTGAGGATCCACCTCCAGCGCGTAATCAAACTGCTCGGAGAAGTTGTAGCCCCACAGGGAAGCGCCGTCACCTTCGGTGACGTAACGGTTTTCAAACTTGGAGCTGTAGGAACGGCCGATGACGAATTCACCCTCGTTCATAGCGGCGATGTTGTGGGTCTTGTAATTGTGGTTGACGGCCACACCGACGGTCATTTGCTCGATGTTTCCACGCTTCAGATCTCCCTCCCGCACGACGTATAGTGCCTGAGGATAGGTGGACAGCCAGCCCCATTGCTTGGGGGAGGTCTTCTCTACCAGATATCCGGGTTGACCGGGACGCCAGGTAAAGAAATTTTTGATCTCCTTGCCCAGATTGTTGGAGGAAGAGATATTGCCGTTATGTCCCATCAGCATGGGCTTACCCTCCCAGTAGAACCAGAGGTTCTGATATCTGTCCTTGCGGTAAATATCCTGATAAATGGCCTCGATCTGCTCCTTGGAGCCGGAGGTTGCGCCGAAGGGAAGGAGGTAAGAGACCTTGGGAACGTTAACGGCTCCGTTGATCTGGGCGTCGCTCCATGTCTCATACAAGGGGATGTAGCTGGTGCGCCACGTGAAATTGCCGTTGGTATTGTCGGTGAAAATGGTGTCTACACCGGCGTTGGCGAGCAGCTCTGCCTGCTTGCGGAGTACCCAGGTGTCATTGGTCTTATAGTAACCGTAAATCGGCTCGTTCCAGAAGTAAGCCGTTCCCGAGGTGGGCCATGCGGGATGGTCGTAATCCACACGGGCATCGGGGTGTTCCTTCATGAATTCCGTAATATTGAGGGGCTCGTTGCCGCCAAGATCGGCGTGCCATGTCCAGTAGAACATAGCGACGGTCTTATCGTCTTTGGGAGCGCCTACGTCTTCATATGTCAGAGAAGTGCGTCCGAGGCCGTCGGTGAAGACCCAAGTGTCGGGCATGACCTTATGGGTGTTGAGCAGGCTGTCCTCAGGGATCACGTACTCAGGGGGAGGCGTATGGTTTCCGTCGATGGCTTCGGTCACGCTCTGCATTTCAAAGAAGGGGATCTTGGGGGTCTTCGTGAAGGTAACGTTGACCTCCCAGTCAAACTGGGCTTCTACGCCGCCGTCGTACACGTAGCCGTGGGCAATGGCGGGCTGCATCTGCCAGACACCGACCTGTCCCTTGACTTCCTGAATGACAAGGACGTATTCCCCTGCGGGCTGTTCGTCAAAGGAGAGCATATTGTGGGCGTTGTCGCGGAGCATTTCAAACTTTTTATACGCGATGGGCTCTGCTGCAATCGAGGTTTCGTAGTCGGTATTCCATTTGTACAGTGCCAGAGCGGCAGAGGAATCCTGCGTTGACCACGTAGGCATACAAACGGTGAGCTTATTGAAGGGCGCACCGTAGGAAAGGCGCAGACCCATGGATGATCCCTCGCCGACTTGCTTTGCGGAATGCGTGGCGGTGGCGGCGGGGTCAAAGGCTTTGACGGCAATGGCCTTGTCGGAGGAGATGTTATCATCCCCTGCCACGCTCATCGGAACAGACGAGAGGAGGAGAAGCATGGCGAGGAGAAGGGGGAGGAGACGGCAGAAAAATGATTTCATAGTGAACTCCTTATGAAAAATATGGCGGTAACTCAGAAGGATACAAGAATCTTTTGCAGACTGTCAGCGATTTCCTCGTCGGAAACCTTTTTGGTCATAAAGATCTTGTTGCCCATGGGGTTGGGAATAAAGCGGGTGGCATCGGGCAGATCGGGAACCTCGGCGTAGAATTCCAGGTCACCGGGGGTATCCAGACCGTAAAGCTCGCAGTCACCGAGGGCGGCAAACTGCACGGCGGTGAGATCGTAGGAAGCGTTCTGCCCCTTGATAGCGCCCTCCCAGTTCCATGCCTTGGTATACAAATGATAGGACATGGGCAGAGGATCTGCCAGGATAGCGGCTTCATCGGTGATATGGGGGTATCCCGTTTTGACATTGACACCAATGTGGAAATCCGACAGGTAGATGGCAGTAGGCCAGTTGTTGAATACCTTTTCGGAGGCCTTGTAGTCGCACATGACGTTGCACTCTCGTCCCTGGGGCAAAATGGCGGCCATGCTGACCAAAGCGTAGACCTTAGCCTTGACAAGCTCCACACCTGTGAGCGGACTGATATCGTCGGCAGGACTTTCGAGAAGCGCCGCCAGATTGTTAAACATACCGATGGAGATGACCATGACTTCGCCATCCTTGGCTGCGGCCAGGCGCTTGCGGTAATAGGTTACCTCGTCATCCACTTGAAGCGTGCCGTTTCTATAGGCCTCGGAGTGAGCCTCTGCTACGGCGGTGTTGTATTTACAATGCTCGATTTGATCCATAAAATCCTTGCCGTGCCACTGACCCAGAGGCGGTGTGTCGATACCGCAACGGCGGCAGATGGCGTCGATGACACCGTTGCCCGCCTTATTGGAGGTGCAGTTGCAAACGCCTCCGATGGGGAAGCCGTACTGCTTGGCGTAGTAAATGAGAACAGCTAAAGCGCCGACGTCATCACAATCGGGACCGATGTCGGTGTCCAGAAGGACGGTACGGGGGGTTTTGCACAGGGGTTCAAAGGCTTTGATGTTTTCCATAGCAGTGAGTTCCTTTCTTCGTTTGGTTTCTTGATGTTTTCGATCTTGCAGGGAAACGGGGGGATATAGGGTGACCTGCGGAGGATCTTGGTGACTTATTGGGGGCGCCGCGAAGGGATTTTCGGGGGCGGGGACGGTCATGCCGATATGCAGTCCACGGCACGCGGATATACCTTCTGTCAGGAAGCCGAGATAGGTGGTTTCGGTCAATAGCTTTTGATAGGTGTCAAACAGCGCGGCGTGGTAGGGATGTGAGGGCGGAACGGCTTGGGAGATGGCCTCGGGCAGGGATTTTTCAAGTAGGGGAATGCAACAGCCGCCTGTTTCACGCACGGTCTTGGCAACCGTATACAACAGTCCTCGGATATCCTGCCATGCGGGGTGCTCCCAAACGGTCAAATGCAAAGGAGATTCGGCTTGCGTAAAGCCTTGCACAGATACGGTAGGGGCTTGCGTATACGCTGCGCAGGAAAGCGTCAGAGCCGTTTTCTGATCCGACGTGGCGGGGCAACAACGGATGACGGGATCTGTCAGGGGGATCTCCAATTCCGTAGCTGCGCGGTAGAGACCGCACACGGCGGACACAAGAATCGGTGCGTGGGCATCTCCTTCCAGCGTGAGCAGGGGGGTGATCCTGAGCTCCCGTATGTCTGCGCCGACGGCCGCAAATTTCATGCACAGCGAAAGCATGAGCTGCATCGATGGGGTGTAAGCGTCCGCATTCTGACTTTCTATGCGCAGCTTTCCGTTGGCGATAGAAAGTTCGAGCTCCTGAGAAAAATATATCTCCGAAACCTGCATATCTTTCCCGAAATTATTACAAAGGTCGGACGGCGTGGGGAGTGTGCAGGTATACATACGGGGGCACAGAGCCTCTGTAAAGGAAGCCTGCAGATGCACGGGGCAATTTCCTTGTGAAAATATCGAAAGGTAGGGCTTTTTTTCCACTGTCCCGAGCAGACGGGGAGAAAATCCGTAATCGGCCAGCGCTTGATACAAATGCGCTTTGCTTTTGGCCTGAGCGAGTAGCAAGACAAGGGGAGAGGTCGGCGTGCTTGCCGATTGGCAGAATTGCCACAGCGCTTCGATCGGGGAGGCCGTTCCGATCTCCTTTGGCAGCAGAGAATCCAGCTGTATTGTCAGGCCGTAGCCGCCGCACAGAGAAAGTGCCGGTTGAAGTGCATTTCCGTCTGTGCTTGCCGCAAGCGCTTTGACCGACGTGCCCAGAGAATGTTGGGATAGAAATGCTTGCAGCGCACAGAGGTCGGCAAGAGGAAGCATCAGAATGGCATCTCCCGGACGAGGGGAGACCGCAGGCTTGAGGGACGGCGTTTTTCGATATACCTGCCAGGTGTCGTCTTCCGCATATTTCAAGGAGGCGTAAGGCTGATATCCTTCTGTAAAAGCATGAGCGGAGGCCTCAAGGGGAAGGACACGGTAGGTGTCTCTGTCGGTAGCTGTGCCACGGCTGAGGCGGACGTAGGATGCGGGAAGTGACAGGAGCTGATCGAGTCTGCACAGAGAAGCAGGTTGATCTTGCAGGTCGGAGAAGCCTTGCATGGCATCTGCCCACGTGTCCATCAGGTCTGTGCTTTGGGTGTATAGCTCTCCAACGGCGGTATGAGAAACAAAGCCTGTCGGAGAGGCGGGGGAAAGCATATGGCCGAGCATGCGCAACTCACCGTAGGTGGGGTTACGGGCTTCGGTTTCTATAAAAAACTTGAAAAGCGCGTCGTACTGCTGCGTCTCCAATGATATGCCGAGCAAGGTATGCAGATACCCGACGGCAGACTGTCGTGACGCGAGAAAAAAGACGGCTTGTATGTGATCCTCGGGAAGATTGGGATACGGTGCACCCAAATAAAAAGGATCCGCATATAGGTTAGGTTGATTCATGAAAACTCCTTTGTATCGGGGGAAAGCTGCGCCCAAAGACGGCCGTCCTTGACCGCGGTGGGAATAGCCTCGACTTCGCGCCCCCGCAGATCCTCCTGCGAAGGAACGACTACCTCCATGAAATCGGGGGTATGGCCGTGGTACAGCCCTGCTTGGGAATGGTAAGTTTCAAAGAGCACCGTGACGGGCGCGTGTGCCTCCAATGCTTCACGGAGCAACGCGTTGCAGGTCTCCTCAGAGACCGCGTTCAATGCGTGAACCCGAGCGCGCTTGACAGACTCATCCACTTGATCCTTCATGGTCGCTGCGGGCGTGCCCGTGCGTTTGGAATAGGGAAATGCATGGATATGTAAAAATTTGGCACGACGGGCAAAGGCCAACGTCTCAGCAAATTCTTCCTCGGTCTCACCCGGGAAGCCCGCAATGATATCGGTGGTGAATTTGACCGACGGGAGGCGGGTGCGAAGACGTTCCATGGCGCGTTCGGCCTGTGCGACGTTGTATTTGCGCTTCATGCGCACCAGCGTAGCGGAGCATCCGCTCTGCATGGACAAGTGAAAATGCGGCGCGACGCAGGGCAGGGATGCCACGGCATCGGCAAAGTCCTCTGTGATGACGGTGGGATCCAGAGATCCGAGGCGGATGCGCCCCACGTTCGGGATCTCCGAAACGGCGCGGAGGAGAGAGGAAAGCGTGTATTCGCGGCCGAGATCCTTACCCCATGCGCCTGTTTCGATACCTGTCAGCACCACCTCGCGACATCCGCCCTCGGTGAGCTTTGTGACTTCAGCGATCACCTCGCAAAGCGGCTTGGAGCGTTCTTTGCCGCGGGCGGCGGGGATGGTGCAGTAGGTGCACTTGGACTCGCAGCCGTCCTGAATTTTGACGTAGGCGCGGGTGCGGTCAAAGCGGGTGATGGTCATAGGCTCAAAGGCGCTGTCCCTTAACGGGGGGACGTCCACGATGGGGGCGGTTGGCTTGCCGTTGCGGTGGAATTGCACCGCGTAATGCACGGCTTTCAGCTTTTCGCGGTTGCCCACCACGGCATCCACACCGGGGATGTCTGCAAGCAATTTAGCGCCTGTTTCGGCGGAGCAACCCGTGACGACCGTGACGGCAAGTGGATTCTTTCCTATGAGACGGCGCACCGCCTGGCGGGATTTTCGATCGGATTCGGCGGTGACGGTACAGGTGTTGATGATATACACGTCACACGGCTCATCCACGGGGCGGATGAGAAAGCCTTCACGGACGAGGGCTTCGGCCATGGCTTCGGATTCATATTGGTTGACCTTGCATCCCAGCGTCAGAATCGCGGCGGTGGGGGCAGGGGAAGAGGTAGATGGCATAAGGACTCCTTGGGGGATAAATGGTTATTTAGGCGGCAGTGCCGCGGCCAATATCGTGTGACGCTCTCCGCATGGAAAGTGTATCACCCGACAAGAGGTTGGTCATATAAATTGTTGTTTATCTTTCTACTAACTTTTCTCTCCGCAGCGAGAGAAAAGTTACAAAAGAGCGCTGCCAAAGACAGAACCTACGGTTCTCCTCTGGACTCCAACTCCCTCGTGACGCTCGCAGTCCCCCGATA
>JAGASP010000005.1 GCA_017621695.1 Clostridia bacterium
AACCCGTAGGGGCGACCCTGTGTGGTCGCCCGCCGTCCCAAGATCGGCAAAACCCTTTTGGATCAACAATCTTTTTGACGGGAGGCCACATAGGGCCTCCCCTACGGCTAAGTTGGTCATAAGCCCATAAACAACAATTTATCCCCCAAACCTCCCCCACGGCTCCGTGTCCGCAGGCGGCGTGGACTCCGCGCTGACCGTCTTCCCCGTCACGGGGTGAACAAAGGTAAGGCGATGCGACCACAGGGCGATGAAGGGGCATTTGACGCGGCTGCCGTACTTGCCGTCCCCTGCCACGGGACAGCCGCGGGAGGCGAACTGGATGCGGATCTGGTGGGTGCGCCCCGTGTGGAGCTTGATCCTCACCAGGGTCAGGCCGTCGGGCAGGGGCTCCAGCACCTCGTAGGTCAGCTTGGCGGCCTTGGCTCCCTTGCGGAGGGTACCGTCGGCGGCGGGGGTCACCACGAAGGCCTTATTCTGCCGCTTGTCATGGTAGAGATAGTCCTCCAAGACCCCATGAGCCTCGGCAGGCGGGGCTGATAAAACAGCCAGATATACTTTTTCATATGTGCTGTGATCACCGAGCATTGCGCTGAGCTTTCCCGTCACGGCTGGGGTCTTGGCAAAGACCATGACCCCGCCCGTAGGAGTGTCCAGACGGTGGACGATCCCCACGTTGGGGTATCTTTCGGTCAGGTAGGCAAGGAGGCTCATCTGCCCCGACGGGTCGGGCTGGGCGGGCATGCCCTGGGGCTTGGAGACCAGGAGCAGGTGCTTATCCTCGCATAGGATCACAGGCTCGCGGATGGGTGCTGTCATAGGTTCACTTCCCTTCCGCGTCAAGGCTTTTTTGGTAGGCGATACGAGGATCGCCGTTTTGCAGATAGATGATCCCGCAGCGGGCAAAGCCGTTCTTTTGGAGGGCGTTCTGCATGGGGATGTTGTCTCGGTGGGTATCGATCTTCACGTTGCCACAAGCGGCAAAAGCATAGTCGAAGCAGAAGGAGGCCACACCAACGCCATGCTTGGCCACGGCGATACGGTGGATGACCCCATAGGGCTTGTCATTGAGCCACGCGCCATTGTAAATTTTCGCATAAGTGGGATCGTTGCCCTTGAAGAAGCAGAACACACCCGCGATTTCCTCCCCGTCCATGCAGATATGACAGCGGCCGAGGTTGATATCCTCCTCGATCACCGTGATCTGAGGATATCCGCCGTCCCATTGCTCCATGTTGCCGTTCTCCCGCATATAAGCGCGGGCGTGGTCGTAGATGGCCATGAGGGCGGGCAGGTCGGCGTAGGTGGCCTTGCGGACGGTCAGTTTGCTCATGCCCGACCTGCCTTTTCAGCCTTCAGAGCCTCGAAGCGGCTGACCATATGTTTGCCGCAATCGCACATAAACTTGGCGGCTGTGGGCAAAAATGCATTGTCATATCTTCCGAGGAAGCTATCCGCCTCAAAGGTAAATTCGCCCTGATAATCAATGTCGGCCAGAGCCTCGATGACGGCATCCCAGTTGATGCGCCCCATGCCGGGCAGGGTGTGATCATCGCTGATATAGCTGACGTCGTGGACGTGGAGCGCGCCCAGGCGGTCATGTCCGATGGTTCTGATGGCATCCTGTGGCTCGCGGCCGCAAAGGGCTACGTGGCCGATGTCCAGGCAGACCGTGAACAGATCGGGTCGGTTCTGAGCATCGTAGTAGGCGGCCAGCTCCTCGGGGGGCGCGGCCACGTCATCGCAGATACGGTGTGTGACGGGATGGGTCTGCCACATATTTTCCATGGCGATCTTCACACCTGTGCTCTCTGCCAAAGGCGCAAGGGAGGCGTAAAATGCACGGTTCATCTCAAACAGCTCGGTCTCGCGGCCGTAATATCTGCCCTTTTGCAACGGATGCACCACCACTTGCTTGATACCAAGATAAGAAGCAAACGTAAAAACACGGGGCATAAGGGGCAAAAGCTGTTGCGTATAATGATCGTAGCCGCCGCCAAAGGGAGCGTGGGCTTGGTTGAATATCACGCCGCGCTCGTCAGCCATGGCTTTGAGCTTCAAGGCGGTGGATTTCATATCGGTATCGAAAAGATATTCATTGTTGGCAAACATGGTCAGATCCAGTGCGGGATATCCGGCATCCATCAAAAGGCGGATACCCTCGAGCAAGCCAAAGCGAGAAACGGCCACGTGGGTTTGTGTTGACAACAGCATTTCTGTCACCTCCTCGGTAGGATATTGAAATTATATCATAAATTCATCATCAAGTCAATAAGATGCATAAGAAAAACACGGTACAACCTGTTCAGTCATACCGTGTTTCGATTCACAAAAGAAGCGTTAATCAAGCCTCTTCAACAGCCTCGCACTCGCAAGCCTCTTCGCACTCACAAGCTTCTTCACACTCGCAAGCTTCCTCGCAATCACAAGCATCGATGGCTTCTGCAGCCTTCTTTGCGCACAGCTTCTTCTTGAATACCTTTTCAAAAAGAATAAATGCGGTTGCGGCAGCGGCCAGAACGCCAACCACAATAGCAATGATCATGGGTGCGTAATTCTTCTTCTTGGGCTTCTGGAAAAACATTGATATATCCTCCTTTATTATTATGCTTCTATCAGTCACGGCGGACTTATATAGTTATTGTTAGTATACCCTATAATCATGAACTCACCGTGAACATCTATGTGTTTTTTACAATTTTTTCTTCACTTTTTCTATGTTACTTCAAAAAAATTATAAAAATCCCAAATAATTTCGAATCTGCTATTGACAATCGCTTGATTGTATGGTATAATCTATCCAAAGGAACAGCCGGACGGCCGTTTCCCTGTGCTTCTAAAAATGAAAGGAGGAAGCGTTATGATGGATGCAGTTTCTTTGTTTTTGCTGTCCGCGGCAGAAAAAAGCGAATTTGATATGTCCACCATAGGTCCTGCACTGGCATGGTTGGGCATCATCATCCTATCGCTGATCGTAGAATCGCAAACCGCCGACATGGGTGCGATCTGCTTTGCGCCCGGTGCACTCGTTGCCATGATTATGGCTGTTTTGGGGGTAGATATCGTCCCGCAGATCGTTGTCTGTCTGGTCATTTCCGCAACTTTGCTGATTCTGGCCAAAACGGTGCTCAAAAAGTATGTCCGAAAGCATCACAAGATTGAAAAAACCAACGTCTCCGCCATGGAAGATAAAACGGCCACGGTGGAAGAAACCATCGACAATATGAGCGACCGCGGCGTTGCCAAAATCAACGGACAGCTCTGGAGCGCGCGCATGGAAAACGACAGCGAAACAGCCGAGCCCGGCGAACACGTGACCGTAGTACGTGTAGAAGGCACCAAGCTGATCTGCAAACGTAAGGAATAATGCTTTCCCCGACACCAATCAAATTCTAAAGACGGGAGTATCCGTCGGAAAGGAACGTTTATGTTATCTTTGAACACCGCCACAGGGCTTGTAGCCGCTTTGTATGCCGTCACGGTGCCGCAGGTACTTCTCATCCTGCTCTCTGCCGTTGTGGTTGTCGTGCTGCTCATCATTCTATCCAACATTCACATCGTTCCCCAGGGGCGCGCATTTGTCATTGAGCATCTCGGCTCTTACAGCAAGACATGGGAAACCGGCATCCATTTCAAGGCGCCCTTCGTCAACCGCATTGCCAAGAAGGTCAATCTCATGGAGCAGGTCGTGGACTTCCCTCCCCAGCCCGTGATCACCAAGGACAACGTCCGTATGCAGATCGACACCGTGGTCTTCTTCCAGATCACCGACTGCAAGCTTTACGCATACGGCCATGCCACCCCTATGACCGCGATCGAAAATCTGACCTCCACCACCCTGCGTAACATCATCGGTGAAATGGAGTTGGATAATACCCTGACCAGCCGAGACATCATCAACACCCAAATGCGTGCCGTACTCGACGAGGCCACCGATCCCTGGGGCATCAAGGTCACCCGCGTAGAGCTGAAAAATATCATTCCGCCCAAGGAAATTCAGGATGCCATGGAAAAGCAGATGAAGGCAGAGCGCGAACGCCGTGAGGCCATTCTTCGCGCAGAAGGTGAAAAGAAGTCTGCTATTCTTGTAGCCGAAGGTCAGAAGGAAGCCGCTATTTTGAAGGCTGAAGCTGAAAAGCAGGCTGCGATCCTCCGTGCTGAGGCACAAAAGGAGTCCGCCATCCGCCAGGCAGAAGGTGAAGCCGAGGCCATTCGTAAGGTACAGGAAGCAACCGCTGCCGGTATCCATATGATCAACGAAGCCAAGCCTTCCGAGGCTGTATTGACCATCAAGAGTCTGGAGGCTTTGGAAAAGGTGGCCGACGGTCAGGCGACCAAGCTCATCATTCCCTCCAACATTCAGGGTATTGCGGGACTCGCCGCGTCTATCAAGGAAATGGTTACCGAAGCACCTGCGGCTGATGTTCCCGCGCCCAAGGCAGCGCCTGCGCCCAAAAAGCCTGTGCAGGGTAAATAACCGTAACTGAATCGCAGATGATTTTGCCCACATGGCAGAGTACCCTTTGGGGTGCTCTGCCGTTTTGTTGTGCGAGAAAATTGGCGGTGGGATATTGAAATTCATTCTTTTTTATGGTATAATAGGCGGTATACAGATAAATGGTTGTTTACGGGCGTATGACCAACATGGCCGTAGGGGAGGCCCTGTGTGGCCTCCCGCCAAAAAGATTGTTGACCCACAAGGGTTTTGTCGATGTCGGGACGACGGGCGACCACATAGGGTCGCCCCTACGGCATAAAATGATTAACCGCTAAAAATAATTTACG
>JAGASP010000081.1 GCA_017621695.1 Clostridia bacterium
CCGGTGCCGCTCAGATGGACGGCGCTATCCTCGTCGTTGCAGGTACCGACGGCCCTCTGCAGCAGACCCGTGAGCACGTGCTGCTCGCTCGTCAGGTAGGCGTTCCCGCAATCGTTGTCTTCATCAACAAGGCTGACCTCGTTGACGATGATGAGCTGCTCGACCTCGTCGAGATGGAAGTTCGCGACCTGCTCTCTTCCTATGACTTCCCCGGCGACGATCTGCCCATCGTTCGCGGTTCCGCTCGTGACGCTCTCGAGTCCGCTTCTACTGACCTCTCTTCTCCCGAGTATGCTTGCATCCTCGAGCTGATGGATGCTGTTGACAGCTACATTCCTACCCCCGACCGTGAGGCTGATAAGGACTTCCTGATGCCCGTCGAGGACGTGTTCTCCATCTCCGGCCGTGGTACTGTTGCTACCGGTCGTGTTGAGAGAGGTACTCTGAAGGTTAACGACACTGTCGAGATCGTTGGTCTGTCCGACGAGAAGGCAACCACCGTCGTTACCGGTGTTGAGATGTTCCACAAGCTCCTGCCTCAGGCTCAGGCCGGTGACAACATCGGTGCTCTGCTCCGTGGTGTTGCTAAGGACGGCATCCGTCGTGGCCAGGTTCTTGCTAAGCCCGGTTCCGTTAACCCCCACACCAACTTCAAGGGTCAGGTTTATGTCCTGTCCGAGAAGGAGGGTGGTCGTCAGAAGCCCTTCTTCGCTGGCTACCGTCCTCAGTTCTACTTCAGAACTACTGACGTTACCGGTGTTATCTCCCTTCCCGATGATGTTGAGATGTGCCGCCCCGGTGATAACGTTGTTATGACCGTTGAGCTCATCACTCCTATCGCTTGCGAGCAGGGTCTCCGTTTCGCTATCCGTGAGGGTGGTAGAACCGTTGGTTCCGGCGTCGTTTCCGAGATCATCAAGTAATTAACCCATCATAGGGTTGTTCACCCCCGCAGCCCTGCTGCGGGGGTTCTTAATTTGGGGAAACTTTTTGAAAAAAGTTTCCCCATGCCCCTTCAAAAACTTTAAAAATATAATAAAGTTCTTTGATCCAAACTTTCTTTCAAGAAAGTTTGGCGGGTTCAAGGGCAGAGCCCTTGATGTACTCTCAATCTTTGGGAATTGGTGAAATTCCATACCGGTGGTATAGCCCACGAACGCACAAATCCATGAACGTGCGCCGAGCAGGGGAGGTTCCTGCGCCGACGGTAGCTTGCCGAAGCCTTGTAAAAATGTGCAAGGATGGCAGGGAAAGTCCGGATGAGAAAAGATGCACTCTACGGCAGTACCATACTTGTGCCGCGCGCCTCTTTTCCCCATGTCGAAAGGGGATTTTTTCATATGTCCGCATCCAGAAAACCGGCTGCTCGAAAAGCGGCCTCCGAAAAAAATTACGTCTATCGTACGGTGGTGATGGCGCTCTTCTGCGCGCTTGCTTATGCCACCATGTTTGTGTTCCGTTTTAACGTTGCCTTTTTGACCTTTGACCTCAAGGACGTGTTCCTTACCATCGGAGGTCTTCTGTTTGGTCCCATTGCCGCTGTGGTCATGTCCCTGCTTGTTGCTCTGCTGGAGTTTATCACGGTGGGGGATACGGGGCCTTACGGATTTCTCATGAACTTTGTCTCCAGCGCTGTTTTTACAAGTGTATGCGCGCTGGTGTATGGATACAGAAAAAAACTCAGCAGCGCCGTGATTGGCTTGGTTGCCGCAGTTATTTCCATGACGGGTGTCATGATGCTCATGAATTTGATCGTCACGCCGCTGTATACGTCTTCCTCTTCGGCTGACGTAGCCAAAATGATTCCTACGCTCCTGTTGCCCTTCAACCTGACAAAAGCTGTTTTTAATGCTGCTTTTGTGCTGTTGCTCTATAAACCCGTTTCTCGTGCGCTGAAAGCCGCAGGATTTACACCGTCTTCTGCCCGTTCTTCGGCGAAAGCCGCCAACCAACCGACTGCCGAGAACCGCAAGTCAACGAATACGAAGAATACCTTGCTCGCGATCGGGATCGGTGTTTTGCTTTTGATCGCCGCCGTGGTGGTTTTCGTGGTTGTTCTTCACGGAAAAATGGAATGGTTACATAATCCTTTCGCGGATTTTATTACAAAATAAAGGAAGTATCTCATGTCTGAAGCAATTATGGGCTTTTTTGAAAACATCCTCGGCGAAGAGCTGGCGGTGTTGCTTTGCTCTATGATCCCCATCGTGGAGCTGAGAGGAGCCATCCCTGTGGGTTGGTTCGCCTTCGATATGCCTTGGTGGCTGGCTTATCTGCTGGCTGTGATCGGCAATATGATTCCCGTGCCGTTGATTCTTTTGCTCATCCGCAAGGTGCTTGCGTGGATGGAAACCTGCCGCGTCAAGCTCTTTAACCGCGTGGCACTGTGGCTCAGAAAAAAGGCGGAGAAAAATACCGACAAAATCCGGAAATATGGGTTTTGGGGCGTGTGCCTTTTCATTGCGATCCCTCTGCCTGTCACAGGCGCTTGGACGGGCTCGCTGGTGGCCGCGACCATCAAGATGAATTTTTGGAAGGCGCTCTTATCCGCGCTGCTCGGCGTTATGATTGCCGGCGTGATCGTGTCTTTGATCTGCTTCGGTATCCAAAGCGGGGTCTCTTGGCTCAGCGTTTTGGTTTGAGCCTCAGGTGCCCATCGCGATGGCCTTGATGGCGAAAGAACCGCCCACGCGGTGAGAAAAAGGCTTGACTGTAAAGAATTTGCGGGTATTGTGCGTTTTTTTGGTGCCGATGCTTGACAAATGTTGAATTTGTTGTATAATATAAGTAGTATCTGCTTTACGTTTTCTGCGAACGCGACCTGATATCTCTGTGTCGGGGAGCTTTCGGAGAATCCGATCTATTATGAAATAAGGAGAACATTATGAAACACGATTCTGCAAAGCTCCTGTCTCTTGCGCTGGCTGTTGTCATGCTGCTGAGCAGCCTTTTGACACTCGTGTCCTGCGGCGTGGGTGATAAGGATTCCGAGGATCCCGATTCCACGCTGTCGACCTCTGCCGACGGTACGGCTGCCGAAGGAGAAGGCACGCGTCCCCTCCAGTACCCCAATATCGAGAAGACCAATTTTGACCGTGAATTCGTCATTTGCGCCAGAGATGACATGAAGGAAGAGTTTGACGTGACGGATCTCGAAAGAGGTGAGATCCTCACCGACCTGCTCTACGAAAGAAACCTTGTTGTGACCGAAGATTTCGGCATTGAGCTCAAGGTGATCGACGGCGGTGACTATAACACCGTCAACGCTACCATCCAGAATCAGGTAACCGCCAACGACGATGAGTATGATATGTTTACGGGTCACAAGGTATCCTTCATGAACTGCGCACAGCAGGGTTACCTGTACGATCTCAATGAGATTGATACGATCCATCCGGATGCTCCTTATTGGGATCAGGGTTGCCGCGAGAATCTGTCTCTCATGGGACACAATTACATGCTGACGGGTGATATCGATCCTGCCTCCATGCTGATCTCCTCTTGCTTCGTTTTCAACAAGCAGCTCAACACCGAATTGGGTAAGACCGAACCCTACGAGCTGGTAGACAATGGCGACTGGACGCTGGACGCTTATCTGAGCCAGGTCAAGGACGTCAGCCAGGACCTGAACAGCGACGGTTCGATGAACTATGCTGACGACCGTTTCAGCAATACCATCTGGAGCCTTGACGGTGCGTTCAGTATGTTCTACGGTGCGGGTGGTATGTTCATCACCATCAACAGCGAAACGCTGGAGCCCGAACTCACCTACGACTCCGAGCGCGTCATCGACATCTATTCCAAGCTCTACAGCGCAGTTGTGACCGAGAATGCGTTCTGGCTGCCTAGAACCGAAATTGCTAACTACGGTATCAACTACAGCATCTTTACCGAGGGTCGCGCACTCTATTGCGATATTACCCTCTCGAAGATCTCCTCCTTCCTTGCCGATATGGAGAGCGACTACGGTATCGTTCCCGTGCCCAAGTACGATAAGGCACAGCCTGAATATCTGTCCTTCGTAAACGGCGCATCTCCCTTCGTCATGATCTCTCAGACCGAAAAGGATCCCGAGTTCGTCGGCACCATCGTGGAGGCAATGGCCGCTTACAACTACGACAACGTTACCCCCAAGATGTTCGAGATCGTTACCAAGCTGCAGAGTGCCCGTGACCCCGACTCCAGCCGTATGGTGGATTACATCATCCGTAACCGTGTGTATGACTTCGGCTACTATCTGGATATGGATATTACCAACGTTGTGATGGAAGGCCTTTCCAACCAGAAGGAAACCATTGCGTCGGATCTGAAGAAGAACGACAGCCAGGCAAAGGGTGCCATCAAGAGACTCATTAAGAAATTGGAGAAAAATGAAGGCTGATTTTCAGCCTGAGGTACGAGAGCCGCTTTGCTCGGTCATTTGATCGTGCAGGGAGGCTCTCTGTATGCCTGTTGCTTTTCTATTCGAAAGGATGTATTATGAATTTCAACGCAAAAAAATGTTTGTTTACCAGTGAGTCGGTGACCGAAGGCCATCCCGACAAGATCTGTGATAAAATTTCCGATGCGATCCTGGACGAGATGCTTCGTCAGGATCCCATGTCCCGCGTGGCTTGCGAAACCTTCTGCACAACGGGTCTTGTTGCCATTATGGGCGAGATCACTACGAACGCGTATGTGGATTTCCAGAAGGTCGTGCGTGATACCGTCCGCGAAATCGGGTATACCCGTGCCAAATTCGGCTTTGACTGCGATTCCTGCGCCGTCATTTCTTCCATCCACGAGCAGTCCCCCGACATTGCAATGGGCGTGGACAAGTCTTTGGAGGCCAAGAACGGCGAGGATGATGACGGTCTGGATACCGGTGCCGGTGACCAGGGTCTGATGTTCGGTTACGCCTGCGACGAGACACCTGAGCTGATGCCCCTGCCCATTTCCCTCTCTCACACCCTTGCCAAGCGCCTGACGGAAGTGCGCAAGCAGGGCATTTGTGACTATCTCCGTCCCGACGGTAAGACCCAGGTGACGGTGGAATACAGAAACGGCGTGCCTGCCCGTGTGGATACCGTGGTGGTATCGACCCAGCACAGCCCCGACGTGTCTCTTGAAGAAATTCGTGCCGATATGATCAAGTACGTCATCACCCCCGAGCTGCCCGCCCATCTTTTTGACGAGCAGACCAAGATCTTCGTCAACCCCACGGGACGCTTTGTCATTGGCGGCCCTGCGGGCGATACGGGTCTGACGGGACGTAAGATCATCGTAGACACCTACGGTGGTTACGCCCCCCACGGCGGCGGTGCTTTCTCGGGTAAGGATCCCACCAAGGTGGACAGATCCGCGTCTTATGCAGCTCGTTACATCGCCAAGAACGTGGTGGCCGCAGGTCTTGCATCCCGCTGTGAAGTGCAGGTGGCCTATGCCATCGGCGTGGCCAAGCCCGTGTCCGTGCTGATCGACACGCAGGGAACCGCGCGTGTAGACGAGGAGGCCATTGCCGCCGCTGTTCTCAGACACGTGGATCTTCGTCCTGCCGCCATCATCAAGCGCTTTGATCTCCGCCGTCCCATCTACTGCCAGACCGCCGCTTACGGTCACATGGGTCGTGAGGATCTCAACCTGCCTTGGGAGGCAAGAGATCTCGCTGAGATCCTGAAGGCTGAATTCTGATCTGATTTCTTACTTGCACAATAGCTTCCTTCTTTTCATATCCTGTAAGGAAGGGGGGATCTTGATGCTGTGGGAAATTGCTGCGCAGGTGCTTTTGTGGATGCTTGCCGCTATGGGGTTGGCTCTGGCACTTTGCGCGATACTGGACGCTTGGCTTTGCCCGACATCGGTTACGGTTGCCGTGACCGTCAGAACCAAGCAGGATGCCGACGCTTTGGACATATTGCTGTGCGAAGCCAATCGGCAGATCCGCCGCCGTGGCGTACCCATTGCGGTGTTGATCTCTCCTTGCCTTCTGCATGGGGAGATCGGAGACGGGCGTGGGCTCTATCCACACTATCAGACGGTGGTCGATGCCTATCGCGCCGACGTATATATCATTTCGCAAGCAAACCAGCCCCCTTCGGCATGATCCCGATGGGGGCTGTTATACCTTGACCCACAGAAAGGAGACTCGGATGGCATATCGGGATGATGAATTATATACTTCCCCAAGCCCACAGACCCCCTCGATCCAGGACGATATGCTGCGCATGGAAGGCATTGTGGAGCATATCATCTACACGAATGAAGAAAACGGATACACCGTGTTTGATTTCGGCGTGGAGGAGAGCGGGGAAGTGCTGACGGCGCAGGGCATCCTGCCTTATATCAGCGACGGAGATGCCCTGATTCTCTGGGGAAGCTGGATCCATTCGCCGAAGTACGGCCGCCAGTTCAAGGTCGTGCAGTATGAGCGGCATATGCCCGCAGATACAGCGGCAATTTTGAAATATCTGTCATCCCGTGCCGTCAAGGGTGTTGGCCCCAAGCTGGCCGCCCGCATCGTGGAGGCGTTCGGTGAGGATACGCTGGACGTGATGGAAAACCACCCCGATTGGCTTTCCGAGGTGCCGGGTATCTCCCGCAAAAAGGCGCAGGAGATCTGTGAGGACTTCAAAAGCAAGGCGGGCATCCGCTCGGCCATGATGTTTTTCCGGGACTATTTCGGCGCGGCGACCACCGTCAAAATTTACAAGGCGCTGGGAAGCGGCTGTGTGGATATCGCTAAGAAAAATCCCTATCGGCTTGTCAATGAGGTGGACGGCGTGGGCTTCGAGCGCGCGGACCAGATGGCGATGGCCATGGGATTTGATCCCGAAGGCAACGAACGTCTCATGAGCGGCGTGCAATATCTGCTCACAGGAAACGCGGTCAAAAACGGCCACGTTTGCTTGCCGCGCGAGCGCCTCATTGAAGCAGGTGCGCAGATGCTGCATACCACGCCTGAAAAGATCACCCGTGCCGTGGACGATCTTCTCGGTTGCGGCGGACTCGTCCAACGGATCTACCAAGGCCGCAGGATGCTGTTTAGCAAAGAAACAGACCGCGATGAAAAGTATATTGCGGACAAGCTCATGCTCCTTGACAAGCTTTGCCCCAGCATTGACGCGGGGGACATTCACGGCTTTATTTCCAGAGAAGAGCTGAAGCGCGATATGCAGTACGCGATCAAACAAAAGCAAGCCATTGATGCCGCGCTGGCGCATGGCGTGATGATTTTGACGGGTGGCCCCGGTACGGGTAAGACCACCGTCGTGCATGCGCTTCTGAGTATTTTCTCATCGCTTGATTTTGACGTGGCCTTGACCGCCCCCACGGGTCGTGCCGCCAAACGCTTGTCCGAGGCTACGGCGTGCGAGGCCAAGACCATCCACCGTCTGCTCGAAATGGATTTTTCCGAGGGCGAGCGAGGTCATTTCCGCCGCAACGAGCAGGACCACCTGGAGGAAAGTGTCATCATTGTGGACGAGGCCTCTATGGTGGACACTGCCTTGATGTGTGCGCTTCTGAAGGCCATCAAGCCGGGCGCGCGTCTTATCCTGATTGGAGACGCTGACCAGCTGCCCAGCGTGGGCGCGGGACGTGTGCTCAATGACCTCATTGACAGCGGGCGCTTTGCCACGGTGCGCCTTGACGAGATCTTCCGCCAGGCCAGAGAATCCTTGATCGTGACCAACGCGCACGCGGTCAACACGGGATATATGCCCGATCTGACTGTGAAAAATAACGATTTCTTTTTCATGCCCCGCACGACGGATCGCGCCATCGCGGATACCATCGTGGAGCTGTACGGGACACGCCTGCCCCGCGCATACGGCAAAGACACCGATGGCGGTATTCAGGTCATCACCCCTTCCCGCAGAGGCGAGGCGGGGACGGAAAATCTCAACCGACTTCTGCAAGCGTCCCTCAATCCCCCTGCCAAGCATAAAAAGGAGTTGAAATTCCGAGAGACGGTGTTCCGCGAGGGAGACCGCGTGATGCAGACCAAAAACAACTACGACGTGCTTTGGGAAGGTGACGGCGGAGAGGGAAGCGGCGTATTCAACGGAGACATTGGCGAGATCATCAGCATCTCCCCGATGGAGCGAGAGATGACCATCCGATTTGATGACCGTGAGGCGCTCTACAATGGGGAAATGCTGGACGAATTGGAGCACGCGTGGGCGATCACGGTGCACAAGAGCCAGGGCAGCG
>JAGASP010000082.1 GCA_017621695.1 Clostridia bacterium
AATTTTGTCTTTCAAAAACCTTCTTGCGGCTTCCGCCGCGCGCCGAGGCGCTCACGGCCGCCCTCGGCACTGCCGGCCACCGTATTGAGGTGCAGAGGCTGCGCCCCTGCACCCCCTTCGGCTGATAAACAACAATTTATATGACCAACCTCTTGTCGGGTGATACGCTTTTGACACGGAGAGTGTCACGCGATATTGGCCGGCGGCACTGCCGCCTAAACAACAATTTACCGCCATATCGCCCCTTTGCATTGACAATCGTGCTATTATTCTTGCGTCCCGTGCCTTGACAATGCAGTCAACGTATGATATAATACAAAAAAACGAAAGGGAAATGACGAATGATCCGCGAAGAAAAAAGTGAAGTAATCCTGAAAATATCCGGCATTTTGGCGGCTTTGATCAGCGCTGTGACCTTTTTATCCGTTGTTTGGGATGGCAAATGGAGCTTTTATTTGTTGCTTCCTTTGCGTCATATTTTCCTGCATATTGCTTTGTGGGTGCTGTTCTGGAGTAGCCGCATCTATCGGGATATGAAGAAGACCGCTTTGCTGACTGTCGGTGTGATCAGTTTACTTGTGTCGGGCTATTGTTTTGTAAGCTCGGTCACCACCTTCTTTCTGATCCCTACTTTGCGCACGGGGCTGTATCTTTTGGCTTTTCCCACGAGTGCCCTGTTTTTGATCGGCGTGATTATCCGCGGACAGCCCAAATCTGGAGAATGAGAGGAATTTATGCTGTATTCTCCTGACTTGATCCGCATGGAAACAGAAATTTCTGTCAGCGATACCCGTTTTTCTCTCCACCTTGTACAGGCTGAGGCTCTTTCTATGACGCTTTCGGGGGTGCGCTGCTATCTGAACGGCCACAATCTCCTGTGCCTCAATACCACCGACACCGTTACCGTCCACAGCGGGCAATACGAATCCCGCGGGCTGTGCTTTCGCCCCGATTTTTACAACATCAGCCTGAATCACCTCGTCATTGAGGATGATGGATATGCCGATCTCCGTGCCCGTTGCAGTTTCCCTGATTTCCACCTGTTTTTGAAAAGAGACGAAACCTATTGCGGTATCCTTCCCCTGTCCGCAGATATTTATGCTTCTCTGCGTAACCGCTTTACCTTGGGGGAGCGGTTTGTGGACGCCCATGATACCGACCCTATGTGGTCCTGTCACGCACGTTCTCAGCTCATTTCCATTCTCTGTTTGGCCGAAAGCGCTTTTCATGGGCAAAGGGAAGGGGATACGAATCAGGTGATTCGCTACATCCGTGAGCACGTGGAACGCCCCATGTCGGTGGAATCCCTCTGCCAGATGTTCAAAACCAACCGCACGACACTGAGCAAAATGATACGGGATGCAACAGGGATGTCCCCCATGGAATACGTCATGGAGGAACGATTGAACCAAAGCTGTCCGGATCTCCTGTTTACCGCGCTCCCCATTGGAGACGTGGCGCTCAAATATGGGTTTTCCAGTCCCAATTATTACATCCGCGCTTTCAAGCGTCGTTTCGGAAAATCCCCCTTGCAATACCGAAACGACGGCTTGGATAAACTCAAGGAATATGACAGAGAGATGCTGTTGTGACCTTGAAGCTCTATTCCATATGTAAGGAACAAGTCGAAAAGCCCTTTGCCCACCTCCGGGATCTCTCTTGGCAAGTGAGTAGCGAGAAAGCTTTTCGAGAGGATCAATAGCACGAAAGGAGACCACCCCATGCCACAGCCCAGCTTAGGACAAAGCATCCGCCGCTACCGCAAGGAAAAGAATATGACCCAAGGGGAGCTTGCGGAGCGACTGGGGGTGTCGGTTCAGGCCGTGTCCAAGTGGGAAACCGACAAGGGTATGCCCGATGTCAACCAGCTTCTTCCCCTGTCGCGGTTGTTGGGTATGAGCGTGGATCTGCTCCTCGGCGGCGACCGACGGGAAGAATTTGAGCAGAGGTTTCAAAAGGAGATCCCTTGGGGCGAAGAATTTACGTTGCTCGTTTCATTGGATGCCCTGAAGGAATTCCCGGACGATGCTACCTTCCGCTATCGCTTGGCCTGTGACGAAAAGATCATCGGAGAGCGCGCCACGTCCCGTTCCCTCCGCGAGCTGTATCTCGACCGCGCCGCCATGCATTTCCGTGGGCTGCACAACGAATACCACGAAGACGAGGTTTACACCTCCATGCTGGCAGAGACGCTCTTTGCTATGAACCAACGCGAGGAGACCATGCATTTGGCGGGCTCTTGCAAGGACCCCCAAAAGCCGCTTGCGGGGTTCTTCTGTGAAGGAGAAGAAAAACGACGCTTAGGGCAGGAAAAACTCCTGCAGGATATGATGTCCCTCTACGGCAGGCTGTATGCCGCTCATAGCCGTGAGGCGTTTGATATAGCGAAAAACCTGATGAACTCCACGTTGGGAGAAGATCTCATCTACTCCATAAATGGTAGCCTTGATGTGTGGGAAGCCGAGCTTTGTCATGAGGAAGGGAATAGCGAGGGCTTTGTCTCTGCCATGACCAAGGCCTACGAGACCGTCAAGGCTTACGACAAGATCCCTTTTGGCAGTTATTCCTATCGTGCGCCTCTCTTTGACCTGCTGACCCACGATGTGAAACTTCACGGTGCGCTTCAAAATTTCCTGTGCGAACCGCTGTTGGCCGATCCTGCCTTGGAGACACTGCGCCGTCGCATCATAGAGGAGCAGATCTCCTGCCATCGGCTATATCGACATGAAAGCATAGAATATTTCCGGTTCTGCCGGCGCATTACCGAAGGAACGAACTGTCTGAATTTCAGTATTTCCTTTGATAAGCCTAACCACGAGGAAGAGGTTATCAGAGAGTGGATGAACCGTTATTCCTGCTATGCCCATGCAGCCTTGCTGGGTAGCTACAGAGCCGCCGTGATAGAGCTGGTGGGTGGTGGTATCATGGGCGGTTACGCCGCCTATATCGGCAACCGTATGTTTGCCTACTGCAACTGCGGCGCAAAGGAAAAGTACAAGGCTCTCGCCATCTCCGAGGAAGAGCGCGCCATCCCCACCGCTCCCGAGGGGGCAAAGATATTGTCCATTGCGGAGATCATGGTAGATCTCAATTTTGCGCATATCGGGCTGGAGGATATGCTCCTTGCCTATACCCTTTCCGAAGCCCAAAAGAAGGGCTACACCCATGCGGAGGCATATCCCCTGGAGCGTATGGCCATGAGCCGTGAAGCTTTTGAGGCTACCCTCTCCTGCTACGAGCAGGCGGGATTTGCCGTTGTCCGCGACCTGTCAAACGAGCAGGATGGACGGTATTTTATCCTGCAGAAAGCGTTGTGATACGGAGGTTCCCTATGTTACTATCCCTCTTTAATTTTTTAGCCTTCGGTCTTGAAATCGTAATCATTTTCTGCGATTTTCCCCATATTGTGGACGCGATCTGGTTTTGTATCGTGTTGTTACCCGCCGTCATTGACGCCTTGAACCGCAGCTTGCACTACAGAAAGCGGATTTTCAAATGTAAAAATTGCGGGGAAGAATTTCAACGGAAATGGCGCTTCCTGTTTGGTAAATTCGCGCCGTGGAAATTGCCTCGTCGGATCCGAAACGGGGTAGAGGTGGAGTCCCGCTCATACGGCAAGGCTTGGATCACCTGCCCTTCTTGTGATTCTTGGGATTGCTTTGTGGACATGACCGTGACACGCTGACCGATTACATTTTCGGAGGAGACAACCTCGCAAATACCATTTCTCATAGAAAAACACCGGCAGGCAAAAAATCTGTCGGTGTTTTTTGCATCTGTGATGCGCGACTCCTCTTTACAAGCGAAGCAAAATATGTTATAATCAAACAGAAGATCCTCAGAGGAGGTATACCATGGAATTTTATACTGTCAGCAAAGACCCCCGCCCTGTGCGATTGTCTGAGACCACGCGGATATTTGCTTATGACTCTTTGGAGCATCATGCTTACGGCTTGGCGGCTATGAAGACCCCTGCCGTGACCATGGATCATATTGAAAACTTTACAGCCCTGTCTCCCTTGGAGCAGGAACGCCTGATCCTTGCGGAAATTGCGGAAAAAGCGCCCACCCGTTTGATCCAAGGAGAGAGGCTTTGCGGCGCGGCCACTCTGGGGTTGGCCATCAGCCATGTGATTCCCGCGACCTATGCGGGGAACGTCGTTTTTCCCAGCATCAGCCATTTGACCGTGGATTTCGGTTGCGTTCTGACCGAGGGCCTATGCGGCATCCGTAAACGTGTAGAGGCCTCACTTGAAGCGCACAAGGGTAGCGACAGGGAAGCGTTTCTCATCAACTGTATGACCGCGCTGGATGCGTTTGAAACGTGGCACGGCCGATATGTGGATGCGCTGGAGCATCATGCGGATGCCGTGGCAAGGGACGGCGTATTGCCCCCCTGTCCCGCGTTTGAGGTGACCCTGCAGAATCTCCGCCGTGTGCCTCTGCAACCCGCTACGACCTTCCATGAGGCCGTACAGAGCCTTTGGATGGCCTTTGCGTTCGTCCGTCTTATGGGCAACTGGCCGGGCATCGGACGCTTGGACGTGCTCTTGGGGGATTATCTGGAGCGTGATCTCCAAAACGGTATTCTGACCCTCGAGGAAGCGCGGGAAATTCTGGCGCATTTCTTTATCAAGGGCTGTGAATGGGTGCGCGGCGGTGACCAGGGCAGCGGAGATGCCCAGCATTATCAGAATATTGTCCTTGGCGGTATCGACGAGCAGGGACGCGACGTGACCAACACCGTAACGTATTTGGTGCTGGATATATTGGAAGAGCTTCCCATCGGAGATTTCCCCACGACCATCCGCGTGAATGCCCATACCGACGAAAAGCTGTTGCGCCGTGTGGCCGAGGTCATGCGTCACGGTGGTGGCGTGTTGGCTATTTACAACGAGGATCTCGTGCTCAAGGCCATGACGGGCTACGGTTATGCCTTGGACGAAGCGCGAAGATTTGCCAATGACGGTTGCTGGGAGGTGCAGGTACCCGGGAAAACCAACTTCAGCTATTGCCCCTTCGACGGTCTGGGTATCCTGCAGCATACCACGTTGCGCGATTACGCCGAGGACGTGGACTATGCAAGCTTTGATAGCCTGTTTGAAGCTTATCTGCGGGATCTGGGCGCTGTAGTGGAAAGCATCTGCCGCGGTCGTCTCGGCTGTTTCTCGGTCATGGATGCGGACAACGGGATCTATACGTGGCATCCCACCCTTCCTTGCACCGTTGTGTCTCTCTTTGAAGGCGGATGCATTGAAAAGGGGCTTTCCTATCATGAGGGAGGTCCTGTATACCACGTCCTTTCCCCGCACATCGGCGGTTTGGCCGATACAGTCAACAGTCTCTACGCCATCCAAAAGCTGGTGTTTGATGACAAACGGTTGACCTTTGCCGAGCTGATGACGGTGTTGCGGAGCAACTGGGAGGGATATGAACCTCTGCGCCAATTTGCATTGAACAAATATGCCTATTACGGCAATGACAATCCCGAATGCGACAGGATCGCCGCCGCTTTGCTGAGTGGTTTTGCGGATGCCTGCGCCCGCTACGATGGATTGAGCCCCTATAAATTCCCCGCGGGGGTCAGCACCTTCGGCCGTCAGCTTGAATGGGCGCCTCACCGTTTGGCCGCCCCCCACGGACGCAAGCAAGGCGAGGTCTTGGCCGCCAATGCTTCCCCCACGCCCGGCACAGACCGCGAGGGCGCGACTGCCATGATCCGTTCCTATGCCACCGCTGATCTTTCCCGTATGGTGACGGGTGCGGCGCTGGACTGCAAGCTGCTGCCGTCCTCGGTGGCGGGGGAAGACGGTTTGAACGCCTTGGTTTCCCTCATGCGCGGATTTGTGGCCGAGGGAGGATTTTTCCTCCAACCCGACGTGGCGGATGCCAAGATCCTGCGTGATGCACAGGAGCATCCCGAAAACTATCAAACGCTTTCTGTGCGTGTATCGGGCTGGAATGCCCGATTCGTGACCCTCTGCCGTGAATGGCAGGATATGGTCATCGGACAAAACGAAGGATAAAACGTGTCATGATAAACGATAAGCATTTAACTCTCCCCGTAACCGAGCTGCAGCGCTTTTGTATGCACGACGGCCCCGGCATCCGAACCGTGGTGTTTTTCAAGGGCTGTCCCTTGCGCTGTGTATGGTGCCACAATCCCGAAACCCAAAACAGCCACGGCGAGATGCTGTATTATCCCGAGCGCTGCATCAGCTGTGGCGGGTGTATGTCTGTCTGTTCCCACAAGGCGCAGAATGTGACAGAGACTCACGTGTTTGACCGTAGTCTTTGTGCGGCCTGCGGTCTCTGTGCCGAGGTCTGCCCGACCGAGGCTATGATGCCTGCCGTCAAGGATATGACGTTGGAAAGCATTCTGTCTGCCGTTGTGCGGGACCGTTCGTTTTTTGGTGAAGACGGCGGCGTGACCCTGTCGGGCGGCGAGCCCATGATGCATCCCGAGGGTGCCTTGCGGTTGCTGTCCGCCTGTAAGGAGGCAGGATTGCATACGGCAATAGAAACCTCAGGCGAATTCTCACGTATGCTGATTCCCTCGTTGATCCAACTGGCAGATCTGCTTTTGTGGGATGTCAAGGACACGAACAACGAGCGGCACCGACAGTATACGGGCGTGCCGAATTTGCGGATTCTTGACAATCTCCGTTTGGCTGACCGCCTGGGCGGGCGCACACGCTTGCGCTGTATCGTGGTGGAGGGTGTCAATACGGATGACGCGCATTGGGACAGCGTTGCGGCGCTTTATGGCGAGCTCAACTGCTGTGAGGGCGTGGAGCTGTTGCCGTATCATGCCTACGGCGGCTCGAAAATGCTGCCGCTGGGACTTTCGGATAATGGGCGCAAGGATTGGATCCCCACAGACGAGCGTTTGAATAACATCAAAAAACGCCTCCGCGAGAGAGGCGTGACCGTGATCGACGGATCACGGTGACCATACATAAAATAAAAACTCCCGACCGAAATCGGGAGTTTTTATTATGGGGTGAGTAGTGGGAGTCGAACCCATGACCTCCAGGGCCACAACCTGGCGCTCTAACCAACTGAGCTATACCCACCATGGGGGAAAAACGATAGCCTCCGCCGGGAAGCTGATGCCTCCGGCAGGTAGGCACTGGCGTGCCTTGAGGGGCTCGAACCCCCGACCTACTGCTTAGAAGGCAGTTGCTCTATCCAACTGAGCTAAAGGCACAAATTCCGGACAAGCCGGATGGAGCGAGTGATGGGAATCGAACCCACGCGACCAGCTTGGAAGGCTGGGATTCTACCATTGAACTACACTCGCAGAAGCCCTTTTTTCAAACCGCTTGGATATTATAGCATAAAGCAAGCGGTTTGTCAATAGCTTTTTTGAAAAAAGTCTCGTTAAATCAAGAAAAATTGCCCTGCTTCCACGTAGGAGAGCAGTCGTGGAAGCAGGGCAACGCCCATATGGGCAGGTGTTCAAAAGAGCTTTGAACCAATTAAACGGTATATGCCGGAAAGGTGGGGGAGGCTGATGAAGGACGGAAAATCATTCCGTGACTTTCTCGGTGATCTCCTCCCAAGTGCCGTCGCTGTAGATGCGGAATACACGGTCGGCATGGTTGCCATCGATCACGTCTTCATCCTTGGATACCCAACCGATATGGAAGGTGCGGAAGTTATCTCCACTACTGCCACCAAAGCCCGAGGTGGTGTAATGATCTTCGGGTGACTCAAACTTGAGCGTGTTCAGAAGATCGGCAAGACCTGCCTTGTAATTCTCATTTTCGCTCACAGGGGCAAAGTCCATCTTCGCCTTGGACTCGGGAATGGCCTCGTACAGCTCCTTGAGCTTTGTCTCGGCCTCCTCCTCGGTGACGGGTGTGTCAAAGCGGACGAAGCCCAGATCGGCGTAGCGGGAGATATAGGTATCTGCGTAGTAGCTGTTTTCTTCATTTTCAATGAGGTGCTTGCGGCAGACATAGATCGCGCCCGCGCCCGTGATCTCACCGTCGGCGTTACGGGTCACGTAGGAAAGGATGTCCTCGTTCGCGGCGAGCTGCAAGCCGTTGTAGTCGTCGCCCCAATGGGCACCATAACGCTCCTCGTATTCCTCCAAGGCTTTCAAATATTGCCAGGAGTCCTCGCCAAATTTGGCCTTGACGGATTCCAGCTTTTTGAGATAATAGTTGAGGTCGCCACGAAGAGGCTTGGAGAGATGATCCGTGTCGTATTTCCAGATCAAAAACGTCGTATTGACATCCAGTGTTACGTTGCGCTTGGCGGCATGAAGTCCTCCAAAGCCGAAGCCGCGGAGAATATCAATATAGGTTCTGCGATCCTGGGGGTTGGTGGGGTCCAAGCCCTCCCAGGTCTCGTGTCCGTCATCAGGGAAGGAACGGGTAAACAGGCTGTCCCAGAAGGTGGTCGCGTCAATGACTTCTCCCTCGGCGCAGTCGAAGGTCAGAAGTGCCAGATTATCTCCCCAATAGCTGTCTTGTGTTTCGGAATTGACAATGCTGTCAGGTTTTCCGGGGTGATCGAGGGAGGTGAGATAGAGGATGGAAGTGGGTGCTTGGATCACGTTATCGGGGGAAGATTGCGTGAGGGCATCCGACACGCTTCCTTGCATACTGTCGGAAACGGGCGGTATCGCAGCGTCACCGGCAGGATCCTCTGTAAGCATCATGGGAATCGCAACCGCACCGGCGGCAAGAACAATGGCAACGCTTGCCGCGATTGCGCCGACACGGAAAAAGCGAGCCGTACCGGTGGATTTGAAATGGGGGCGCATGGAATCTGCGGCGCGGTCGACCAGTGCTTCGTCGGCATCCGAAAGTGCGTGTAAAAGATCATATTTTTTCATAAAACCATTTTCCTTTCGTAAGAGTTTGGATTGGTGTCTTTACAGGAGCCCGTGCTTTTGCAGATAAAGCTTGAGCTTTTTTCTGGTGCGGGAAAGGGATGTGCGAACGTGGGCTTCGCTGAGGCTGTTCTTTTCTGCGATCTCGGATACGGGATACAAAAAGTAGTAGCGGCACAAAAACAGATCACAGTCACGCCGCGAAAGGCTTTTCAAAAAGCGATTGATATACCCGCTGAGCTCTTGCCTTAGGTATTCTTCTTCCACGCTTTCTCCGTCCGAGAGGCATTCTCCCAGCTCGTCAAGGGCTAAGGTCATCTCTCCCCCACCGCGCCGCAAGGTAGATTTGTCGCGGAGGCGATTGAGGGCAAGATTTCGCGTAATCTTGGATATGAAGCCGCGGAGGGTCTTGGGATCGTGGGGCGGGATGGAATTCCATAGCTTCAGGTACACGTCGTTGACGCATTCCTCGCTGTCCTGCCTGTTTTCCAGAATGCGGTAGGCGACTTCCATACAGTACGCGCCGTATTTGAGCTGGGTTTCGGTAATGGCACGCTCGTTGCGCGCAAGATAAAGCGCAATGATGCTTTGATCGTCCACGGATGGGCTCCTTTCTTTGGAATTTTGAGGTGCTGTCAGGATCCTTCACCTATATAGACACGGTCTTGGGGGCAAACGCAACACAAAACAGGAAAATTTTTAGAGATGGCTAAAAAATCACCCGTGATACGCTATCGCGGTCACGGGTGTAAAAATTATTCGATCACGAAGTCGCCGAAGTATTCGGGACGGTGGAAGTCGGCGTTTTCTGTGCCGACAGGATTCCACATACCGTAATGGGGGATGGCGGTTTCGTCGCCGCACTTGTAGAAGTTGCCGCGGAAGGTGTAGCCATGGCCGAAGGGATGGCTGTCTACGCCCAAAATCTTGCAGAGCAGGGACAGGGGGATCTCGGCGGTCACAGACCAGGTACCGTCACCTACCTCGCCCTTGACGGGGAAGATATCGCCGCCCGAAAGATCGGCGATGGGGGTACGGTCGTGTCGGTCAGGGCCGATACAGGAGAGCAGGGTGCCGAGGGCGTTCATCTCCATGTTGACGTATCGCCCATCCCCCAGCCAGTCGCAGAAAAATTCCAGGCAGGAATCGGTGTATACAGGCTCGTTGTACGCATGATAGCGGCGTAGCGGATTCTTTTCTGCACAGGTCATGCGCAGAATGAAGCCTTCGCCCTCCACGTAGACGAGCTGCGCGGCGGCCTCGGGGGTGTAGCCGTCCAGCCACTTGTAGGTATCGATGCGGGCAACGGGGATCACGTTCCAGTTGATCTCCTTGCCGTCGGTGCCGGCGGGAAATTTTTTGACGATATATTTTTTCATAGGCAGATCAGTCAAAATAGCCCTGACGGTAGAGCAGCTCGGCGATCAGCACGGCACCGCCTGCGGCACCGCGAAGGGTGTTGTGGGACAGGCCGACGAACTTGTAATCAAAGAAGCTGTCCTCACGTAGTCTGCCGAGGGTCACGCCCATGCCGCCGTAGATATCACGGTCCAGAGCGGCCTGAGGACGGTTGTCTTCCTCAAAGTAGGTGATGAACTGCTCGGGTGCGTGGGGGAGCTCCAGCTCCTGAGGCAGACCCTTGAAATCAGCCCAAGCCTGCAGGATCTCCTCCTTGGTGGGCTTGTTTTCGAACTTCACAAACACAGCAGCGGTGTGGCCGTCGGTGACGGGGACACGGATGCACTGGGTGGTGATGAGGGGAGCGTCAGCCTTGACGATCACGCCGTTCTCCACCTTGCCCCAAACGCGCAGAGGCTCCTGCTCGGACTTTTCTTCCTCGCCGCCGATGTAGGGGATCACGTTGTCGATCATCTCGGGCCATTCCTTAAAGGTCTTGCCCGCGCCTGAGATGGCCTGGTAGGTGGTAGCCACCACGAGGGTGGGCTTGAACTTCATGAGGGGGGTCAGAGCAGGGACGTAGGACTGGATGGAGCAGTTGGGTTTTACTGCGATGAAGCCGCGCTTGGTGCCCAGTCTTGCCTTCTGTGCCTCGATGACGGCCAAATGCTCGGGGTTGATCTCGGGGATCACCATGGGCACGTCGGGGGTCCAGCGGTGGGCGGAGTTGTTGGATACCACGGGGATCTCGGCCTTGGCGTACTTTTCTTCCAGAGCCTTGACCTCGTCCTTTTTCATATCCACGGCGCAGAACACGAAGGAGCACTTTTCCTTCATGATCTCAATATCGTTCTCGGCATCCACCACGATCATGTCCTTGTATTCCTCGGGCATGGGGGTGGTCATCTTCCAGCGGTTGCCCACAGCCTCGGCATAGGTCTTGCCGGCAGAGCGGGGGGAGGCGGCCAGGGCGGCGACCTCAAAATAGGGGTGTTCATGGAGCAGGGTGAGGAATCTCTGACCCACCATACCGGTAGCGCCGACCACACCGACCTTCATTTTGCATACGTTACTCATGCTTCATACCTCTCTTGAATAAAATAAACTGATTGTCTTGCATTATATCATACTTTTTATAAAATTGCAAGGGGTTTTGAGAAGAAAAATGCAGGAAAATATATTTTATTCTTTCAAAAACGACTGAAAAGTCAGGATGCAAGCTGAACGCCCGTGATATGAACGTCAAAGGGTGTCTCAGCGTGCGCTTTTTCCACAGCGACAAGCACATAATGGTAGCGCAGATCGCGGGTAGACATGGCCGCGTGCTGTTCAATGATCTCCACTTCGATCTTGCTGTCGGAGGGAGTCACGCTCTCCACCGCGTAGTGCGTAGAGCCGGAAGACTGCGCGCTATGGGCAAGGCGCAAAACGTAGGCTTCAAAGAACGCTTCATCAATGCCCTCGACCACACCGTAATTGGCTTGGAAATCGGTATAATTGCGGATGATCTCGGTATCCTTGGGCTTATCGAGGGTCTCCATGCCCAAAATTTTACCGTTCTTGACCGAAAGGATGGCCTTGGGGGTTTCTTTCATTTCGGGAAGATCCAGATCAATATCGCCGGGATAAACGGGAAGAGCCGTGGCCGCTTCGGTGATCCCCTCGGATGAGGCAAGTGTATCGGCGGGATTTCCTGCGACATTCGTTTCCGCGTTGCTGTCTGCGGAGGAGTCTGTGGAATGATTTTCGGGGTCGCCGCAAGCCGCGACGCTGAGGAGAAGCGCTGCGAGAAGGATCGCGAAAAGGGGAGTAAGCTTGGTTTTCATGATGGGAGATATCCTTTCTATGATATGATATTTTGTTATACAGCGTGAAAGGCTATGCGCGGGAATCAGTACCAGAAGAATTCCCGTGCGACGTAGTGTTGTTCGCTTTGCATATGCATACGCTTGAACTGCTCTGCGGCGTCCCTTTCAATGGGGGCGTAATATCCGTCAATGACAACGAACGCGTTGCCCTCGGCATCGTAGCCAACGTGGAGGAAGGAAAGTATGCCGCCATACTGAAGCCCGCTGGAATAAGCGTTGGCATTAAACAGAGACGCAATGGGGGTGATCTCCATACTTCCCGCAACGAAATCCAGCTTTCCGAGGAAGGACGTGATATATGCTTTGCTCGGCTTTTTTTGCAGGCTGAAGCGCACATCTCCGGCGGCATTTGTCTTGACACAATAGGGCGAGCGATCGAACACGGTACCGTCCGGCGCAATATCTACATATTTTTCTTCCCATGCAAGGAAGCCTGCGGATTTGATGAAGACATCGTAGGTCATACCGGTGGCTATGGGGCAGATCTCGGTGAGGCAATTCGAATACAAGCGGTTCAGCTCATGGACAGAGACATGGAAATTTTCGTCGATGGCTTTTTCCAGCAGGGGGAGGAAGACAGCGGAAGCCGCGGCGAGCTGTTCCTTGGTAGGGGTGACGCAAAAATACGTCATCATACCTTCGGCCATGTCCTCTGCCAGATAGGTGAGGGCACGATCAAGCTCATAGCCGTAGGTCGTGCTGATTCGCTGATCCTTGTAATAATTGGCCAGCATTTCATCCATGCCCCGTTTGAGATCGGAAAATTCTTCTACATTCATATCCCCCAACACGGTGTAAAGGGTTTCTTGGGGTATCTCTGCTGTGGCAGCCCAGACGTTCATATAAGGGATGAGCTGCTCTGCAATCTTGGGATACAGATCCCGATAAGAGGAAGAATTGCCTGTCGCGTGCTTTTGTGTATAAAAATCAATATCCTCCAGCGCGAGAAGCCACTCCAGCATAAGCTCGGCGGTTTCTTTGTTGGTGAAATTGAGCTTTTGGCCGTTGACCGTATAGAAATCCAGAATGCCGCCGAGATAGTCGCGGTAGTGATTGGTGCTTTCATAGCCGACCGCGTCAAAGACCACGACACCCTCCTTGCAGTAAGTCATGAGCAGGTGTTCCTCGCTGTCGCTGAGGAGCAGGCGATATTCCACATCTCCCGCAGTCGCGGCCGCCTGCACAAAGCTGTCGGAAAGCGTCAGCAGGCCTTGCTCGGCCGTGCAAACGTCCAGGCAGAGAATGTGGTCAGCCCCCGTAAAGTAGAGATACAGATACCGTCCGTCGCGAGAGGACACCATGGTGGCAGGCTCGCCCTCCCACAGGGAAAGCGTCTCTCCCGTAACAACATTGATACGCACGCAACCTTCCATGACGTATCGTTCGGTGACGGAAAGATCAGTTTCGCTCAGGGGTTCTGCGGTTGTGAGGGAAGTGTTTTCGCCGCGCAAAGGATAGAACGCATACGTGCTATCTTGCTTCATGACGGCGTATAACGTCCCGTTTTCCGCCTTTGCTACACGCGAAAATTCCCCCTCAACCGTGTAGAGCGTGTTTGTGCTTGTAAGATAGAAGCACCAGAGAGAGCCGGAGGGATAGAAAATCACGTCTCCATAGGCCTGCGCCTTGGCGGAGGGCAGGAAGATTCCTGCGCTCGAGCGCGAAAGCTCGCGGTAATTGCCGGTTTTAACGTCAAGCAGCAGCACCGTGTTGTCCGAATATGCGGGGATCAGGTGACCGCTGTAGCTCTCGTAATGAGACACATAATAGGGCAGGGTAACGAGGACGGTTTGATAGTCGTTCAGGATGGTGACGTCCAACGCATAGGGGAGATTCAGGCCTGTATAAAGCGGATAGCTGTCACTTTGATTGACGGCGTCGATCCGCGTAGCTTCTCCTGTGGTCAAGCGGATCACATAGCTGCCGTAGGTGCGATGCGTGACGGGAGAGCGGAGGGAATACAGGCAAAGCTCGGGGTCTGTGCCGTACTCAATGACGTCAACGTAGGGGTATTGATAGTCCGAAATGTTTTCCATAACCTCGGCTTCGTGGCGGTCGCTGAAAAATTCCGTGATGTGCAGCTTTTCCGTGGTCGGCTTCTGTAACTGCCGGAAAAGCTCGCGCGCGTCGGGGTGGCTCAGATTTTGGCTGTAAATTTCCTGCCATTTCCGGATTTCGCCGGCGGCCTGCAGATAGGGATGATCCAGCAGGAATTCCGTCATGAAGGCTTGTATAGCGGCATCGGTATACAGCTCTGTTCCTTGCACGGCTGAAAGAATACGGCAGGACATACAGACCTCTTCGCCCGTGCGGATATTGTGATATACGTCGCTGCAGTTCATATGCTCCCCGTCGGCGGGACGGATGCGAATGAGGTCGGGACCCATGTAGTCGGAAATTTTGGTGTTATCCATGATGGAGACCTGCACGTTTTCTCCCTTGCCGAAGATGGGAGCATCGGGGGGGAGGGCTTCGGTGTGAGTCTCTGTTTCCGCTTGCGTTTCCGACCCCGTCGTGATCTCGCTCAGACGGTCAAAGGAAGGGGCAGGATGGGTGGACAGTGTATTGCTTTCGGGGGCGTAGGTCAGGGAGGTGAGGGTCAGCTTTCCGCTGCGCCACGGGGGGAGGATGGCGCCGGGCTCGGGGGTGTCCGTAACGTGGCCACTGCTTTCTTCGGGAAGATCAACCCCCGCATCGCCCGGACGGAGCAGGATGAACAGGCCAAGGGACAGGGTAAGTGTCAAAACGATGGAAACGGTTGCTACCGCCAGACGGGGAAAAAGGGTACGGCGGTAAGACTTGGGCTTTCGCAGGACACCGCCCTTGAGCTTTTCGGGGGTGTCGGCTCGGTAGGCTTCTTCCAAAAGTGCAGGGTCCAGATCTCCCAGCAGCAGGGACAGCCGTTCTGTATTTTTTTCATGCTTCATACTTCAATGTTCTCCTCTCGCAAAAATGCTTTGAGCCTCTTCCGTATGCGGAACAGGCGCGACGAAACTGCGTTCTCGCTCATTTGGAATCGCTCGGCAAGCTCCGTGACGGATTCCATGTAAACGTAGCGCCGCAAAAACAGGATGCATCCCTCACGGTCAAGGCTTACCGCAAAGCGGTTGAGCGCTTCGGTAATGACTTCACTGCGGGATTCTGCATCTTGGGTGGGATCAGGGATGGCTTCGTCCAGCTCGGACAGCATGAGGCGGTAGCCGTCCCGTTTTTCTCGGTGGTTGTGCTTGTAGCAATTGATGCCGATCCTGCGCGTCAGGGTGCAGATATAGGCTGTCAAACTGCGGGGACGCTCGGGTGGAATGCTGTTCCACACGGCCACGAGAAGATCATTGTAGCATTCTTCTGCATCCGCAAAATCCGAAAGAATCCCCGACAGTATGTGAAGCGACAGGCCCTTGTATTTTTGCTCTATGAGCGCAAGCCCTGACTCCGACCGCTCAAACAAGAGGTCGATGATCTTGCTGTCATCCATACAGTCTCCTTTCTGTGGTCTCATCCAACCGTTCCGATCGCTAACGGTATACGGAGAGCCTTTGTTGTCGTTCGCTCGATATCTAAGACAACATTTTTTTGCAAATCTTGCGGAGAGGAGGAAAAATTTTCAAAAAGAAAGCCATATTATGAAATACGGCTTTCCTTTCAAAGAGTCAATCAATACGCACCGCAGCATCTGCGGTTATAAAATTTTCCAGGTTGTAGACCACCAAAATGCGGTCACAGCCGTAGGTCTCGGCGTATTCGCTGAGATGTGTCATACCGCCTGACAGATCGACCATCACGAGGTCAAAATGTCTGGCAAGGAAGGGGGCGAGGGAGGATGCAAAGGAATCGCGGGCGATCAGCAATTTGGGACGCTCCCCCTCTGTGTCGTCACCCTCATAGGTGACGGTCAGGAGGCGGTTGGTGCCGCTCATGAAGGCACCGTATTTGTTTTTGCCCGCAAAATATGAAGGATCTACAAAGCCTGTCATGACGGTATTTCCTTTGTCGTCTCGGACGATATATTGCGTATCGTCCTCTTGGGTGACGTAGGTCAAGGTATCGGCAGGAATGAAGGAGAGCCCCGCGCGCGACCAGGTCGTACCGTAAAAATCCTCTACCGTGTGGGTGTCAAAGCTCTCGTAGGGAAGGATGCTGTCAGTCATATCCCATGCGGTCATGATGGCTTTATATGCCGTATAGGCACCGAGGGTGGTCCAATGATGGTCGGTGCGGTAGTAGACGTATGCACCGTCCTCGTACATGGTGCGGAAGGTGGGCAAAAGATCTATGCTGTGCACACCTGCGTCTGCAAGATAGGCGTGGAGGGTGGCATGCAGGGTGTCTGACATCTCTTCGGGATAGTCAAATGCCGAGATGGCTACATCCAGTGTGCGGGGCGCGGGGAGAACCGTAACGGGCACCGAAACCTTTTCTTTCAAATGACCCAAAGCGTCTGCCGCGTGTTTCAAATGGGTAGTGCTGTAGAAATCCGTGTCATGGGCGCGTTCCGTAGGGCTGAGATAGGCGTTGTACTTGCGCACCGCCAGCTGGCCGTTTTTGCCTACCAACACGCCGCTCGCTTCGCCTTGTCCCAGCGCAAGGCGCGTGAGGCTGTCGAGGGTCAAAAAGGTATCTCGCAGAGGAAATTGATCTGTAAAATAAGCATCAAAATCCTCTGATAGCTCGCCTTGAAGGAGCTTTTCACCCGAAACCGTGGGGAAATCCGATAGGACGCGGTTTTCGTTTTCCGAAAAACTCTTGTCGGGAATGATCCAGAAGGCGATCGCCAATCCGCCGATCACGGTAAGGAAAAGTACGACGGTCAGGATGTGGGAAATTTTTTTCATGTGAATCTCCATTCCACCGCCAACGGCGGCACAAATATAGCTTGAAATTCGACCGTGGCGTTTATGAGCGACAAAAATGGGTTGGATCCCATTTTTAGGGAGAATTAGGCGTGAAACAGGTTGCTTAGGTTTCTGATCGTTGAACTTTCACGCGAATCTCCATGATTTAAAGCGTCAAAATGTTGTGGGGGCAGAGGCGGCGACCATTATCGCGTGGCACTCTCCAAAGCGAGGGTTACTCTCCCGATGGGCAGTATAGCGGTAAATTGTTGTTTGCCGCAGTGCGGCGGCCATTGCTCGCGTGACACTCTCCGCAGGGAAGGTGCATCACCCGACAAGAGGTTGGTTATGTAAATTGTTGTTTAGCGGAGAATTAACGAAAACCCGTAGGGGCGGATTCCATATCCGCCCGTTCCATCTAAAGATCCATGCTTATCAATGGTTTTTATATCGGGCGGATATGGAATCCGACCCTACAGAACGACAATAACCCTCGTAAATTATTTTTAGCGGTTAATCATTTTATGCCGTAGGGGCGACCCTATGTGGTCGCCCGTCGTCCCGACATCGACAAAACCCTTGTGGGTTAACCATCTTTTTGGCGGGAGGCCACACAGGGCCTCCCCTACGGCCACGTTGGTTAAAAGCCCATAAACAACAATTTACCGTCATACACCCCATCGGGTAGTGTCCCCCGCCACGGAGAGTGCCACGTGAGCGCTGGCCGGCGGCACTGCCGCCGAAACAACAATTTGTAAATTCAAAAATTAAAATACAGGAACGGGCTGTACGTACCGCTGACCATAGCCGCGATGGCAAGCACCAGCAAAAGAATGGTCAGAACAGGCTCCAGAATGGAGATGCTTTCGTGCTTTTCCTTGATCCTTCGCCAGATACGCGCAGGGAAGGGCGTGGCGGCAATCACACCGATCATGAGCAGGGGCAGCGCGTGAAGCAGCTCGTAGCTGACAGCACAAGGCGCAAATCCCACCGTACCGATACCCACAAGGGCTTGGAGTATGCTCCAAATCTCCGAAAGGTCCGTGTGGTCGAAGATCATCCAACCGATACCTACGAGCACAAGTGCCCAAATATGGCCAAGTGCCGAAGTCAGTTTGTTTTGACCGAAGAATTTTAGCAGGAAGGTTTTTTCAACCACCAGCAGTACGAAGTAGAATACGCCCCATAGCACGAAGTTCCATGCCGCTCCGTGCCACAGTCCCGTGAGAAGCCATACAACGGCCATGTTGAAAATCTGCCGCGCGAGGCCCTTCCGATTGCCGCCCAAGGGGATGTATATGTACTCGCGAAACCATGAGGACAGGGACATATGCCAGCGACGCCAGAAGTCGGTGACGCTGGAGGCAAGATAGGGATAATTGAAGTTTTCGAGGAACTCAAAGCCGATCATGCGTCCGAGACCGATGGCCATGTCGGAGTAGCCCGAGAAGTCAAAGTAAATGTGCAGCGTGTAGGCAGCCATCATGGCCCACGCGCCGAGCACCGAGGGGGAGAGGTCCTGTGCCGTGCCGAGATAGGCATAGAGTGCGGCGAAGGCATCGCCGAGTAGCAGCTTTTTGGCAAAGCCGACCGTGAATATTTGTACGCCCGATGAAAACTTGTCTACCGTGTGCTCGCGGGATGCCAGTTGATCGTTGACGTCCCGATAGCGGACGATAGGACCCGCGATGAGCTGTGGGAACAGGGAAACGTAGGTGCCGAAGGCAATGTAGTTTTCCTGTGTTTCGGTGTGCCCGCGGTAAAGATCAATGGAATAGGAAATGATCTGGAAGGTGTAGAAGGAAATACCGACGGGCAACGTCAAGCCCTTGATAGGCTTGAGAAAAGATGAAAGCCCCGGAATGAGAGCCAGATTTTCAATGAAGAAATTGGTGTACTTGAAAAACAGCAACCAAACCAGATTCAGCGCCACCGAAAGGATGAGCCAGCGGCGCGCGCGGGGCTTGTCCGTATCTCGGTATTTGCCGATGGGGTATCCCGTGAGATACGCCACCGTGACGGAAAACAGCATAACGAGGATGTAAATGGGTTCTTCCCATCCGTAAAACAGCAGGCTGAGCGCAAACAAAGCCCCGTTTCTGAGCTTGAACGGGACGAGATAATATATTGCAAGTGCCAGCGGCAAAAAGCCAAAGAGAAACAGGGCGGATGAGAATACCATAACGGCTCCTTGGAGGGGTATTGAGTATGTTGCGATTGAATCAAACTCGGCTTAGCGTGTTCTATGGCTTGATAATGAGCCATGTTGTAAAGCTCTTGAGGGGGCAAGGGGAAAAATCATGCCGAAGGCATATTTGGCACGCTTTCGAGGGGAAACTTTTTTAAGAAGTTCCCCCTCTTGCCTTCTTCTTTACGGGAACAGCAGCTTGGTCACACGGATGACATCCCCCGCGCCCATGATGACGACAACGTCGCCCGTTTGCACTTCTTTGATGATGATCTCGGCGGCGGCGGTGGGGGTGGGGCAGTACTCGGCCTTGTCGCCGACGGATGCTGCCAGCAGGCGGGAGGAAACACCGCAGGTGTCGGTTTCTCTGGCCGCGTATATGTCGAGGAGCAATAATTTGTCAACCGAATCGAATGCGGTGAGGAATTGATCGTAAAGCTGCGCTGTACGGCTGTATGTATGAGGCTGGAAGGTACAGATGAGGCGACCCGGTGTTCCGTCCTCATGAGGGGTACAGAGAAGCTTGGCACCCTCCAGCGTGGCCTTGACCTCGGTGGGATGGTGGCCGTAATCGTCGTATACCGTGACACCGTTGATCTTTCCCTTGGGTTGCATACGGCGGTCTGCACCCGCGAAATTTTCAAGACCCTCAATGACCGATGCGCGGTCGATACCGCAGGCGTCTGCAGCGGCGGCAGCGGCCAGGCAGTTGTAGATCTGGAAGCGGCCGGGGACGGAGAGCTGTACTCTGCCCCAGACTTTGCCGTAGGCCACGATGGAGAACGCGGGATAACCGTTTTCAACGGTGACGTTCTTGGCGTGGAAATCTGCCTTGGGATTATCAATGGAGAAGGTGACGAGATGTCCTGTGCCCTTGGCCTTGAGGGCGCGGCGCGCGGATTCCATGATCTCGGGATCATCCAGATTTACAACAGTCACGCCGCGAGGCCCTGTCAGGGCTGCAAACTTGGCAAAGGAGGTGCGGATCTGCTCCATGTCCTTGAAATAGTCCACGTGCTCCAGCTCGGCACCCAACAGAATGGCGATGGTGGGGTGGAAATCCAAGAAGGAGTCCATATATTCACAGGCCTCGAAGATGAAGTGCTCTTCCGAGCCAATGCGGTATGCACCGCCCATGGGGGCGTACACCGCGCCGCTGAGGACTGTAGGATCAGCATCGGCGTCCATAAAGATCTGAGAGCACATGGAGGTGCAGGTGGATTTACCGTGCATCCCCGCAACGCCCACGCGGCGGCGGTAGCGAGTCATGAGGAATCCGAGAAAATCGGAACGGGACACGCAGGGGATCCCGCGCTCGTGTGCGGCTACGTACTCGGGATTGTCGGGAGAGATGGCCACGGTGTATACGACCAGTCCGCAATCCGCATCCAGATTATCGGCACTGTGCTCATAAAAAATATCAATACCCTCGGCGCGCAGAGATTCGGTCACGTCGGTACGCGTTCTGTCCGAGCCTCCCACGGCAAAGCCTGCCCTCGCTGTCAGAAGTGCCAGGGAGGACATCATCACGCCGCCGACACCAATGAAAAACACCGACTGCGCGTCACTCAGATATTCACGGATCTTTTGCGGTCCGTCATGTGTGTTTTCAACAGACATAGGGCTCCTTTCCGCAGTTTAACACAAAGCAACTGCTGATTTTGGGGTAGATCATGGGAAAAAGTGTCGAAAATGTAGAAATATTAACTCAAAATTAAGTGATATTGAATAAGATTCACACAAAAATGCGAATTTCATTGAATAGCTATCACAAAAAGGGATTATAATAGTATCGTCCAAAAAAGTCCAACGAAGACAAAATATATGAAGATACTACGGAGGAAAAGAAATGCAAATTACGGATATCAAAGTCAGAAAGCTGTTTGAAGAAGGCCCCATGAAGGCGGTTATTTCTGTGACCTTTGACGGTCAGCTCGCCGTGCATGACATCAAGGTGATCAGCGCACGCGACAAATTCTTTATTGTCATGCCCAGCCGCAAGAATCCCGATGAGACCTACCGCGACATCGTACATCCCATCAACGCGCAGTTCCGCAGTGTTCTGGAGAATGCAGTCATCGCCGCTTATCAGGAAGCGTTGGCCGAGGCCGCTGCCGAAGTCGAGGCAGGGGATGTCGCTTACGCGGAGATCGCTGAATAATTGAACAGATCATACACAAGGTCGGGGAAACCCGACCTTTTTTATTACGAGGGGTCTTTCTCAAGCTGTCCGTGACCGAACAGGGGAATGCCGTTTTGTATGGTGAGTGTACCGAACGCGTGCGGACGGTAGCCGAGACTCCCGGGATTGAATACGTGCAGGGGCTTATGCAAGCATATGCCGTAGCACTCGTTTGTGTGCTCAGGCAGAAGTGTAATCTCCAGCGGCTCGTGGGTGTGGCCGAAGATCACGGCGTCGGCATCCTCTCTGACCGCTTGCGCTATGAGCGCCCCCAGCCCGCTTTTGACGCCGTAACGATGTCCGTGGGTGATGAAGAGCTTTACACCGTCTATATGCAAGGTCAGTGTTTCCTCTACGTCCCCCATGTGCGGGACGTAAAAGCAATCGCAGTTGCCGCGGACGGCGTAGACGGGGCAGGTATAGCTTCCGACATCAAAATCCCTGAGTCCGTCTCCGCAAAAGAGGATCAGTTGCGGACGGGTGAGTTTCTTGGTTTGCTCGATCAGATCGCTCTTCCCGTGTGAGTCGGACAGGATGAGGATATCGGTTTTTGCCATATGCGCCTCCGAAAAATTTCCTATTATATAGTATACCACGAAAATTCGTTTTTGTCCATTGTTTTTTTCAGAAATCACACTTTTTTTATGAAAAACGTATACTGTCCTGAGCTGTGATCGTCGGGGTATCTCGCCAAGCATGATTTGTTATATGTTTGTATGCGAAAAACTTGATATATCGGCACAGCGCGAAAGGGGTATGATATGCAGATGAATAAAACGCAACTGGAAAGACTGCTTTCCTTGGACGACGCGAAGCTCCGCTCGGTTTTGCGAGGGCTTTTGAAGGAGTATGGCATTGACCCGAACAGCGTGCCTCTGGAGCAGTTCGACATGGGAAAACTGAGAGCCGCTCTGTCGGGCGCGACCGAGGAAGACGTGCAACGCTTTATGGGGATGCTGTCAGGTATGGGCGGCGGGAGGTGAGGTATGCAGGATCATGCAGCCGAAAGTGAACGCGGGGGTATATCCTCTGCCGAAGAACTTCTGGATCGCTTGATTACCCAGGCGGAGAGCAAAAAGGATGGGGAATCCGTGCCGTCCGTCAAAGAAAATGAGAATGCCGCAACCACCCCCATGCAAGGATTATTGGGTGGACTTGACCCTAAATGGTTGGCTCTTTTGCCCCAACTGCTGTCGGGCTTGCAAGGACGCAAGAGCGAAGGGGGCAGTGCGGAGAAAGCCCCCGGAACAGATGCGCCGGCTGTTTCAACAGTCGGCTCTTCCGAGGTTTTGCCCGCGAAGCTACCGTCCGTTGCGCGGCACATGGCTCTGATCTCCGCGCTGAAACCCTATCTCGGTCCCGAGCGGCGGCAAGCGGCAGAGGGACTGCTCGGTATGTGTCGTACACTGGACACCTTGCAAAAGCTGGGGGTGTCTTTGCCGACACCCTCCCGGGGGATCCGAGAAGTGGATCCTGATGCTACGAAGGAGGTGTAAGGATGTACAGCAAAAGCATGGGGAGCCATTATGCAAATGGGGGGCAACGGCGCGACCCATATCGCCGTCCCCTGTATATCCCCCCCAATTATCGAGGAACTGCGATGACGGTATCGCCGTCGTCGCCTTACGTGGAGCTCCATGAGCCTGACGCAGAGTCGTTCTCTTACGAGACGGTTGAAAACGCCGAAAGAGACCGCCGTGAGGAAACGGCGGCGACGGAAAAAACAGCGCGTGAGGAAAAGGACGATACGCCTGTCTCGGCAGCTCCCAACCTGTTGCAGAGCCTTCTTTCGGGCAATCACTTTCCTTTTGGACACGGGCTGGGATATGAGGAGCTTCTTCTGTTGGGGCTCATGCTGTTTCTGATGCGTGAAGGGGAGGAAAGCGGGGATGCTGAGGACGATCGGACGTTGCCCCTTCTTCTGTTGGGCGCGCTCCTGTTTATGGGGTAACGCGGAGGATGTATGACGGAACAGGAAAGCCCTACCTCTGTATGCAGAGCGCTTTGACGTCGCTCGCAGGCAGGGATAGGGCTTTTTCTGTTTTAATGCAAAGGAAATTTTGCTTTAATTTTCGGGAATGCCGTTTTTGCAGATATCCCGCAGATTGGTGGCGATCAGGCTGAGGCACTCGTACATGACGCGGCGATCGTTAGGAGACATACCCTTGGTTGCCAGTTCCACAGCCGTACCCGCGGCACGGTCAACCTGGGTGGCAATGAGGGCACCTTGCTCGGTAAGCTTCAGCTTTGCACGGTAAAACGTGTCATTACTGCTGACACGGGTCACAAGCCCTTTCTCCTCCAGTTCGGAGATGACACGGGAGATGGCGGCCTTATCCTTGTCGCAGATCTCGCAGAGCTGGGTGGCTGTCACTCCCTCGGGATTGTGGTGGAGGGCGGTAAGGTAAAGGGCATAAGACCCCTTCAGGTGATGCTTTGTCATTTCATCACGCTGGATCTTGAGAATGTCTCTGTATATGCCGTAGATGGCGGAGGAAAAGTGTTCAAATCTTGTCGTCATAGCGGCTCCTTTGTATAAGAGTATCATGGTAAACACATTATACACTTTTTTGGTTGACTTGTCAACCAAAAAAGCAAAAAAAGTGAAAAATGTAATTATGACCCGAAAAAGAACAAAAAGGCCACCGCTTTGAGAAGCGGTGGCTTTAAAATCCGAAAAGCTTATTTCTTTTCGAGCTTTCGGGTAATGAGCTTGATGACAAACAGTGTGCCGATCATCAATACGATACCGACGGGCAGACAAATGAGCCAGTTCTGCACAAAGCCTGCGATGATGAAGGAAACGAAGGAGACGGCAGCCACGGTGATCGCGTAGGGAAGCTGTGTGGACACGTGGTTGACGTGGTTGCACTGCGCACCTGCGGAGGCCATGATGGTGGTATCCGAGATGGGGGAGCAGTGGTCACCGCAAACGGCACCGGCGAGACAAGCGGAAATACCGATGACCATAAGCTCGGGGATGGAGCCGTCAGCGCCAACCGTAAAGAGGGCGGTAACGATGGGAATGAGGATACCGAATGTACCCCAAGAGGTACCTGTTGCAAATGCCAGGAAGCAGGCCACGATGAAGATGATGGCGGGCAGGAGCATGGTGAGACCCTCGGCTGCACCTGCCATGAGGTCGTGGACGTAGACGGCAGCACCCAGCGTACCGGTAACACCGTTGAGTGTCCATGCGAAGCACAGAATGAGGATGGCGGGAACCATGGCACAGAAGCCCTTGGGCAGGGAGGCCATAGCTTCCTTGAAGGAAATGACGCGGCGAGCGATGAGGTAGATCACGGTAAAGACCACAGCCACGGCAGAACCGAGCGCCAGACCTACGGAAGCGTCGCAGTTAGCGAAGGAATCCACGAAGGATTCGCCGTCAAAGAAGCCGCCGGTGTAGATCATACCAATGATGCAAGCGACGATCAGGAAGACAACGGGCAGGACAAGGTCGAGGACGCGACCCTTTGCGTTGTACGCAGCTTCTTCGCCGTCACCTGCGTGCTTTTCACCCTCGGAGAAGATATCTCCGTTGATCGCGTTCAACTCATGGCGCTTCATGGGGCCGTAGTCGAATTTCATGAGGGTGATGGTGATGATCATGACGATGGTGAGCAGGGAATAGAAGTTATAGGGAATGGCCTTTACGAACAAGGAAAGACCGTTGACGGACACCACAACACCTGCCACAGCTGCCGCCCAGGAAGAAATGGGCGCGATCATACAAACGGGGGCGGCGGTCGCGTCGATGAGGTAGGCAAGCTTTGCGCGGGAGATGTTCTTGCTGTCGGACACGGGACGCATGACGCTGCCTACGGTGAGACAGTTGAAGTAGTCGTCCACGAAGATCAGCACGCCCAGGGCAAAGGTGGCCAACTGGGCACCCACACGGGTCTTGACGTGGCTCTGGGCCCAGGCGCCGAAGGAACGGGAGCCGCCTGCCTTGTTGATGAGGGCGACGATCATGCCGAGCAGCACGAGGAAGATGAGAATACCGGCGTTCCAGGCATCTGCTACCGAGCTGATGAAGCCGTCGCTGACGATGGTGGTCAGGGTACCGACGGGATTAAAGTCGGTGGCGAGCAGGGCACCCGACAGGATACCGAGGAACAGAGAGGAGAAGACCTCCTTGGTGATGAGTGCCAGCACGATGGCAATGACGGGGGGAAGGAGCGCGAGATAAGTTGCGTAGTAGGGAGATTCCACGGTGGCAAGATCTGCGTACAGCTCGTCACCCAGCTCTTCCTTGGCGTTTTCGGGGACGAACATGGCATAGAGCTCGTCGTGGATCTTGGCTTTGGCCTCATCCATGAGTGCCTGATCCTCGTCGGAAAGCTCTTCCTCAAGGTTGATGCCCAGTTCGGCCGCAGCCGCTTCTACGGCTTCTGTCTCCAGCGCCGCGGGGACGTAGGTGGCGTAGAGCTTTTCTTCCGCATAAGCGGCCAGCTCTTCGTCTGTCATGATCGCGCCGTCATCGTTCAGATACTTGCCTACGTTGCCGTTGTCCACGACGAGGGACAGGGTAACGAAGAGCGCCAGCATGATGACGATGATGACCGCATTGAGAATGACTTTGCGTTTCATGTTGTTGTTCCTTTCTGAACGTATTTGGGGAAGCGGGAATACAAGACGGGAGCTCTGCAAAACGCGTCGGCTCCCGTCATTTCATGTGTGAAATTCGTATAGATCCGATAGCGCTCCACAGAGATCCTGTGACAGTGTACGGAATCTTCTCCCGCACCCCAACGAGCCTTGTCCGCGGTGGCGAGACCCGTTTCGGCGATACTCCCTTTCAAGCGACGGCCCGCACCGTGATATCCGCTTTACTATTGAGGATCGCACCTCTACCTTGTATGATAACATTATTATATATAATGTGCCGAATTTTGTCAATAGTTTTTCAACAAAAAGGCTTGGAAATTGCGCACTTTACGGCATTTCGGATCTCGCTCAGATGCTCTTTCATGTGTGTACATTCCGAAGGCAACCAATCTACGGCGTCGGGGTCTACGTCGCAGAGCACCGATGCCCAAGTCAGAGCGGCGGCATACCGTCCGAAGTCAAGCGACAAATGGAAGCCATCGCGGGTCAGCGTGTCACCCAAGGGGGTGGCTCGGAGGTTTTGGATGACCGTGCCCACGGGAAGGATGCCCGCGTAGGCAGGGCGGGTCAGCACCTCGGTCTGTACTGCGGTCAGAATGGCCTGGTACATGGCGGTCTGATCACAGCCGTAGCGGGGAAACGCGGGATGGGTGCTGTCACCCTGGTACGCCCAGGTCATGTGCCAGTAGATGCGGGCATGGGGGCGGTTGGCCTTGATATAGTCCAGCACCTCGTCCTGGGGTGCGTAGGTCTCGGGGAGACCGCTGTCGTGGCTGGCCTGCTGGAGGGTGACGATATCCCAATCCTCATCAAGCAGCCCGTCCGTCAGGGATGCTTCGGGGGTCTCGCGCCACACGCCGTCGGTGTTCTTGAGATAAATATAGGTGTGGGCATCGTCCTTGATGTTTTGGGCGTGGAGGGACACGGGACAGCCGCCGATGAACAGATCCCCAAGGACGATCTCTTCCACACCGCCCGCGCGGAGGATGTGCCACAGATATTCCATGGCGTCGATGGAGAAGCTGTTGCCGATGGCGAGAATTTTGATGGATTTTTTCATGTGGTTGCTCCTTTCTTATGAAAATGGAGGCGTTCAAATTGTTGTTTAGCGGGCAGTGCCCGCGGCCAATATCGGGGAACACTCTCCGCATCCATGTTCATCACCCGATGGGGAGTATAACGGTAGATTGTTGTTTATGGGCTTATGACCAACTTAGCCGTAGGGGAGGCCCTATGTGGCCTCCCGTCAAAAAGATTGTTGATCCAAAAGGGTTTTGCCGATCTTGGGACGGCGGGCGACCACACAGGGTCGCCCCTACGGGTTTTC
>JAGASP010000001.1 GCA_017621695.1 Clostridia bacterium
ATAATACAGGTGCAGCTTCCCTGCCGCGAAATGTCTGAACCTATGGCAAAGCTCCTCCAGCGTGATCTCGTTATCATACACCGGGGGAACGTATACCTTGCTTTCCTTGTCCAGCTCGCTCAGCATATAAAAGCGGGATTCCTCGGTCTCTTTGACTGTTTCTGTATCGGTGGCTCCATCAGCGGCGGCATTTGCGGCACCGTTTCCGGAAGTTGCCGGAGCCAGAAGAGAATCGTCAATTTCCTTGGCGAGAACCTCGGCAGCCGCTTTGGTGGCATCCTCTGGAAGCTTGGAAAAACGGCTCTCGCCGACCAAGACCGTAGCAATCAAAATTACGACCAACGTTAACAGAATCACAACGTATATCGCCATAGCCGCAGGATGAGAAATCAAGTTCCAAATCGCGGGAATAACGGAGTCAGACAGTGACGAACCCAGATCATCGGCAACATTCATCATTGCGCGAGCTGGTTGAAGGGTAAATGTGTTTCCGGAATTCAGAAGCACATGATGCAGTAATGTATGCATAGGTGATATAACTCCTCATTGGAATATTGAAATCGACAGTTCAGATCAAGCCTCAAGGCCAAAAGCTTTCAGCAATGCGTGGCAAGCGGGAATATTGTCAGAGCCAAAGGTTTTATCCATCAATTCAAACAGTCCGATCTTTCCTTCGGCGGGATTGAGCGCTTCGGTATTATGATCCGAAAGAACCGACGCAAGTACATTGGAAAGCGTGAGATCAATGGCGTGGTTGACATCTCCACCGCAACCAAAGTATGTATCCGTGAAAATTTCAATTTTTCTGTACAGACGGTTACCAAAGGAAAATCCGATTCTGCTCTTCAAAAATTCTTCGAGCTTATCAAACTTTTTCCAGTGATCCTCAGACAAATAAACATACTGACCTGCCTGCTTGACGATTTCCATGAAGTGTCCGAAAGAAATAGCCTCGTCGGAGATCGCGTATTTCACGTCTCCGTTATCATAGTGTTCGCAATTCAAAACTACCGATGCAGCGCCGCCTGTAATCAGTACCTCGGTAGGAATATAGGCGGATACTCCTTCGGGGGCGGTTATAAGACACCAAGCATTCTTGGGAAGCTGCATGGTGATTTCCTTTGCGGTACCGTCATCTTCATATTTGCGGGTCAAACGTGCAGGAAGCGCGACAGCATCCTCCCCACCGACCGTGAGCGTGCACGCTTTCTCGGGGATTCTGGAATGCGCGCAGAAGGTCTGCATCAACCCGGAAAGCGCAGGAGATGCGGATTGCAGAGCAACGGTGCAGACATGATTGGGTAAATACTGTGCTTGATACAATCCCTGCAAATAGGATGAAGCTTCCTTGCCTGCATCAGTTTCTTTCCAAAGCAGATCCTGTTCGGATTCCCATGTATCAGAAGCGGTTTCCGCAAAGAATGTACAGCCAAAGCATTCTGCCACAGCAGAAAGAACAGCATTTCTGCATTCGGATTTGATATCAATGGCCACCAAGCGGTATGCTGCCAACGAGGACACCAAAGACATGACCTGCTCTTCGTCCATAAGAACACCGTGATTGATAAGGCACAGCTTCAAGCGCTTGCAAAGCTCGGGGAGCGAGAACTCTGCCGTGATTGCTTCGGAAGTTTTCTGATAAAAAGCATCCGCTTCTTTCAGAGATTTAAAGCAATCGTGCGGAACGGGAACGGCAGAAAACGCGGACGGATCCTCAAAAGCAAACGGAATATCAGAAACAACGGTTTGGGGAACATAAGCGGGCGCCGTTTCCTCCTGCGTGCTGAAAAGAGACTCCTGCATCGGAGCTTGCGTATACTGCTCCACAGGTTGTTCGGGAATATCTGCGGTCCGGGCGTTGAGTGCCAATGCATGCTTTTGCTCCATTTTGATTCTGACGATCGTTACGATGGATAAAACCATGTCGACCAAATGACAAATCATAGCCAAAATGGGTAAAACATACATGAAAAATTTAAACGCGCCCGCGTCAGAAACATCAGGCAAAGTAATTTTGACAAGATTCAGAACCGTCAAATAAGTATAATTGGCAGAATAATAGCAGAACGATGTCAAAAAAGGATACAGAACCGTGGGAATCAGCAAAAACAGGAAAGCAGGGTGCAGAGAAAACCTTTGATAGGTATAATACGTCTGCAACGGAAGTGTGGACTTCTGTTCTTCATTATCATTCAGCAGGATGATCTCGCAATACGTTTCATGTGCTTTTTTCGCTACTTTAAAGCGCACGCATCCAAAGCCAATCAAGCCTGCGGCTGCCGTGACACAGAGAAGTACCAGTATATAGCAATTTTTGAGCGCAGGCAATTCCATGAACAGGAAGCTGTCCGTAAAATGTGCCAAAAGCAAGAGAAAACCAAGGAATAACATAGATATTGCGGGAATCAATATCAAAACGAACTGCGTCATATAATCAGGACACAAAAGGTCTCTGCGACGGTAGGAGGCTACCTTCTCACCGTTGACCGTACCGTTCTCAGATGAATGATGGCAGACGCAACAATTGTTTTGTTCATCAAATTTTTCGGAACCGCAAAAAAGACAAGTCTTCATTGTTTTTTACCACACTTTCCAAATGTATAAAGATATGTTATTTTACAATATATTTGTTGACTTGTACCACTATTTGTGTGAACAAACAGTTAACAAAAGGTGATGGAAAATATAATAGGCATCCATAAAGCGAACAAACGCCTTACGGATGCCTAAAATTCAATCATGCTTCAACCGCAATTAACGGTCACGTTGCTTTTTGCGATACAGCAAAACAAGCATCCCCATGGGTAAGAGAATCAAAATCACGAGAGAAACGGCAGAAGAACTGCAACCGGAATCCTCTGTGGGCTGTGTTATTTCTCCGGAAGCAGAGTCTTGCTCAGCTGCGCCCGTATCAAGCGGCAACGTATTTTCGTTTTCCACGGGAAGCGTATTTTCTTCCTTCTGCGTATCTTCGGGCTTTGTTTCATCCCCGGAGGCGCCTTCTTGCGCTTCCCTCTTCAACAAAAGATCCAGATACTGATGCTCAGGTGTCCACCCTTCCGTTGCCTTTTCGTAATTCAAGGAAACCGAGGCGATATTGCTTCCGTCGTAGCTTTCTTCGGAATAACCGATACCCAAGTTGTCAAATTGGAGCTTCTGCGAACGAGTTGCCAAAGCGATCTGAGAGCCCGCAGAATTGAGGCGGGTATTTTCCACCTTAACAACGCTCTTGCCTGTCGAATCGAACACTTCTACTTCGCCGTAGTACTGCTGACCCGTTCCGTCCTTTTCGTAAACGACACCTGGATCAGAAAGTTTTACGGTAGCTGTAAGGATATCATTGAGATAAATCTTGATCTCGTCTTCATTATCCTCACACCTGATACTGATGAATTCGCCTTCCTTGAAGGTAAACCCGTCAGGATACGGAATTTTGCCGTGCGCTGTGGCAATTCCCAACCCGTCCGTCGCGTATTTCTTGATATGGTATACCAAACCGTTCGCTTCGGGGGCAAAGCCAAAGCCGCTGCCCGCAGTTGAGGAGCTGCCTCTGCCGCCGTTTTCGGCGTACCAGTCCCACTCAAAGTAATTGAAGGTGGTATGTACTTCCTGTCCCGCGGCAGAAGATTGCGCAGGGTTATAGGGCTTGTAAATACCGGGCATTTCACCGCGCAGGAAAACGTAAGTATTGCCGTAGTCAATCATCTTGATGTCAACCACAAAGTTATACGCGCCCTTGACGTCTTCCCAAGTGCGGAGGTCTACGTATCCTGACATTTCGGCGTATTTACCGTTGTCTCCTTTTTTGACGTTGGCATAGCAGTTGGGCGTTCCTTTGGCAATCTGGAAGACCTCACCGAAGGTTCCGTTTTCGAGCGATGCCCCCGAGGTAAAGCTTTCGAAATCGTGCAGAGCCATAATATCCACGATCTTGGTTTCGGGCGTGGGAATCGGGATCGACAGCTCTCCTCCGGGTTTTCCTTCGTGAGTATCGAACACATACTCCACCGTATAATCCTCGGTGAGAGTCTCGCAGCTCTCGCAAGCATAGGCAAAGGAAAAACGGTTGTCGGGGGCAGTATCACCCAGATCCATGAAGGCCATGAGATCGCCGTTGTCCACCGAATTGTCGGCCCACTTGAATTTCATATCCTTGAGCGTACCGCTGACACCGATCAGAGACTTGGAAAGCTTGACGGTCATGTACTGTCCGTCAAGGGCATAGAGAGCCTCACCCACAGGCTCAAATTCCCATGCATTGTTTACAAACTTCTCTACCTTGACGGCAAAAGAGTCGCGGTCACGGTTCAAGACGAGATCATATCCCCCCCACCCGTTCGTCATATCACCGTCAATGTCAAGGAACAGGTTCATCCAGTTGGAACCGTTATCCACGATGATATCGTTGTCGCACTTGACAAGGAAGTAGAGGTATTTGTCGTCCTGAGAGATCTTGGCGTAATCAAAGTCGTTGCGTCCCGTGTTATTGATATAACGGTAGGAGAGATCATAAGAACGGGAATTTCGCAGCTCTACATCATAGAGTGTGTCGGTATATGCCAGTTCAATATTGTTCCAGCTTTCCACGTCATAGATATTGACAGTAGTCTGGTGGTCTGCCACAGGCAAAGCGTCCAGTCCCTTATATTGGCGGATGTACTGACACATTTGATAATAATAGTTATCGCCGAAGCCATAGCCGTTATAGTTTCGCATGGGCTCGCCGTCGCGGGAGAACATGGTGTTGAACTGATCCACGTAGGCAAAATTATAGTTGCCGCCTGCCATGGGTTGCGTTTGTCCTTCCTCGGCATAGAAGCAACCGGCAATCCATTCGTTCCAGCCGGTAATCATGAGGACGAAAGGATTATCCTCCTGAATACGGCGATTCATCAGATAGGTTGCGGCATTGAACTGAAATTCAAAGCCCGTACCGAGACCTGCCTCATAGACAGAGGAGAATTCCATGTCATTTTTGCCGTTGTTGGTCTGCACACCGTTTGCGAAGGTACGCCCTTTGGTCATGGTAGGATGGTGTCCCATAGCAATGGACAACGATTCGATGTTTCTGTTGGCATCCCTGCCGTAGCCGCCGTTGACAGGACGGTAGCTGCCGTTATCTACCTGTACGTATTCCTGCAACCAAGGCCAGTAGTTATCCTGATCCGTCCAAGCCCAGCTTCCGCGCAGGGTGAATTTGGCATTGATCTTATTCTTCATGGAGGCCGAAATACCGTTACCATTACCAAAAAGCAACGGCTTGCCTTCCCACATGAAGAACAGCTCCTGATACTTTTCCCAATTGTCCTCCGAATATACGGTGCGGAACAGGGTATTCATATTGGATTCCAGCGTAGAAGGATTAACGCCGCAGAAGAACACGATCTGAGGCGTAGAGCCGCCCTCACGGCGGATCTGTAACCACGTATCAAAAAGGGTAGTATGACCTTCAACAAAGGTCTCGGCATTGGAAACATCCAAATAGATGAAATCCACACCGGCGGCCTCAAACATAGCGGCGTGCTTGCGGTAGACCCACGTGTCGGTATTGGTATAGTATCCGAAATAAGGCTCGGCCCAGTATGCTTCACCGCCACGGCGGTTGTTGAAGTGATCCAGCACGCCTTCGATACCGCCGTCTACGTAGAGTTTTGTGTTGTCCTGTACGTGCACGCCTGCGCCAACCCAGCATAGGAAGTAGAACAGACCAACGTAGCGGTTCTCGTTGACGTTGGATTCCGCAGTGTTGACAGCCACGGTGCGGTCAAGCTCATCAATGGCCGTCCATGTAGAATAATCCACCACACGTTGTGTATCAGTCGCTTCGGCGGTTTGGTTGACAGCCACGTTGGTAAAGCTTACGTTGTCAATATACCCCTTGAGGTTATTGACGTAAAATTCAAAATAACCCGAAACGTAAAGCTTGCTTTCATTGGTTTCGGCTTTGATAGTTCCCTGTCCGTCCTTGACAGCGAGATAGCCTGCCTTGGTGTAATCCACGGTGGCAACCACCGTGTCGCCGCACAAAAGCACGATGCTGTCAAGATTTTCCAGCAGAGTAAAGCTCTTGACATCCGCGAGGGAAACACCGAGATCAAGTGTAGCGGTCAACCCGCATTCGGGCTCTTTCACGGTCAACTTGCCGCTGCTATTGAAAACGAACCAAATGCCTCTCGCCGTGTCGGTGCAGGCCACCTTGGAGGTGCGGACACCCACGGAAACGGTACCGTCAGTCAGCTTGAGGTCAAATTTCAGCGTGCCTTTTTCAAGCCCGTAGTTATCACCAAGACCTATGGCAGATCCAAAGGAGAAGCTGCCGCCCTCAGCACAAGCCAAGTTTTCTCCCGACATATCCATATCCCCGGTATTGGAAAGTGACAATTCGGGTTGCTTGGCGTAATATGCAGGACGGGTGATAGAAAAATCATAGGCATAGGTATGGAGGGTGCGTTCATAGTGATCGTAGCCGCCCTCGTGCTTTTGGATGTTGACACCCCCGTAGGTAATGACCTTTTTGTCATCGGCGGCCACGGGGAGGGTCAGAGAGGCGGCGAGGGCAGTAGCTAACATAAAAACAGCCAGCAAGAGAGATGCGATGCGTTTGAAATGGTTGGCTTTCATGGATCGGTCTCCTTTTTAATTAAAATTCAGTGATAACGTGAGAAAAAAGATACAAGATATTTGAAAATTTTTAAGGCAGTACCCTTGTATCTTATATCTTGTATCTTATATCTTGTATCTTATATCTTGTATCTTGTATCTTATATCTTGTATCTTGTATCTTATATCTTGTATCTTATATCTTGTATCTTGTATCTTCTATCTTGTATTTCGCATCTTAGGCTTATGCGTTCTTCCCTTCCAAAATATTGGAGGTGATCTGGTCTACGCCCCATGCCGCCAGCTCTTCACCCCGTGCGGGGTCGTCCACCGTCCAGCAGTTGATGGTCAGCCCTGCATCGTGCATGGCTTTCACACGCTCTTCGGTGAGGGATGCGTGGTGGATGTCGATGTCCATACCCGCATCTTTGAGCTTTGCGATCAGCTCGTCGGAATTGTCTCCCGTGAGGTATTGGCAGGGCTGGTCGGGGAGAATGGTGCGGACGTTCAAAAGATCCTCGTAATGGAAAGAGATGAAGATGACGTGGTCGAGGTAATCGTAGCTCTTGATAATCTCAACAAAGGCGGCGGTCTCCTCAAGGGTAAACACGGATTTCAGCTCCAACACACAGTACTTTTCGTACTTCTTACAAATGGAGATGTAGTTTTCCAGACTTGGCAGGCGGAGGTCGTAGCGGTCTTTCGTACCGTCGGTATCGAACAGCACGATCTCACGGAGCAACTCCCACGGAGTATCCTCCATGGTGACGTTCAGGCCTCCCACGCGGTTGGCGCGGCCGTCGTGATTGACCACAAAATGACCGTCGGAGGTGCGGTAGATGTCGGTCTCGATGCCGAAGTAGTTGCGGTTACCCGCGGCCACGAAGGCGGAGGCGGTGTTCTCCCGCTCCAGACCCGACAGGCCTCGGTGGGCCACCACGCGGGTGGTCTTGTTGTCGAATTTGATGGTATTCATAGTAGTTTTCCTTTCATCAAAGAGATTGATTAGACGATTGCATAATTGCGAAAAATTGGGGTTTATCGAACTGTTTGAAGGAAACCGGATGCCAATTTTTAGTTGGACGGGCGACCACATAGGGTCGCCCCTACAGGTCAACCTATAGTAATGAAACACCCAAAAAATCGTTGGCAAACAAAGAAATACACTTGTAGGGGCGTCGGCCGAGCTTGCTCGGCGATGGCCGCCCGTTAACATAGCGGTTTCCTCATACATATCGGGTTACAAACCCGCCGCCAAACCCAAATTTGAAGCATTTTGCAATCGCCAATCAAAGAGATCGGTAGTATGTCAACATTCTTTCGGCGCGGCGCAGAAGCTCGGAAAGGATGGCGCCCTTCTCCTCATCGGGGGCATCGTAGGACTGGTGATGGGCTTCCAGTACCAGCTCGCCCTTGTAGCCGATATCGCGGAGGATATGCAGAAACTCTTTCCAGTCGATGTTGCCATCCCCGGGAAGGAGATGCTCGTCCCCATAACCCGAGCCGTGGGTATCCTGGATGTGTAGGGACAGAGGCATTACGTCCAGCTCGCGGAGGATGCTCGGGGTGATGCCGTAGCAGTTGGCGTGTCCTGTGTCAAAGCACCAGCCGAAGCGGGGGGAGTCCAGCGCCTTCACCAGCTCCACAATGTTTTTCGGGTGGATGGAGGCTCCCCACAGGATATTTTCCGAAAGGATGGTCAGCTCCAGCCGCTCGGCTATGGGGAGGAGGGGGAGGGTGGCTTCACGATTGATGCGGACAAACTCGGCGGCGTCGGTGATGATGGTTCCATCCACCTCGTGGATAGGATGAACAACGATATAGCGGGCGCCCAGGAGTGCCGCCGCCTCAAAGGCACGCATCTGCGCCTCGCTGCGGTTCCCCGCGTTGCCGGGGGCGTGGGAGTGGGTGTAGGCGACCCCCATGGCGTCGGCCTTTTGGCGGAGAGCCACGACCCTTTCCCGCCAGTTGTCGCTGTCCAGCAAGTGCCCCTCACCGACGCAGTAGTCCAAGCCTATATCCAGCGCGGTGTAGCCGATGACCGCCAGACGATCCAGCACGACCTCCGAGGGGTACTGCGGAGGGAAGACACAGGTGGTGGTAACGATCTGTTTCATATTCGTTTCCTTCTGCTATAAAGGGAGAGGGAGACCGATGGCCTCCCTTTCCTTTGTTCGGTGGAATTACGCCTTCTTCTGCGCCTTGAAGGTGAAGCCGCGCAGACCGCTCTTCAGGAGGCTGTAGTCGTCGGTCCAAGCGGAGCCGCCCGTGACGAAGTTGCCGGGGCCACAGGCACCTGCGGGCTTAGCGACCTCATGGAGAGGACCGAAGACGTTGGTACGGACACCCTCTACGATGACCGAGATGGGCAGACCGTTGCGGTAGGCCTCGGTGACGTCGGCCTCGTAGGGATCCCAGCCAAGAACCGTGGTCTTGCCCGCGGCTACGACCTTGACGCAACCGCCCGTGAACTCCTTGGGAGTCAGGACGATGCGGTCAGCATCCTTTGCGGCGTCGCCGAGAATGTTCTCGAAATCGTCGGGAGCGAGGTTGTACTCCATATTACCCGTGTAGAAGGGCAGATTATAGGCGGCGTAGTTGTCACAACCGATCAGGGGAGGCGTATCCACGATGGTGCGCTTCTTGCCGTCCACCTTGACGCCAAAGATACCCACCAGATACAGAGCCTCCACGTTGGTGGTACGCATGAAGGTGACGTCGATGGTGACCTCGTTGCGACCCAGCTTGAGGGTGCCTGCGGGGATCTTCATCTTCTTGAAACAGTCGTCCACCCAGAAGTCGTTGATGTCGTCGTTGTGCAGCTCCACGCCGTTGATCTTGTACTGATTCAACTCGGGGCGCTCACCCGCCAGGAACACGTCGGTTTCGGGGAGGGTGTCGATATAGAATTCATAGGAGAGCTGAAGCTCGCCGTACTGTTTGGTATCGTTGAGCTTGGCGTACCAAGGCTGGAGCATACCGCCGCCGCGCCACTCGATGCCGATATCCGAGCGGATCTGTCTGTCGGTCCACAGGGCCTCGGCCTCGTCGTGCCACTCCCCATCCTTCCAGCGCCACTTGCACCAGTCAAGAACGCAGACGTTGGGCTCGTGGGCGGCGTAGGGGAACTCGCCCGTCAGGGTCTCGGAGGCCACCGTCTCGTACTCGGTGACGGCGGGCAACTCCTCGGGGGTCTTGGTGAGGACAAAGCAACGGGTGCCTGCGGCCTCAAGATCGGTGGCGATGCACATTTCTCCACCCACATGGAAGGAGAGAGCAGATGCGTCAAAGCGGTCGCCCGTTTCCAGATCCCACTCCTGCACCGTGTAGCCTGCGGGAACCGAGAGCTTGAGAGTAAGGTTATCGCGGCCGTTCTGTCGGTCGGTGTTAAGGATCACCACGGCGTAGCCGTCGCCGCCGAAATTCTTACGAACTTGTGCAAACACGGCCTTCTCGGTCTCACCATCGCCGTTGACCACCGTCACGGAAGCGTCAGTCAAGGTGCGAACAGCAGAGACGAGAGCATCCTCGGTCAGCTCAACACGCACGGCGTTGTCACTTTCGGACAGCTTGGCGGGCTCGTCGGACTTGACAGCGTTGACGTAGGCGGGAACATCGCCCGCGAAGATCACCTTGCCGCCCTTGGCCATGAACTCACGAAGGAGAGCCAGGGTGGTGGGACGGATGGTGAGCATATTGGTGACGATGACGGTTTTGTAGGCAGCATTTCCCACGCGGAGGATAGGCTTGCCATCGGTGACGTCCACCGAGGCCATGCGGGACATCATCTCCTCCTCGCCGTAATCGAAGTCGATCTGATGGTCAGTGAGGTAGTGGAAGATCTGTGCGTATCTCTGCTCGTAAGGTGCAACGTCGGGGGAGACGTTGGCGATCCACTGTGCCCAACCTGCGTAGGCCTGGCACCAGACGGACTCGATGGGGTTGAGCAGCAGCACGTCGCAATCGGGGTTGCCCTCGGAGAGGACCAGACCCATACGGGCGAAGTAATCCTCGACCTTGCTGTAGTCCTTGTACCAGGGAGACTGGTGGAGGATGGAGGCGGGGTAGTCGCGCTTGGACTCACCCTCCATGGTGTACCAGGACAGATGCTGGCAGCGGAGATTGATGCCAAATAGTGCCTGCCAGTCGCCCACGGCCTTGTGGGCCTTGAAGTCAAACTGCCAGCCGGTACAGCCGTACAGCTCGGAGAGCAGCCACTTCTTGCCCAGCTGACGGGCGGCGGAGGCCAACTGCTTGACGATCCAGTAGCAGCGGTTATGCTCGGTCAGCACGTCCACGCCGGGGTAGCCCATGTACTCGTAGAAGCGCATGAGGGAGCCGTTGGGGACGGTCTGGTTCATGAGGCTGTCCTCGTGGAGGACGTGACCCGTGAACTGGATGCCGTGATCGTTGCACCAGTCGTTCAGAGGCTTGGCGAAGCGCTCCAGGAAGAGGGCGTTGGCCAGGTCAATGTAGTGGAGCTTGACAGGGGCGACGATCTCACCGTTCTTGCGGTAGAACAGCTCGGGGAGGATGGGACGGCAGGCAAATCCATAGCGGGTCTCGAACTCTTCGAAAATATCATCCGTCCAGGCGGTGGCGCAGGACATGACGCCATCGTGCTCGCGGCGGTTGTCGAAGCAGTGGCCGCGGTGGGGCTCGTCGGTGAAGATGCCCTTGATGCTTCTCCCGAGGCGGTCGCCGCAGCGCTTGGCGTACTCCTCGTGGGTCATCTCGATGAACTTATCGGTGGCCTTGCGGCTCATGGTGTCGATGTAGGTGGTACCGTTGTAGTTGGAGTTGCAGGGGTCGGGCACGATGGCGAAGCGGAGAGCCTTCCACTCGCCGGGATCATTTGCGGCGGCATCAGTCAGCTCGGCGATGGCCTCCTTCACCTTGCGGGCAGCGCACTTACAGCAGGCGATAGAGGAAGTGTCCAGCTCCTTATATGTATAGAGGTTGAGGCCGTCCAGCTTGGCCACGTAGAGGGCAAAGGACTGATCGTTCCAGTCCACCTTATCGGGGGCGGACTCGTAGACGTAGAGGGACTTCATGCGGTACTGGGGATCCACCGTGACCTTACCGCCGGCACTTCCCGAGGGCCATCTGTCCTCGTCGTAGAGCCAGGCCTCCATACCATCCTCCTCGGCGGCGTCGGCGACCTCGTTGATGAGGTCGAACCACTCATCCCCCAGGTACTCGGTGATGAGTCCCGCGCGGGAGTGCATGAAGTAACCTCCCAGACCCATCTCCTTCATGACGTGGGCCTGCCGTACCAGCTCCTCCCCGCGAAGCTCGCCGTTCCACGACCAGAAGGGCTTGCCGCGGTAAGCAACAGAGGGGGAGATAAAGGCTTGTTTAATATTTTTCATGGAGTTCAGATTTTGATCCATGCGTCATATCCTCCTTCAAACAGATATAGATGATTCAAAAAAGGAAGCTTCCTTTCTTTCCACCATTATAACAAATGAATGAATTTTTTGCAAGAGGGTGCAAACAATTTGTCCGAAATTACACATAATTTTTTTCGTGAATATTTTCTGTTTCTCGGCACGATTCGTTTCTTTTATGGAATTACACACAATGTTTCTTATCAATTTATGTCTGATACGATCGCATTATGTTTTCCTTTTTGGGAATTATTTTCTTCATTGTTTTCTCTTTGTTTACAAATTATTCTTACAATAATGCAGTTTTATATGCTATAATAGACGCACATCAAAGGAAACTATCAAAATTCGCCACCGATATTCTCCCGGGTTCTCTCCTCGGTTGCGAAAAGAATTTTTCATAAAGGATGGTATGCATTATGACACGCATGAGTTACGATTCCGCAATCCGTTTTCTCTCCTTCTCTCCCCTGTCGGAGACCACTTGTAAGGTGACCGGATTCCAGATGCTCACTGAAGAAATGACGACCTTGGAGATCCCCGAAACCGATGCTGAAGGCCGCCGCGTGATTGCCGTGGATGACCGTGCTTTTGCCGGTTCGTCTTTTCTCAAGAGAGTGGATCTTCCTGCTTCGATTCAGTGGATCGGCGTGCGTGCCTTTGCGTTTTGCGAAAATCTGATGGAGGTTCGCTTCGGTTCCGGCAATGGGCATTACAGCGATCTTTCCTATATTGGCGATCGCGCATTCATGGGTTGCGAATGCCTCACCGTCCTGTCGCTCGGCGAGTTGCATTCCCAGTTGTTCTGCGGAAGAAAAGCATTCGCGCATTGTACCCGTCTGCGCGCGGTCGTGCTTCCCGATTGCATGACTGAGCTTTCTGAGGGAATGTTTGAAGGTTGCCGTTCCCTGATCTATGTTCGTCTTCCCGAAGAGCTGACCGTCATCCGCACGTCCGCATTTTCTGCTTGTGTTTCGCTGCCCTCGATTTCTCTTCCTTCCAAGGTTCGCCGTATTGACGATTGTGCGTTTTCCTTCTGCGGCGCACTTGAAAGCGTCGCTCTTCCCGAAGCGGTTTGCATGATCTCCGCGTCCGCATTTCTGGATTGCCCCGCAAGACCTGATTTCATGAAGGCTGTATAATGGGGATTCCCGCGTGCCATCCCACGCGCTTCCCTTTTAGAGCCGTTGCTCTCCTTGCGGCTTATATACAGAGAAAGCTCCCGTACCTGCTAACGGGAGCTTTTCTGTTTTTGATTATAAAAATTGCCCCCACCCTTGCGGGTGGGGGCGTCCTTGTGCAATGAGGTTTGTTAAACCTTAATTATGCCTTAAGGGAAACGGTGAAGGTACCCTCAGAAATGCCGCTCATGGACCAGAAGTTCAGAGTGATGGTCTCACCTGCATTAACAAGCAGCTCGTAGTGGCCATCGATCTCTTCCCAGTTGTTGGTAGCGGTCAAGGAAACGTATGCGCCTGCGGGCTTGGTGATGACAAGCGTTACTGCCTCGGTAGCAGTGTAGTCAAAGTAAACACCGTCCATATCGAGGCCTTCTGCGCCAACCTCATAGGTAAAGGGGAGCGCCTCGATTGCAGGGTTACCGGGAACCACGGGAACATCAGGCTCTTCGGGCTCGCCGGGAGCCTCGTAAAGAACGGTCAGGGTGTACTCACCTGCGGCAGAGATCTGCATGGTGCCGAGATTCACAGTGTAGGTGCCCTCGGACAGGTAAGCAGAACCGGTACCCACAGGGATACCCATACCGTTGAGAACCTGAGCGAAGAAGTCGCCGTCGAAGGTGTACTGACCCTCTGCCTCAACGACGAGGGTGTACTCAACGCCGCCGCTAGCGATGATTTCATCGGTGATAACGATGGTGTTTGCACCAACATTCAGAACGTTGTCGCCAACAGGAACGTCGGGCTCGTCGGGCTCGATGGGAGCACCGGCAAACAGGGTGTACTCATAGCCGTTGTTGTAGAATACTGCGGGCATACCGTCAGCACCCAGCTCAATGCCACCGAAGTAGAGAGCCATGTTGGGAGCGATAGGACCATTCTGGTTAGACAGAACTACGCTACCGTCCTCTTCGATGCTCAGACCGTACTCGGTCACGTTACCCTTGGAATCGGTGAACACAAGAGTGCCTTCCACAGCATTGATCACAACGGTACCGGTACCCTGATACTGGGCAGTTGCGGTGTAAGTGCCGGAGATGTCCTCAGCGGGCTCAACAGGAGTGTCGGGATCTTCGGGCTCGTCGCCGCCGCCGATCTCCTTCTCTTCTACAGTCCAAACGATTTCCCAATCAGCCTTGGTGGTTGCACCTACGTAGAAGACGTAGGAGGCACCTGCTGCCAGATCAAAGGTAACGGTTGCGCCACCGTTGTCATTGGCATAGAGGTCAACCTCGGGGGCATCCCAGGCATCGTAAGCGGCCTTGCTGTACAGGCTGAGGCCTGCGGGCAGGGTGAAGGTGTAGGTACCGGAAACGGTAGCGGTGAAGGTGTACTCGTCAAAGAAGCCGTAGGTATCGGTGGTGGTCACGTAATAGATCTCACCTGCGGGAACCTCAGGCTCAGCCTTTTCAGCATAGGCGGTAATGGCATTTGCGCGAACCTGAGCGCCAACAGTAACCGTGAAGGAATCAACAGGAGTTGTGAACTCGACGGTTACAATATTGCCGTCCTGAGTAACAGTTGCGTTGCTGTCATTGATGCACTCGACCCAACCTTCAACGGGCTTGCCGTCGTTGGCATCAATGACGATCTTGGTCATACCGGGATAAGCAAAGATCAACTCAGAGCTTGCATAGAATCGAGCGGGGTTCGCATAGTCACCAACGTTGCTCTTAGAGCCGGCCTTGTTGTTGGTGATAACAAAGTCTCCGTTTTCCCAAACTTGAATCGAGGTACTGTACTCAGTTCTCTGATCCTTGGTAGAGAAATCAATGGTTACATTGTCAGCAACGGGAGCCTCGGGGCCGATGGGCTCCTCGGGCTTCTCTGCACCGATGAACTCAACCTCAGCGAAGAGCATGAAGGTACCGGGCAGGGTGTCGTAGGTTGCGAACACGGGACCGTTGTAGTCAACACCGGTCAGGTCGATCTCGATGGCCTGAACAGCCCAACCCATGGGAGTGTAATCCACGTATGCGATCACGTTCTCATCTGCGGGAGAGTTGGTCATGTGGGTATCCACGCTGGTCAGCATGATGCGGTTGTGTGCGTTAGCGGCATGGTGATCCATGGTCACCTGAGAGTTGTCAACACCAACCTTGATGATGACCTTGCTGTACTTGGACAGGTCGATCTCGCCGAGAGCGATAGCGCCCTGGTGCAGAA
>JAGASP010000083.1 GCA_017621695.1 Clostridia bacterium
CAATAATCTCATTCAAATCGAAAATGGCGTTAGTTATGTAGATAAGTGGGTCATTGATTGTGACGAGCAGACGACAAACGTAACCTTGCGAGCTGATACCGTAGGTATCGGCGATAATGCGTTCTATAAGTGCAGTAGCCTGACGAGCATCGAGATTCCCGACAGCGTGACGAGCATCGGCGATGGGGCATTCCGCTATTGCCAGAGCCTGACGAGCATCGAAATTCCCGACAGCGTGATGAGTATCGGAGATGAGGCGTTCTACTATTGCGAGCGCCTGACGAGCATCGAGATTCCCGCCGGCGTGATGAACATTGGCTATGGTGCGTTCTACGGTAGCAGCCTTAAGAGCATCAAAATTCCTGACAGCGTGACGAGCATCGGAGTTCAGGCGTTCTTCATGTGTTATGGCTTGGAGGACATTACTTTCAATGGTACCATTTCTCAGTGGAACTCCATTGCTAAGGGGGAAAATTGGTTCATTTCCAACTTCACCGTCCACTGCACCGACGGTGACATTGTTAAGTCCGAATCATGATAGATTTGCCCCATCTCTCCGAGATGGGGCAATATTTATGCGGTAAGTATGCACGGAGATAGTTCTCGAATAAAAAAATGCAACAGTTTTTTGTGCATAGCGACAATTTATACCCGCGGGCGTGTTTTTATACGAAAAGTTTAAAAAACGTTCATGAACAGGAAAAAAAGAAAAACATATTTGGTGATATGCTATTGTTAATGTATATTTTGCACAAGGGTGTATGAATATGCGAAGAATAAAAACACATGAATCCAAAGGAGAAGAGCATGAAGATTTTAAAGCGTGCGACATTTTTGACAGCAATGCTTTTGTTGCTTGCGGTGCTTATGGCGCTCGCGAGTTGCGGTGACGACAGCACGCCTGCCGAAACGCTTGGTGGGGAAGTCCCCACGTCGGCACCCACCGATACTGTTCCCGAGACGGAGGTCGGTGCAGCTCCCGAAAGCGGCGACGTGACCGAAGAGCCCACCGCGAGCGAGCCCGGTACGGATGAGCCCGGTACGGATGAGTCCGGTACGGATGAGCCCGGTACGGACGAGCCCGGTACGGATGAACCCGGTACGGATGAGTCCAGTACGGATGAGTCCAGTACGGATGAGCCCGGTACGGATGAGTCCGGTACGGATGAACCCGGTACGGATGAGTCCGGTACGGATGAACCCGGTACGGACGAGCCCGGTGCAGATGGATCTGATACGCAAGAGCCGGACACCGAGCCGCCCCATGAGCACACTTTTGGCGATTGGAGCGAGGAAAAGGCTGCGACTTGTACCGAAAAAGGAAGTGAAAAGCGTGTCTGCGCTTGTGGTGAGAGCGAGAGCAGAGAAGTGCCCGCAAAGGGACACGTTGAAGTGACCGACGCGGCTGTAGCACCCACCTGTACCGAGACGGGTCTGACCGAGGGTAAGCATTGTGAGACCTGCGGTGCTGTGCTGGTGACGCAGAAAACTGTGGCCGCGAAGGGGCACGTTGAAGTGACTGACGCGGCTGTAGCACCCACCTGTACCGAGACGGGTCTGACCGAGGGTAAGCATTGCGAGACCTGCGGCGCTGTGCTGGTGGCGCAGGAGATCGTGGCCGCGAAGGGACACGACTTTGCTGATAGACAGTGTACAGTTTGTTTTACCTATGATGCTTCCATCGGACTGACATATACTTCTTTGGGAAATGGTACATGCTATGTCAGCGGTATGGGTACCTGCTCCGATACTTACGTGATTATTCCTGAAATTTCTCCCCAAGGAGAAACAGTAGTAGGGATTGGAGAACGTGCTTTTGCCAATGCCGCAATGACCGAGATCAAAATCCCGGACAGTATTACCGCTATTGGGGCGTATGCCTTTGAGAATTGTGCCCTTCTTGTCATTGTCATCCTGCCTGAGGGTCTGACCGAGGTTCGTGAGGGTACCTTTGCAGGCTGTACGGCGTTGGAAAGCATTCGTATCCCTGACAGCGTAACCTCTTTGGGCGACAGTGCCTTTGCGGACTGTGATAATCTTGAAAATGTTGATATGCCCGAAAAGCTGGAAAACATTGGCAATTCTGCTTTTGAAAATTGCCATATGTTGATTATCGTGATTCTGCCCGAGGGTCTGACCTCTGTGGGCAACAGCGCGTTTGCGGGGTGTACCTCCCTTGAAACCGTTAAACTGCCCGACAGCTTGATCTCTGTGGGCGATCATGCCTTTAAGAACTGCGAAAGCCTGACTGCTCTGACCCTGCCTGCAGGTCTTGTGCTGGTGGGAGAGGGTGTGATCGACGGCTGTAAAGTGTTGGTTTATGTCTATGTGGTGGGAGATGAGATCCCCGACGGCGTACAGGAGGCAGTTGACCGCTTGCTGAACGAAAGAAAAGAGCAGGGGAGTGACAGCGGTCTGGATGTGGAGCAGGGCGGCAATAATACCCATGCTTTCAAGCCTTGGGTGACGGTAACTGCACCTACTTGCACGGAGATCGGTCTTTCTGAGCGTTTTTGCGGCGTGTGTAGCGAGCATGAGACCAAAGAACTGCCCGCAAAGGGACACGTTGAAGTGACCGATGCGGCTGTAGCACCTACTTGTACCGAGACGGGTCTGACCGAGGGTAAGCATTGCGAGACCTGCGGCGCTGTGCTGGTGGCGCAGAAAACTGTGGCCGCTAAGGGACACGTTGAAGTGACCAATGCGGCTGTAGCACCTACTTGTACCGAAACGGGTCTGACCGAGGGTAAGCATTGTGAGACCTGCGGCGCTGTGCTGGTGGCGCAGGAACTTCTGGATGTTGTTGGACATAACTTTGTCGGAAGAGAGTGCGAATATTGTCATATTTTAAAGCCGAGTGATGGATTGGAATTCGTTTCTAACGGCAACGGGACTTGCTATGTGAGTGGTATAGGTAATTGTACTGATACGGATATTGTGATTCCTGCCGTATCTCCTAACGGGGATGTGGTGACAGAAATAGGAATAAACGCTTTTTATTATAATAAAAAAATAACGAGTGTTGTGATTCCGGAAGGTGTGATCTCCCTTGGGGCCGGTGCGTTTTATAATTGCACTGCATTGACCTATGTATCCATTCCCAGTAGTGTTGTTTCTTTGGGGGAAAATAAGGCTAATATGGGATCCAGCTCTCCGTTTGGTCAGTACGGGTATGCGAGCAACCTTACAGGCACTATATATGACAATGCTATTTATTTGGGCAATGAGAGCAATCCATATCTGTGGTGCTATTCGGCCATTGATAAAAACATCGAAACGATTCAATTTCATGAAAATACGATTGGCATTATGCCAGCGGCGTTTTACTATTGTAAATCTCTCGATGGTGTGGTGATACCCGACAATATAACATACATTGGTTCTGAAGCCTTTGGATCGTGTTCTAATTTGTCAGATTTGGTTATGTCCAAGAATTTGATAACATTGGGTGGCTCTGCGTTTTTTGGTACTGCTATTACAAGCATGAGCTTACCTGAAACAGTAACCATGATTGGTAGTGGTGCATTTTCTTCATGCAAAGATTTAAAAACGATCAACATTCCTAAGGGCGTAACTAGGATATATCAAAGAACATTTGCCAATAGTGGTCTTGAAAACATTGTCATTCATGATAAAGTAACGAGAATAGACGAGTATGCTTTCAGTCATTGCGATTATCTTACGGAAGTTATTGTTTCCAAGCCGTCAACAAATTTGAGCCTCCAATGGTATGTGTTTGAATATTGTACGAGTCTTGAGACTATTACCTTGCCTGAAGGAGTGTCTGCTTGGTACGGAGCGTTTCAAGGGTGTACATCTTTGAAAAGTATCGTATGGCCTACTACTGTTTTACAAAACGAAATGTTTAGGGGATGTACCAGCCTTGAAAGTGTTACCCTACCTAACATAGTATCGATTGCCGAAAGAGTTTTTGAAGGCTGTAGTAAATTGACCAATATCAATATTTCTAACAACATAAGGAGCATAGGTGCCTATGCATTTAAGGATTGTTCAGGCTTGACCAACCTTGTTTTGTCAAATAATACCCAGCTTAAATCGCTAGACCGCGTGTTTGTAGGTTGCACAAATTTGTCAAGCATTACGATATACAGCAACATAACCAAGTTTGAAGGTACTCTTTTCCTTGATTGTATGAATTTAACAGATATATATTTCAAGGGAACCAAATACCAATGGAAGTCAATTACCAAAGGTAGCAACTGGAATAAAAACACCGGCAACTACACCGTTCACTGCACCGACGGTGACATCCCCAAATCCCAATCCTGATCCTATATCCCGCCCCGCCTCTTTTGAGGCGGGGCTCTTTTGAACCTTCTCTGCAAGAAATTCACAAAATCCTGCAACAATTCGCGCCCAAAATCCCTCGAAACAGAAAAAATACAAAATATTTGCATTTTTTTGAAATACCTCTTGCTTTTTTGGAAAGAATATGATATAATAGACCACGGATTGCGGAGGCCGTCTCAAAAAAGACGAGTCTCCCGAAAATTTGTGTCACACGGAGGACTTTTCACCATGAAATATACCGATATGACCCGCGCTGAGCTGGAGGCGGAGCAGGCAAGACTGCAGGCGGCTTATGATGCGTTCTGTGCCCGCGGATTGAAGCTGGATCTCTCTCGCGGTAAGCCCGGTGCCGAGCAGCTGGACATCACCACCGAAATGCTGGATTGCCTGAACGCCGAGGACTGCAAGACGGGTGCCGGCTTTGATTGCCGCAACTACGGCCTGCTGGAGGGTACGCCCGAGGCCAAGAAGCTGTTCTCGGAGCTTCTGGACATCCCCGAAAAAAATCTCTTTATCGGCGGCAACTCTTCTCTTAAGCTCATGTACGACGCAGTCGCCCGCTGTATGCTTTACGGCAACTGCGACGGCGAGGCTTGGATCAAGCAGGGAAAGATCAAGTTCGTTTGCCCCGCACCCGGCTATGACCGCCATTTTGCCATCTGTGAGTCTTTGGGTATTGAGATGATCCCCGTGGATATGACCCCCACAGGCCCCGATATGGATGCCGTGGAGGCGTTGGTAGCAGCTGACGCATCTGTCAAGGGTATCTGGTGCTGTCCCAAGTACTCCAACCCCGACGGCTATACGTATTCCGACGATACCGTTCGCCGTCTCGCGGCTATGAAGACTGCAGCTCCCGATTTCCGCATCTTCTGGGATAACGCCTACGTTGTACACGATCTCTACGATGACAAGAGAGACGAGTTGCTCGACATATTCAAGGAGTGTGAAAAGCTCGGAACCGAAGATCGCGTGTTCTATTTTGCATCTACCTCCAAGATCTCCTTCCCCGGCTCGGGAGTGGCCATTTTTGCCATGTCTGACCGCAATATGAAGCAGGTCATGCCCATCGTCGGCATCCAGACCATCGGTTACGACAAGCTCAACATGATGCGCCACGTCAAGTATTTCGGCAACGCCGAGGGGATCCTTTCGCACATGAAAAAGCAGGCGGCCATTCTGCGTCCCAAGTTTGAGATCGTGCTCTCCACTTTGGACCGAGACCTTACCGAGGCAGGCTTTGCGCATTGGACAAAGCCCTTGGGTGGCTATTTCGTCAGTCTCTTTACCATGCCGGGTACCGCCAAGCGTGCCTATGCGCTGGCCAAGGCCGCGGGTGTGACCCTTACCACCGTGGGCGCTACCTATCCTTACGGTAACGATCCCGCCGATGCCAACATCCGCATCGCACCGACCTTCCCCTCCAATGAGAATCTTTCGCTGGCTATGGAGGGCCTGACCGTATGTCTGCGACTGGCGGCAGTGGAAAAGCTGCTGGCGCTGTGAGAGCATGACAAGGTCACATTTAAAATTTTCACAAAATAACAAAAAAGATTTGTCTCCCCCGTTGACTTGACGGGGGAGATTTGTTATAATAATATATAATACTCTTATTGTAATATGAAGGAGTCTGCCTTGAAGATAAAAAAATACCTGAAACGGTATCTCCCGATTGTCGGTGGGCTGCTGTGCTGCCTGCTTTTGTCGGGATGTACCGAAAAGCTCACCTATACGCTCCAGGCGGGAACGCCTTTGCCCGAGCCTGCCGAGCTTTCGGATGCCGAGGGCTTGGCTTACGACACAGGGTATGATCCGAACTGTATCAACCACGCGGGTAAGTATGAGCTGAGTCTGACGGATGCCGAGGGAAAAAAGTATATCCTGAAGCTGACCGTCAAGGACACAAAAAAGCCTATCGTGACCACACGGCATATCTACCATGCTTTGGGAACGCAAACGCCCAACGCGGCTGATTTTATCAACACGATCGTAGAGCCCGATGACTATACCGCCTATTTTACCTGCGATCTGCCCGATATGACGGCGATCGGCGACTATGATATTTCCTTCCGTGTCAAGGATGCCAGCGGCAACGTCTCCGACGAATGCCATTCCATCCTGACGGTGATTCTGGACAGGGAAGCGCCCACGTTTGTCAAGGTTCCCGAGCTGTCGGCATTCGTCGGTGAGGCGATCGCCTACCGCAAAGGCCTGGAGGTCACGGATAATTGCAGCGGCGAAATTACCATTGACGTGGATTCCTCTGCCGTACAGCCCGCCGTTCCCGGAGACTATCCCGTCAAATATACCGCGACGGATGCCTGCGGAAATACTTCTGCGGCGGAAACCGTGATCCACATTTATGAAAATCAGATCACCGAAGCGCAGCTCATGGATAAGATCGCGGCGCTCTCTGCACAGATCACGACCCCCGATATGACTGTGGAGCAAAAGCTCCGCGCGGCGCACGCGTATATTCAGGAGCATATCTCCTATACCTCGGATTCCGATAAATCCGACTGGGTACGTGCCGCGTATGACGGCCTGTTTGTGACGGGCACGGGGGATTGCTTCAATTACTTTGCCGCCACCAAGGCGTTTGTGATATATTACGGATTGGATTACCGTGAGATCGAACGCACGCCCGGTGTGGAGGAGGGTACCCATTTCTGGCTGATGGTCAATCTGGGAAGCCGTGAAAATCCTCGCTGGTATCATTACGATGCCACAAGACTTCGCAAAACCTATGAAAACAGCGGATGTCTCTTGACCGAAAAGCAACTCTATGCCTACAACCGTATGTCGGGCCTGACCTTCTATCACTATGACGCTTCGGCATATCCCCCGACCGCAACCGAGATCATCACCCCGACACCCGAGCTTCAACCCTACTACTGATCGGCGTGCGGCGTTTGTGCCGTACACCGCACAAAGGACGTGCCATGCTGAAAAATATCCTGCAATATCTTGAAAATACTGCCGCGCGTATGCCGGATAAGCTCGCTTTTTCCGACGGAGAGCGTACGCTTACGCACGGAGAACTGCTACAGATCTCGCGCCGTGTGGGCTCATATCTCTCTGCCAAGGCATATCGCCGCGAGCCTGTGATGCTGCTTCTGGATCGCTCCCCTGAAGCTGTTGCCGCGACGCTGGGCGTAATTTACAGCGGATGCTATTACGTTGTTCTGGATACCGATATGCCGCTTGCACGCATGGGACAGATCATGGACACCATGAAGGCCCGTGTGCTGGTATGCGACGAAAAAAATACAAAGAAGGCCAACGAGCTTGCCGAAAAAGGCCTGTTCTCCGGAGAGATCCTTTCGTGGGAGGAAGCCAAGGCCTGTTCCGAGGATTCCGCCGCGCTTGAGGATATCCGTAGCAGGCAGATCGACACCGATCCCATCTACGTGGTGTTTACCTCGGGCTCGACGGGAATTCCCAAGGGCGTGGCCGCCTGCCACCGCTCTGTGATCGACTATACAGAAGCGCTTTGCGAGGTGCTGCCTTTTTCCGAGGACACCGTGTTTGCCAATCAAACGCCACTGTATTTCGACGCGCCGCTCAAGGAGATCATGCCCACGCTCAAATACGGTGCCACGGTCTATCTTGTTCCCAAAAAGCTCTTTATGTTCCCCGTCAAGCTCTGCGAATTCTTAAATGCGCACAGGATCAATACGGTTTGTTGGGTGGTTTCCGCTCTGACCATGATCTCGGCGCTGGGGGCACTCGAAAAAACGCCGCCTCGATATCTGACCACCATTTGCTTTGGCAGTGAGGTGTTCCCACGTCCCCAGTACGATCTGTGGCGCGCGGCTTACCCCGATGCCGCATTTTTCAATCTTTACGGCCCAACCGAGGCCACGGGTATGTCCTGCTATTGGCCTGTCCGTGACCTTCTGCCCGACGAGCCTATTCCCGTGGGCTATCCCTTCAACAATACCCGCATTCTCCTGCTCACCGATGACGGTAAGGAAGCCGCTGACGGAGAGGTGGGGGAGATCCATATGCAGGGCACCTGCGTGACACTTGGCTATTACGCCAATCCCGAGAAAACCGCAGAGGCCTTTGTGCAAAATCCGTTGAATCCGTACTATCCCGAGCTCATCTACCGCACAGGCGATCTTGGCCGCTACAACGAGCGCGGAGAGCTGGTATTTATCTCCCGACGGGACGCCCAGATCAAGCATATGGGACACCGCATTGAGCTTGGAGAGATCGAAGCAGCCGCCGCGTCTGTTGAGGGCGTAGGTCAATGCTGCTGCGTGTACGATAACCCGGGCAAGCGGATCGCGCTCTATTATGTGGGCGACGCGCATCCCAAGGATATGCAAAAGGCGCTCCGTGAAAAACTGCCGCGCTATATGCTGCCTGCGATATGCGAGGTGCTGACGGCGATGCCCAGAACCCCCAACGGTAAGCTGGATCGGAAGGGGCTTCGGGAAAGAGCGGAGCAAGAGGAGTGAAATGTTTCTCTTGCGGAGAAACGTGAAATTTTTGCTTTGCAAACGTGAAATTTTCGCTCGCACGGCTTCGCGCGAGTGAAATGTTCCGCCGAGGGCGGAACGGTAAGGAACATTTCCCTGCGGGAAATGATGATTTGAAAACAACCTATCACATGAAAGGACACACTATGAACGAAATCATTGACATCCTCACCGAACTCCACGACGACGTGGATTTTACCACCGAAACAGGGCTTGTCGAAAACGGCATACTGAATTCTCTGGATATCGTAGCCATCATCTCGGAGATCGACGACCGCTTCGACGTGCAGATCCCTGCCGAAGAGATCCTGCCTGAGAATTTCGACTCGGCCGAGGCTTTGTGGGCGCTCGTACAGCGTCTTGATGAGGCGTAAGGCGGACGATGAGCTTTACGTCTGCGGCGTTCATCCTGTTTGCCGTACTGACGCTCCTGATCTATTACACGGTCCCAAAACGGGGACAGTGGATCGTCCTTCTCATATCTTCCTTTCTGTTCTACCTGTCGGCGGGAGGATGGTATCTGCCGTTTATTCTGGTGACCATTCTGTCCACGTGGCTGTGCGCCCTGGGGATCCGCAGGCGGGACAGGCTGGACGAGGATTACCTTGCCGCGCATAAAGCGGACATGACGAAGGAGGAGCGCAAGGCATTCAAAAACAATGCCAAAAAGAAAAAACGCCCCTACCTTGTGGGCGGTCTGGTGTTCAATTTTGCCATTCTCGGCGTGCTCAAATACACGGGCTTTGTGTTGAGCGGCGTCAACGATCTTCTGGCGATCTTCGGCTCGAAGGGCGTGACCGTTCCCTCGCTCATCCTCCCTTTGGGTATTTCCTATTACATTTTCCGTTCCACCGCTTATCTCATCGACGTATATTGGGGCAAGACCGAGGCGGAAGGGAATATCGCCAAATACGCGCTGTTCATTTCCTTCTTCCCGGCGGTTTTGCAAGGACCGATCAGCCGACACAAGGATCTCGCACCGCAGTTTTTTACGCCGCACAACGCGGAATGGTCGAATCTGTCCGAGGGCGGTCTGCGCGTGCTGTGGGGATTTTTCAAAAAGGTGGTCATAGCCGATACAGCCATGATTGCCGTCAAAGCCATCGTTGCTTCTCCCGATACCATGACGGGTATGTATGTCCTGCTTCTGATCATCCTGTATTCTGCCGTGATCTACGGTGATTTTACGGGCGGTATCGACGTGACCATCGGTCTTGCACGCATGATGGGGCTGAGGCTTGCCGAGAACTTTGACCATCCCTTCGCCTCCCGTTCCACGCAGGAATACTGGAACCGCTGGCACATCACGATGGGCTCGTATTTTACGGATTACGTGTTCAATCCGCTGTCCATCAGCGCGCCCATGAAAAAGCTCTCCAAATGGAGCAAGGACAAGCTGGGGCGCGGTGTGGGTATGCGTCTGCCTGTGTATCTGGCCACTCTGATTACTTGGTTTTTGACGGGCCTTTGGCACGGCGCCTCCTGGAATTTCATCGTCTGGGGACTTCTCAACGGCGCGGTGATCCTGATCTCCCGCGAGCTATCCCCCCTCTATGCCAAATTCCACAAGAAATTCCCCTCGCTCAAGGATCGGGCGGCTTACGGCGGTTTTTGCGCTGTGCGCACGTTTTTCCTTATGGGTACGATCCGCATTTTGGATTGCTACCGTGACGTTCCCGTGACCTTCATGGCCTTTGGCTCTGTTTTTTACGATTTTGCGTCTTGGGGAGATCTGGCGGGCGGAAAGCTCCTCCAATCTCTGGGACTTGAGCTGTGGCAATGCATCGCGATCGCTCTCGGAACGCTTGTCGTCTTCCTTGTCTCTCATCGCAGCAAAACAAGGCCTGTGCTCACCGAGATCTCCGAGCGCCCGTGGCTCTTTGCCTGTAGCTGTGCTGTTTTGATCCTGGTGATTCTGATCTTCGGCTGCTACGGCATCGGCTTTGACGCAGGCGATTTCATCTACCAAACGCAGTTTTAAAGGGAGGGACGGATATGAAACGAACATACATCATCCGCGCTTGGGCGCTCTCCGTAGCTCTCCTTTTGACCGTGGCCATTCTGATATGCGCCACCTTGATCCTGCAACCCAAATACGTGTCTGCCTCCCCCGAGGGCTCACTTACCGAGGAATATTATGCTTCGGTCAAGGAGACCAACCATGACGTTCTGTTCATCGGAGATTGTGAGGTGTACGAATCCTTCGTGCCCGCGATCCTTTGGCAGGAGTACGGTATTTCCTCCTATGTCCGCGGCGGCGCACAGCAGCTTGTCTGGCATTCCTATTATATGCTGGAGGATGCGCTTCGGTATGAGACACCCAAGACTGTGGTTTTTAACGTTTTGGCACTCAAGTACGGCGAGCCGCAAAAGGAAGCGTATAACCGCCTGGCGCTGGACGGCATGGCATGGTCCAAGACCAAGCTGGATGCGATTCATGCATCCAAGACCGACGAAGAATCCCTCGCGTCGTATATCTGGCCCCTCCTCCGCTATCACAGCCGATGGAAGGAGCTTACCTCCGAGGACTTCAGGTACGCCTTTGCCGACAAGCCGACGGTCTCCCACAGCGGATATCTCATGCAAACGGATATTGTTCCGTATGAATATCAGGAGGGGCAAAAACCCCGTCCCTTGGCGGATTATACGCTGCCGCAAACAGCGATGGACTATCTGGATCGCATGAGGTCGCTGTGTGAAGAAAAGGGCATAGAGCTGATCCTCATCAAAGCGCCTACCGATTCCATTTTCTACCATTGGTATGACGAATGGGACGAGCAGATCACGGCGTATGCCGAAAAGCATCGGCTCAGCTATTATAATTTTATTCCTCTGGCCGATGAGATCGGCATTGACATGACCACCGACACCTATGATGCAGGCGTGCACCTCAATGTGTACGGTGCCGAAAAAATGACGCGGTATTTCGGAAAGATCCTGACCGAAAACCACAGCGCACCCGACCGCAGAGGCGATACGGCTCTGGCTGCTGTCTGGGATGCGCGTTTGGCGGCGTATGAAGCGGAAAAGACCGCCGCCGCACATCCCTGATACTAATTTTTCTCACAAAGAAAGGAACTTGAACCATGAAAAAGACTTCTCGCATCCTCGCATTTCTGATGGCCGCTCTGTTTTTGTGCCTTGCCTTTACCGCTTGCGGTAAAAAAGACGGGGGAGCTGACCCGTTCTCCTTTGTATATAACGACGCTACCGTGAAGATCGGCGATTCGGAGGAAGAAGCACTCAAAGCACTCGGCAACTGGGCCTCTTATAATCTCAGCGAGTCCTGCGGTGGCTTTGCAGGAAAGGATTATATTTACTACTACAAAGGCTTTTCTGTTTATACCACACCTGACAGAAACGGCAACATCATCAACATGATCGAGCTGACGAGCGATGAAGTCGCTATTCCCAATGGGCTGACCATCGGTTCCTCCCGCAAGGACGTGGTGAAGGCTATGGGCTCCGAAGGAACGGCACAGGGCGAGAGCCTTGTATATACGAGCGGCACGGTCAAGCTGACGTTTATCCTGCGCGACGATTCCGTCACCAACATTCAGTATACCTCGGCTGTCTGATCATTCCGTATATGAAGATCCCGTCCGTAACAGGCGTTACGGACGGGATCTTTTTATGGGGTGATCTTGGTGACTTCTTCTTCAAAGAAATAGTGCTCGTGGCCTAAGCAGACAAAGTCTTCGGATTCTAATCCGTTGCACTCAGGACCGTGCTCGCAGTCCAAAATAATTTCTGCGTAGACATATAGTTTTTCTTCCTTGGTTTCCAGCACAGTTATCCACATAGAAGAGTTGATGTGGTCGCCCAGTTGTTCCGAGATTTTTTTGTTCAATCGCTCATGGGCGGCGTTGACATCCTCGTCGGTGTAGATGGCGTAGTAAGCCTCGGGATCCCACTCGGTGCGTTTATAATCGTAAACACGCCCGTTTGGATTGACCTTCAGGGTAAATCGATAGTCGGTTGGAAGTTTTCCCAAAAAGTAGGTGTAGGAAAAATAATAATCATCCGAATCCGGAAACGTAGATACGTCCATCCGCATATTTTCCAGCGGAATGGGGGAGGTTCTGCCTGCCATATATTCGTTGGCGGCAGCGATGGCATATTCCTCGGTGACGGAGACATAGAGTGCGCCGGCAATCTTGATGACTGTATCGCCGTAGGAAAGATAGAGGTCGTATAATCCGGTGTGTGTATCCTCAGGGATAGTGACATAGCCCTGAATGTGGCCGATTTCCCCTGTTTCCACTGTGCGGGTAAGAATATCGTCGGGATAGGCGCAAACGACTTCCAGCACGTCGTCGCGGTATTCATGCTTGAAGCTGATGCGGGGAGAAAATTCCAGACTGTGACCTGTGATCTCAAAGGGCGCACCCAGATTTTCTACCGTTGCGGAAACAGATAGGATATCACCCCAACGGAAGGCGTGCGGATGGTAGGAGCTTTCGCCCTCCTGTATCTCGTAAGTGAAACGGAAGATGTCTTTGGTGACCGCAGTCCTTACGCGCACCGCGTTTTCAAATACCTGATACGCATCGCCATAGGACAGCACCAGATCGTAGTCTCCCGAAGCGGTTTCGGAAAGAAGAATGCTGCCCGTTTGGCGGCCAATTTCTCCGGTTTCGATGGCTTGGATCACAGCGTCATGATCGACCTCAAAAATGCCGTTGATCTGCCCCTCTACGTCGCGGATGCCGTTGCTTCCGTGGGGAATCAGCCATGCCGCCGCGTAAAAGGCCTGACTGCCGTCCTTGACGGTAAAGCTGTCCCCGAGGTTTTTCACTTCGGTTGTTACGGTGATGGTTTCGCCTGACTCGTATTAATTCTTGATGGGAGAAATGCTGTAGGAAAAAGCAAAGGATTCGATGACCGCGGTCCCCACACGCACCGCATTTTCAAACACTTGATACTCATCCCCGTAGGACAGCACCAGATCGTAGATCCCCGATGCGGTTTCGGGGAGAAGAATGCTACCTCTGTGGCGGCCAATATCGCCGGTTTCGATGGTTTGGATCACATAGTCTTCACGGATGGCAAAATTGCCGTTGATCTTGCCCTCGGCATTGTGAATATCGGTGCTTCCGTGGGGAATCAGCCATGCCGCCGCGTGAAAGGCCTGACTGCTGCCCTTGACGGTAAAGCTCTCCCCGAGGTTTTCCACTTCGGTTGTTACGGTGAGGGTTTCGCCGGGCTCGTAGTCATCCTTGGCGGGAGCGATTTCGTAGGAAAAGGCAAAGGATGTTGCGGTGGCGCTTGTTTCAGGGGCTGTGGATGTCACCGCGTTACCGACGGGAGAGACAGGGTCATCGTTCCACCCCATCATCAGAACTCCCAAGGTCACGCCGATAGCCACGATGCCGCAGATCATGGCAACGCCGATGCCGCTGTTCAAAAATCGTGTGAACGCGTTGCCGCGCTGTTTTTTGGGTATGACCGCCGAGGCATAGGGCATATCCGCCGCTTCGGCGATATAAAGCTCGTTGATGTCTGTGAATGTACTTGCTATGTTGAGACGTTTCACGGTTCGTACCCCCTTTCATTCAAAAATGTACGGAGCTTTTCCCGCATCCGCGAAAGGCGGACAGAGACCGCGTTGGGCGTCAGGCCATAGCCCTGTGCCAGAACCGACACCGAGCGGTTGTACCAATGCCGACCCACAAACAATTTTCTGTCCAGTGGCTCTGCGGCGGCGAGAAATTCGTCCAAAAGGTCTCGGAGGCGGGTGTCAAGCTCCTCTTCGGGTGCGGGGATGCACTCGGACAGCTCGCTGAGCGACAGCATGAATTCGGGGTGTCTTTTTTGCCGCCTGCGGCTTCTCAGTCGGTTGATGGCGATGTTTCGGGTGAGCTTGCCAAGATACGTCCGCAGCAGGGTCGGCCGATGCGGAGGGATGGATCCCCACGCCGCCACCCAGGTGTCGTTGACACATTCCTCGGCATCCGAAGCGTTGTCCAGTATACCCATGGCGACGGTGCGGCAATAGGTGCCGTAAGTCCGCTCTGACTCTGCGATGGCTTGCTCGTTCCGATCAAAGTACAGGGACACAATGTCCTTGTCGTCCATACCAAGACCTCCTTTCTGTGTTGGGTGAAATGATGAAGGCTCCTTCACCCTGATACACAACATTTTTGGGGGAATCTTTCATGAATCTGAAATTTTTTCAATTTTCTGTGTGCAAAACCTCTTCCTTGTAGAAAATATGATCGTGATCAATGCCGCAACCGCTATCCCCGGGGATCTTTGGGGGATACTCTACGATCTCTTCGGAGCACACATACAGCTTTCCGTCTTCATAGGAAAGCCAAAACATCCCTCCGCCTTTTATGCGGGACAGGGCGGCTTTTACCTCTTCTTCGGTATAATCCAGCAAGTACGAATTTTCTTCCCACGGACTTTCACGGAAATCTTTAAATTTGACGTCGGGTGTTACGGTGATATAGAGATCATAATGTGTTTCTATACCGGCAAAAACATAGGTAAAGGTGACCCAGTATTCCCGCTCGCCGCCCCCTTGCCAAAGATGCGCAGAGGCGGTGAGGGAATCGAGCGGAAACAGGAACTCCTGCTCCAGGCTTTGCAGATAGCGTTTGGCCGCCGCAATGGCTTCTTCCTCGGAATTGATGCGTGTTGGCATCGGCGGTTCTGTATCTTCCGGTATAGTTTCATCACTCCCCGGTTCAGCGGTGGGAGCTTCGGAGGTGGAAGCTTCATGGGTGCCCGGGTTTTCGGTGGGATCTTCGCGCCGGTGGGTTTCTCTGTTTTCTGAGGTTTCTTCGACCCGTCCACCGGGGATGATCGGCGGCATCTCTGGGCCGCCCGCGCGGCTCGCTGCGAGGATGCCTGCCATCACACCAAGGGCTACGATACCGCAGATCATGGCCACGCCCCATCCGCTGTTAATAAAGTGGCTGAATCGCTCCCAGCGGGAGGATGCTGCCCGTTGGGAAGGTATAGAAAACTCGGCGGCTTCCTCAATGTATTGGTTGCTGATACCCGTCAGTTTTTCAAATGCAGTAGATCCCTTCATAGCCCATACCCCTCCTTTTCAAGAAACTTGTGGAGCCGTTGTCTCATGCGCTTGAGCCGCCCTGACACGGCGTTGGTCGTCAGCCCGTAGTAAGCGGCCATGTCTCCCACCGCGCGATTGTACCAATATCGACCTATGAACAGGAGACGGTCTGTGGTATCCTCGGTGGAAAGAAAACGGTCAATGAGTTCGCATAAAACAACCTCGTCGGTGTCCTCGGGGGCAGGGATGCAATCCTCCAACTCAGAAAAGGCAATGATAAGGTCGGGGTTGCGTTTGGCGCGGCGGCTTGCTTTCCACTTGTTGATGGATATACGGCGGGTCAGCTTGGCAAGATAGGTCCGCAGGGACGCGGGCAGATGGGGCGGAATGGAGTTCCACGCCCCCAACCATGTGTCGTTGACACATTCCTCGGCATCCTGTCGATTGTTGACAATATTCATGGAAATGCTGTGACAAAAGGCACCATATTTTTTGTCGCTCTCCGCGATCGCATTTTGGTCTCGCGCGACATACAGCGAGACAATGTTCTTGTCGTCCATATTGTGCTCCTTTCCGAAGGGCAGATGCTCTTCATAGGTATATCTCAACATTTCTCGGGGGATGTGTCGCGTTTTCGGAAAATGTATTATGTAATTTTTATATAGACTGAATATCGTATTCGAGTATCGTAATCAATGAAGACATCAATATCGACTTCCGTATCCTTGCTGTCTGTCGATCCGGGTTCCTCCGCCTCGGTCATCCAATCCAAATCGTCGCTTTTGTCGTTATCATAAGCCACGAATTGAAGTTGGAGATAGACCTCTCCGTAAGCGTTGACTTTTAGATATGGCTGATCGTATCTACCAAAACTGTCAAGCTGCAGATCCTCCAAAAATATCCACATCTGTTGCTCGGCAGCGTTGATCTCAGCTTCGGAGGCTTTGAGCTCCGTGAATGGTTCAACGGTTGCTTCTCCCCCACCAAGAGAAAAGGTTTCGATGATTCCTTTGGTGGGGAGTATATCTATTATGATATAGGTGGGAGCGCGGTAGCCGAGATGTATTTGCTCGTAATAGTAATGATATCCGTCGTACCCTGTTAAGCTGTAGTCTTTGGATATATAAGAGGGATCATTGGCTTCCAGAGCGGAGAGAACAGTAGCAGAAACATTCGCTTCCAAGAAAGCTTGCACCATCTCTGTGCATTCCGCTTCGGTGAGCGGGGTATCAAGATCGGGGATACCATCGAAATCCGACAGCTTGAAGAAGCAAAGATTGCCGTCAACGCGGTTATAATAGACGGTTGCCTTTTCGTTTTCATACCGATCCACGCGGTTATCCATCGCACCTTGGGCAACCAGCTCTTCCGAATAGCCTACGGTTTCAAGATAGGTAAATACGCCAAAGGGTGTGGTTTTGGTTGTACCGGCCAAAGCGGGCTCAACATACGCTGCTCCCTCCAAATCAAAGCCGATGTCCTTAGCTGAGGTGAGCCAAGGCGCGAGGGACGCATGATGATCCCGGTTTGGAGATTGCGTGGTGATGTAATATCCTTCGGGCAGAAGGCTCTCCTGCTCGGCATCCGTATCGGTGGGGGCTACCTCAGTAGGTTGCTCTCCGGATGAGATCGGCGGCATCTCCGGTCCGCCCGCGCGGCTCGCCGCGAGGATGCCTGCCATCACACTTATGGCTACGATACCGCAGATCATGGCTACACCCCATCCGCTGTTTATAAAGTGGCTGAATCGCTCCCAGCGGGAGGCTTTGACTGCCGCCGACGCGGGACGTGGCATCTCCGCGGCCTCTTCGATGAACTTGTCATTGACGTTCGTCAACTTTTCGAAAATATCAAATCCGTTCATGGCCTTCATACCGTGTACCCCCTTTCCTCAAGGTAGGCGCGCAGTGCCTGGCGGGTGCGCTTGAGCCGCATGGACACGGCGTTGGGGGTCAGTCCGTAACCGAGCGCCATCTCCCGCACGGTGCGCCCGTACCAATACCGTCCCATGAAGAGCTGACGGTCAAGGGGAGGCGTGAGCTCCAGAAATTCGTTGAGATAAGCGCAGAGCTGGGTATCCGTCGTGTCCTCGGGGACGGGGATGCATTCGGAAAGCTCTTCAAGCGCCACCAAAAGCTCGGGGTTTCTCTTTTCCCTGCGGTTGGCTTTGAGACGGTTGATGGAAATGTTTCGCGTCAGCTTGCCGAGATAGGTACGCAAAACCGACGGCTTTTTGGGCGGCATGGATCGCCACGCCGCCACCCATGTGTCGTTGACGCATTCCTCTGCGTCGGAGGGATCTCTGAGAATTTGGATGGAAATGCTGTGGCAGTATCCGCCGTATTGCAGCTGGGATTCCGCGATCGCGCGCTCATCCCGTGCCCAGTACAGCGCAACGATGTCATGGTCTTTCATATGATGTGCTCCTTTCGCAATGAATTTTATAGGCCTTCACCTATATTCACAACGCGGAGGTGAAAATCTGTCATAGATGTTTTTATCATTATATCATAAATCGCGGGATCCTGCAAGAGGGTGCATTTTTCTCTTGCTTTTTGAGAAAGAAACATATATAATGATGAGAGGTCACCTCTAAAAACTCTCTTGACGGAGAATCCGTGGTAACTTTTCCGTCATATTTCACATATTTTTCTTCGCGTAGCTCCACTACGCGCGCGAAAAATTGTATCATCTGACGAAAAACTTCCTCACGGCTCTCTCGCCAACAGAGTTTTTAGAGGTTCCCGACAGATTATTTCCTGAAATCGGTGTATATAGGTGAAGGCACTTATAGAAAGGAGGTATCTTGAGTATGAAAGATCATGAGATCGTTGCTCTGTATCACGCTCGTGATGAGCAGGCCATCAAGGAAAGCGAGGACAAGTACGGTGTATACTGTCATGCGGTGGCTATGAATATTTTAAACGACCGCTCTGATGCCGAGGAGTGCGTCAATGACACGTGGCTTCGGGCATGGAATGCCATGCCGCCCCACCGACCGTCGACCCTGCGCACCTTCCTTGGAAAGATCACGCGAAATCTTGCGCTCAACCGCTTGAGCATTCGCCAAGCCGATAAACGCAATCCTCATCTGGTGATTGCGCTGGAGGAGCTGGGGGAATGTGTTCCCGCCACCGAAGAGACCGACGCACGGGAGCTGTGCGAGATGATGAACGCATTTTTGGAGAGAACATCCAAGCTGGACCGTCAGCTGTTTCTCGGCCGCTATTGGTTTGCGCATTCGGTACGTACCTTGGCCATACATTACGGGATGACCGAAAATGCGGTTTCCCAGCGTCTCAAACGTACCCGCGCAGCCTTAAAAATTTATTTGACCGAAAGGGGGTACACGGTATGACAGGGAGAATCGCATTTGAAAAGATCACCGATATCAGCGACAAATTCTTGGAGGAAGCCGCCTTTATTCCCAAGACGGAAGGGTATCCTGTCAAATCACGCCGTGGGCTCGGCAATAGCGGCTTTTCCCGATTTATGAACAGCGGATGGGGTGTTGCCATGATTTGCTGTTTGGTGGCTGTCGCTACTGTTGCGGGAATCCTATCCTGGGGGCATATGGCGGGGACACCTGCAAATCTGCCGCCTGCGGGTAGTGTGAGTGAGGATACGGACGATAGCGCGGAAAGTGTTGACGATACCCGGCCGGATCCCCCGGAGCTTGAAACAACGATGCCAATTATCGGCGAGGATTTTGAGCCCGAGCTTTCCTTCTCTCTCGGTTACATGGACAGTGTTTATTATGATTTCAGTATAGATGTAAAAGGCCTCCAGGCAGGGCGTTCTATCAATCTGGAAATCACCATGACCAATAAGGGCGAGGACTTTGCTTATATGGGAGCTACAGATTCTTTCCACGTTGAATACGCTGCGCTGGTGCCGTCGGGCGGCGCGTACGAGGATGGCTATGCTTGTGAAATCTATGATCATTTAAATTACGGGCAGGTGTCGGTTCCCTCGGGTACACAGGGCAGCTATGAAGCTACCTTCCATATTCCCAAGGATGCACCGTTGGGGACATACGATCTGGTGGTGGGCTTTTGGTCGTGCGAAAAGGTTTTTGAAGATGTTGTGACCGTCATGCCTGACATCGACTTGACTGAGGCGGAGGCCATCGCATTTGCCGATGCGGAAATCAAACAGAGGACAAATCTCACGGATCTAACGGCGTACCAAGTGTCTGCTACCCGTTTTGTCAATGGTGTGTGGGACCTTGAATATCGCATATATATACAGGGATATCCTACCACGGATTTTATCCTTGTGAAGCTTGGTACTGACGGAACCGTGATTGGATTCCGTGTGAGAGAACGCGAGCCGGGCCTTTTTGCACCTTACATACCGTATGTGACGGCCGAAATGGTTACTGAGGCTGTTGAAAAGCTCGGAGATGTGGACGAAGCGGAATTGTATTTGGATTTCTATTACGATCAAGGGTATTATTTGTGTATTGGTTATCTCGTCTCTGAGTTTCACGGCGATTGTGGAACGATTGAGTTTGTCCATGAGCCGATCTGGCACTTGCCGGAAGATAGCGAGAAAACGGAGCGTTAAAAAGATCACTCAGCGAGCATCCATCTGTGAATTACGGGAGCTACTGCCATGCCCTCGCATGAAATAAAAATCCGCACGCGTAACTTTGCTACGCGTGCGGATTTTTGATTTATCAGATCAATTGCTTTATAAAGTTTATTCGTTTGTTTGATTGTCGGGCACTTTATCCTCGACGGCTTCCTCAGTAGCAGGCTCGTCCTCGACAACTTCCTCCGCAGCAGGCTCGTCCTCGACAACTTCCTCTGCAACGGGCTCGTCCTCGACGGCTTCCTCTGCAACAGGCTCGTCCTCGGTGGCTTCCTCCGCAACAGGTTCACCCTCGACGGCTTCTTCGGCTACGGCCTCACCCTCGACGGCTTCTTCGGCTACGGGTTCACCCTCGACGACTTCTTCGGCTACGGGTTCACCCTCGACGGCTTCTTCGGCTGCGGCCTCACCCTCGGCGGCTTCTTCGGCTACGGGCTCACCCTCGACAGCTTCTTCGGCTATGGGCTCACCCTCAACAGCTTCTTCGGCCGCGAGTTCGCCTTCAACCGCTTCTTCGGCTACGGGTTCACCCTCGACAGCTTCTTCGGCTATGGGCTCACCCTCAACAGCTTCTTCGGCTATGGCCTCACCCTCGACAGCTTCTTCTGCGGCGATTTCACCCTCAACAGCTTCTTCGGCTACGGGTTCACCCTCGACAGCTTCTTCTGCGGCGATTTCACACTCAACAGCTTCTTCGGCTACGGGTTCACCCTCGACAGCTTCTTCGGCTACGGGTTCACCCTCAACCGCTTCTTCGGCGGCAGGTTCACCCTCGGTGGTTTCCTCGGTAGAGGTAGCGCTTTCCAGCGTCTCCGCATCCATGACAAGACGATTTTCTGCGTATCCGGTGAGGATCTCCAGACGCGTGACCATATCTATGCGAAGCACAAAATGCCCGATACTACTGTACAGAATTTCGCAGAGGAGAGCAAGAGCGGCAAACACAATGGCCAGAATATACTGTGTATTTGCTTCGGGTGTGAGCTGAATCGCATAATGCTTCGAAGCCTTCAAAAGCACGATCACAGAAAGCAGACCCACCAGAAGGAAGATGGGATACTGGAAAAGTCGGTCGTGGGATTTCTCTTCCTTGGCATTGTAAATGCAGATTAAACGCGTGAGAATATGGTAGATGCTGAAAAAACCGACAGCCAGACACGCGATGAACACGGTGATCATCAAAAACATCAGGAGCAGGTGAGAATCCAGTTGTCCGTCCCAAAGATCCATAAAGATTTCAAGACCGTCGATGGCGGAGGTCTTCTCATACATAACATTGACCAGACCTGCGCGGTGCACGAACCACAGCGAGAATGCGCTGAGGGTAAGGCTGGCCAGCGAAAAGCTTTGGGAATAGATCAGGAACTGTCTTCTGTCACGGGAACGTTCCTTGATATGAACAAATGTAATCCAGATCACAATGATACCCAAAAGAAGGAGCATCAGATACAGAAGGTTAGGTCCGGCAGCACTGCAGGGGCAGAAAAAGACAGCCAGGCCCAAGATGAAAACGAAGCCGACAGCTTTGCTGAGACAATGCGTGATGCGCATAAATACGGCTCTTCCCTTGAAAAGATGGAGTAGCATATATCCCAAAGCATAGATAACATAAAATCCGATCAGGAAAGGAAGTAGCATCAAGGCCAGCAGCAGCAGGAGGTAGGAAAGGCTCTCATAAATTGACGTGACAAAGGTTTCCTTTATGAGGAACGTGAGGAGAAGGAAGCCTTCTTCGGCGCATACATCCGAGGCGGACAGCTCGGACAGAGGATCTCCGTCTATCAGAAGGTCTATGGTGGGAATGATCAGATGAAAAGCTTCGCCCCAAAGTTTTAGGGAACCGAGATTTACCGCGTCTCCCAGTTCATCGCCCTCCAGATTGGAGTAGTGGCTGTAAAAATCTTCGATATAATCTTCGGTTTTTTCATTTTTGTCGGTTGGAATGGATATCAGATTCCCGAGAGTCAGGAATACGAGAGCTGCCATGACAAGGAAGGAAAGAACGATCTGGATGATGTTGAGATACTTGTTGCGATTGCTGGGGATAGCCATAAAATACCTCCGATGATGTTTTTGGTTCTTGATAAAATGGGGGTCACCTCTAAAAACTCTCTTGACGGAGAATCCGTGGTAACTTTTCCGTCATACATCACATATTTTCTGCGCGTAGCTCCACTACGCGCGCGAAAAATTGTATCATCTGGCGAAAAACTTCCTCACGGCTCACTCACCAACAGAGCCTTTAGAGGTTCCCTGGGGGTGCTAACCTTGTGCTTTTTTATTCTGCGCTTGAACGTTCGGAATACCCCTGCGTTCAAACACAGTCTTCAAACTGGCTACGATACATTTCAGCGTAAAATCCACCGCTCTTCAAGAGGGTTTTGTGATCGCCCTGCTCGATGATGCGACCGTCCTTCATGACAAGGATGACGTCTGCCTCCTTGATGGTGGAGAGACGGTGGGCGACGATAAAGGAGGTACGCCCCTTCATGAGCGTCGCGAAGGCGTTCTGGATCTTCAGCTCGGTGCGGGTGTCGATCGAAGAGGTTGCCTCGTCCAGAATGAGCATGGGGGGGAGGGACAGGAAGAGACGCGCAATGCAGAGAAGCTGTTTTTGTCCTTGAGAAAGTGTGCCTCCGTTTTCACCCAGTACGGTGTCGTATCCGTCGGGCAGACGGCGGATGAAGCTGTCTGCGTGTGCGGCCTTGGCGGCGGCGATGATCTCATCCTCGGTGGCTTCGGGACGGCCGAATGCGATGTTTTCTTTGACGGTTCCGGCAGACAGCCAGGTGTCCTGCAGTACCATGCCGTAGGCGCCTCTGAGGGAATGGCGGGTCAGCTTTCGGATGTCGGTACCGCTGACCGAAATACTCCCCCCATCCACGTCGTAAAAGCGCATGAGCAGGTTGATGACCGTCGTCTTGCCACAGCCTGTGGGGCCGACGATGGCCACGCGCTGTCCTTTATCCAGCTTGAGGTTGAGGTTGCGGATCAGCTCCTTGTCGGGAGAATAAGAGAAATGCACGTCGGAGAGTGTTACCTCGCCGGTGACGGCATCGGCGGGAAGGGTAACGGCATCCGTCGGCTCTTCGGGTTCAGGTTCAGCCTCGACGAGCTCAAAGAGACGGGCTGCACAGGTCATGGAAAGCTGCAGCTCGGTGATGACACCCGAAATTTCATTGAAGGGCTTTGTGTATTGGTTGGCGTAGGTGAGGAAGCAGGAAAGCTGACCCACCGAAAGGGTGACATTTCCCATAGCCAAGCTCATGAGCGCACCGATCAACGCCACGCCTGCGTACACAAGATTGTTGACAAAGCGGGTGGAGGGATTGGTCAGGGAGGAGAAGAAGGTGGCCTTGCGGGAGACGGTCTCCAATCGGCCGTTGATCTCGTCAAAGGCAGAAAGCGCCTCATCCTCGTGCGAAAACGCGACCACGGTTTTGTGTGAGCCCAGCATTTCGTCTATGAGAGCGGTCTGTTCGCCGCGGGTCTCGGTCTGCTTTATGAACATATGATGGGTGTTTTTGGCGATAAAGGATGCCACAAACAGCGACAGCGGCGTGATGAGTACCACCCACAGGGTGAGCCAAAGGTTGAGGGAGAGCATAAAGCCCAAGGTGCCTGCGATGGTCAGAACACCCGTAAACAACTGGGAAAAGCCCATGAGCAGTCCATCGGTGAACTGGTCGGCGTCGGATATCACACGGCTGACAAGACCGCCCACGGGGTGCTTGTCGAGGAAGGACAGCGGAAGCCTTTGAATGCTTTCAAAAGCATCCTGGCGGAGACGGCGCACAACGCCGAAGGTTATGCGGTTGTTGCAAATGGCCATGAGCCATTGACACAGCGCTGTGATGCCGATGATGATAACGCCGCGCCAAAGCAACGGTGTAAGAGCCTCAAAATTCACCTTGCCGGGGGCAACGATGAGGTCGATGGCCTCACCGGTCAGCACAGGAAGATAAAGGCTGAGGGCGACCGACGCGGCGCACAGAAGAAGGGATAACGCAAATAGAATGCGGTAATGGGACAGGTATCTGAGTACTTTTTTCAGGGTAGCAAGGGAAGAGACGGTTGCGGTGCTTTTCGCTTTTTTCATGCTTCCTCACCTCCCTTGAACTGAGACATATGGATCTCACGATAGGTATCGCAGGTGTTGAGAAGCTCTTCATGCTTACCAAGACCTACGACGTGTCCGTCCTCCAGCACCGCGATGAGATCGGCATGGCGGATGGAGGAGGTGCGTTGGGAGATGATGAAGGTGGTGGGGGTATGGGGGAGAGACTTCAGCGCTGTGCGGAGATGGGCATCGGTGACGAAGTCAAGCGCTGAAGCGCTGTCGTCCAGAATCAAAATCTCAGGTTCTCCGACCAACGCGCGTGCGATGGTGAGGCGCTGCTTTTGACCACCTGAGAAATTGCGACCCTTTTGATCCACGGGGGCATCCAATCCCCCCTCTTTTTTACGGACGAAATCTGCGGCCTGTGCCAGCTCCAAGGCGCGCCATAGCTCCTCGTCGGTAGCGTTTGCTTTACCCCAACAGAGATTGGTACGGATGGTGCCGCGGAACAGCTCGGCTTTTTGAGGAACAACACCGATATGGGCACGCAATTCGGCAGGATCATAGCTGCATACGTCGCGTCCGTTGACGGTGACGCGGCCTTCCGTGGCATCATAAAAGCGGGGAATGAGATTTACAAGCGAGGTTTTGCCAGAGCCTGTGCCGCCGATGATACCCACGGTCTGCCCGGGCGCGACGGAAAAGTCAATGCCTGACAGGGAAGGGTGGGAGCCCTTGTGGTAGGTCAGGGTGACGTTTTCAAAGGTAACCGCAGCACCTGTATCGGCAGACTTGTCCGAGGGGAAGATCTCCGTACCTGCGGGCATATCCAGCACCGCACCGATGCGGTTGCCGCAAGCTACGGCCTTGGTCACAAGAAAGATGGTGGAGGCCAGCTTGACAAGCTCTACGAGGATCTGCCCCATGTAATTGACGAGCGCGACCAGCTCGCCTTGGGTGATCTCTCCGTCATAGACCTGATAGCCACCCTGCTTGATGAGCAGGATGACCGCGAGGTTGACGATGACGTAGGTCAAAGGGTTCATGAGGGAAGAGAGGATGCCTGCCTTGTTTTGCAGGGAGGTCTGCTCGCGGTTGACCTTGGCAAACGCCGCGATCTCTTCCTCCTCTTGGCAGAACGCGCGGATGACGCGCACACCTGCCAGATTTTCGCGTGTTACACCCGTCACGCGATCCAGTCTTGCCTGTACCTTTTTGAACAGGGGAATACCGCCCAGCATAACGCCGAACACGACAAGGGAGAGCAGGGGAATGGCGGCAGCGAAGATCAAAGCGGATTTTGTATGGATGGTGAACGCCATGACCATAGCACCCAGCACGATGATGGGGGAACGCAAAAACAGGCGCAGGGTCATGTTGATACCGGATTGCAGCTGGTTGACGTCGCTTGTGATACGGGTAATCATGGTGGACGTACCGATTGTATCGGTTTGGGCGTAGGTGAAGGATTGCATATGCGCAAAGAGCTCGCGGCGTAGCTTGGATGCTGTGCCGACGGCGGCTTTGGCGGCAAAATACTGAGCGCATAGAGCGCAGGAAAGACCTACCACGGCCAAAAGCACCAGTACGAGGGTCATGCGAATGATGAAGCCACGGTCATCTCCGCCGATGCCCTTATCAATGATGGCGGCGACTACCAATGGAACAAGCAAGTCAAAGCAGGCCTCCAAGAGCTTAAATAGCGGCGATAAAATGCTTTCCTTGGGATATAATTTGAAAAACCGAAAAAAAACTTTCATGTCTCTCTCCGAAAGGTGGAATACTATTACAATAAATTGTATTATATCATAGTCCGCCGAAATTTTCAATACCTTTGGGGAAATTTGCATTTATGGGAAAACTTCTTGTTGAAATGTGTCCTGCACGGTCGGAAAAACAGGGTTTTGAATTAACAATTTCTTTACGCTTTTGTCGATTTGTTGTCACGGAAACATGATATGCTAAAATTACCGAATTTCGGGGATTTTTACAAGTCTGTCCCGAAAAAGAAAGGAATATGCCTTATGAACGCTGTGATGGAATTCATCGTTTCTTCCGTCCTGCCGCTGATCGGCGGTCTCTGCCTCTTCCTGTTCGGTATGAACACCATGGGATCTGCTTTGGAGCGCCGTGCCGGTTCCAGCTTGAAAGCATTGCTTGGTAAGCTGACCAACAATACGTTTCTCGGTTTCCTGACGGGTACCGGCGTTACGGCCGTGATACAGTCCTCCTCGGCGACCACGGTTATGGTGGTTGGCTTTGTTAACTCGGGACTCATGACGCTGCGTCAGTCCATTGGTGTCATCATGGGTGCCAACGTAGGTACGACCATTACCGCATGGATTCTGAGCTTGCAGAACGTGGGTGCTTTGGGAAGCGATACGTGGTATCTGGATATGCTCAAGCCCACTTCCTTCTGTGCAGTGCTTGCCCTTATCGGTATCGTTATGTACATGATGCCAAAATCCACCCAGAAGCGCAAGGACACCGCTACCATCATGCTGGCCTTCGCAGTACTCATGTTCGGTATGGACATCATGTCGGACGCGATGAAGCCTCTGACCGCATCTCCTACTTTCCAAAATCTGTTTATTGCTTTCGGCAACAATCCTCTGCTGGGTGTATTGGTGGGTGCTGCTCTTACGGGTATCATTCAGTCCTCCTCCGCATCCGTGGGTATTCTGCAGGGTTTTGTAACCGCTGCCATTTTGTCGGGTGATGCCGCAGCTACCGCTCCCCTGACTTTCGGTGCATTGCTCCCGATTATCATGGGTCAGAACATCGGTACTTGTGTGACTGCCGCTATCTCCTCCATCGGCACCAGCGTAAACGCCAAGCGTGCTTCGATGATCCACTTGCTCTTTAATATCATTGGTACGGGCGCACTTTTGATCGGCTATTTCGTGATCGATCTTGCTGTCCCCTCAACGCCCGAAAACCCCATGCTCTTCGATCAATTTATCGGTCCTTGGGGTATCCCGATCGCTCACACCACCATGAAGATGATCTGTGTGGTGCTGATGATGCCTGCCAACCGTTTGCTCGAAAAGCTTGCCTGTGTCATTGTCCGTGAGCCCAAAAAGGCCGAAGACACCAAGGAAGAAGCCGTTACCGTTCTGGACGACCGTCTCCTGCAGGCGCCTTCCGTGGCGTTGGCGCGTGCCCGCTCCCTCACCGTGAACATGGCAGAGGATGCCGTGAAGGGCTTGAAGGACAGCCTTTATTCCTTGAACAATCTCTCGCCTCAGTTGGCAGAATCCATTCGGGAATACGAGGATAAGGGAGACAAATACGAGGATATCCTCGGTACGTATCTCGTAAAGCTTTCCGCTTGTCAGCTTACCGAGGATGAATCGGCCGAGGTAGCCAGCCTTCTGCACCTCATCGGTGACTTTGAGCGCATCTCCGACCACGCGGTCAACATTCTGGAATCCGCCGAGGAGATAAAGGAAAAGAAACTGATCCTTTCCGATCAAGCCAAGTCCGAGCTGACGGTTCTGACTACCGCCGTAAACGAGATCCTGACCCTCTCTCAGAAGGCCTTTATTGACAACGATTTCAAGGCCGCTATGCAGGTCGAGCCTCTGGAGCAGGTCATCGATGACCTCAAGGAAAAGATGCGCGCTTCCCACATTTTCCGTCTCCAGCGCAACGAATGCACCATCGAGGGCGGCTTTGTGTGGAACGATCTCTTGACCAACCTCGAGCGTATTTCCGACCACTGCTCCAACGTGGCAGGCTGTGTCATTGACACGGCTTCCCGTAACCTCAACCTCCACGAGTCTCTCCGCAATGCAAGAGAGAACGATGCCGAGTACGAGGTTTTGCACAAGCAGTTTGCTGAGAAATATTCCATTGCGAATCTGTAAGATTGTATAAAAAACGCCTCCGCACAAGGAAAATTTCGTGTGCGGGGGCGTTTGTATTTATAGAGCGGCGGGCGATTCGTGAATCGCCCTTGCGGTGTGATACGTTGTTTTTTCGCAGGGGCGCACCCATGTGTGCCCGCCGAATTGTTTTTTGTAGGGGAGGCGTTTCGCCTCCCGTTTTTCATACCTGCGGTAAAATTAAGGGAGGCCACACAGGGCTTCCCCTGCGATTCTATTTTACGCCGAAATGACCCCAAAGAGCGCAAAAGCCAGGAAGATCAACAGAAACGTGCATAGCAGGGACACACCGCCGTACAGCACATACACCATCTCACCGGCCAGATCGTCGATATAGGCGAACTTGGGGTGGGATACGATATACACCACAGGCACGAACTTGGGGGTCTGCCGCTTGGTGGTGTGATAGTGCGTCGTTTTGATGTAATACACCTTTCCGTCTACGGTATAGGCGTAAACGGCTTTGGTCAAGTGCTTGACGAACATTTCTTCTTGCAGCATTCCTTCCAATAGTCAAAGGTCTTCATGATCCCCTCGTCGGCGTCTGCTCCGCGGCATTCAAACCGAAAACCCGGTGCACTTTCGATGGTCATGATACCGTCGAAGCCCATATCCCGCACCACGCGGGCAATCATGGGGATATCCAAAGCACCTTCCTCCAGAAACCAATGCAGATCCTTTTCGCCGTCGTTGTTGTGCAGGTGCATTTCAAACACGGGGAATTCCTTGGATGCCATAGCCCGCATAAATTCGCTGTAGCCGGGGTTTTCGGAAGTCGGGCATTCATCTGTTTGATTGGTAAACAGCGGCTTGCCGCTCGTATTTCGACCCTTTAGACGGATAAACATATGCCCGATGTCCAAAAGATATCCGAATCGGGGATTTTCTTTCAGATGTTCGATCTGTGCCCGCTCCTCGGGGGTCAATCCGAAATCCTCTACTGCCACAAAGCATCCCTGCACCTCGGCGAGCGCGACGTCTACATAGGACGCGATGCCGTCGCGGATGGGAGCAGGCACGTCGAAGGAAAGGATCTTGATGAGACCATACGTGTTTTGCCATGCGGCGAGGGCCTCAATGCCTGTTTTGTAGGTAGCTACGTATTCCTCCGCGTGGCTTTTGGGCAACGTGTAATGCACCGTAAACTGCACGCCGCCTTGCCGCAAAGCTTCCGCGATGGACGCGCCTTGTTCGCTGAGCAATGCCTGTACGAGCTGTGCGCCGTGTGCGCTGACTGCCTCAAAGCCCTGCGCTGCAAAATAGCGGATATTGTCGGCGATGGTTCTGTGGGGATAGTGCCAGATGGCCAGACCTTGTGTCATGTGATGCCCTCCATGGGTGTGTCTTTCCTTCTAAGTCTATCATAAAACTGCTCACTTGTCAATTGATAAACAGGAAACGCAAACGGCAGAATCACCAAAATTTTGAAATCATTTTTGGCCAAATAAAGCATTGACGGGATATTCGATTTATATTATAATGGAAATGTTATATTCTTGATAGGCGCTCGGGCGCCGGGAAGGATTTTGCGTATGAAAATCAAAAAGCTTTTGTGTCTCTTTTTGACCCTCGCCATGCTGCTGCCCACCCTTTTGATGGGGATCGCGCTGGAAACGGCCGCCACAGAGCCGACACCGTCAAGCCTCCCTGTGAGCTATGTGACCGCAGGCTTGGTCGCACTTTACAGCGGAACGCAAAACACCCGTGAGGGACACGATACATCCTCCGACGTTTGGCAGGATCTTGTCGGCGGCAACGATGTGACCGTTACCGTAAACGACAAAAATTACTTTACCGAAAACGGTCTGCAGCTCAGCGCCGCGCAGAACTATTTCCCCAAAGCCATTGTGGACACGGTCAATGGCGATGCCTTCACCGTTGAGATCCATATGGCTGATCTGGTGTCCACCGCTGATGCCTATTCCACCATCATAAACTCCACAAACGATGCCTTCGCGCTGTTCCGTCGCATTGACAGCGACGTTCTGGAGTTCAAATTCGCAGGTAACGCCGCACCCTCCCGTAACACGGTAAAGGACTGCCTGAATCTTCTGCAGGACGCCCTCATCACCGTCACCTACGAGGTGGGCGGTGAGTCTGTCATCTATATCAACGGCGAGCAGATGTCTGCCATGCCTGCCCCCTCTGCCATGGGGGCTGGTGACCTGTTCTTTGGTCATTCCGAGGGGCATCGTCACTTTGACGCTCTCTATCGCTCCATCCGTTTCTATAACAGAGCTCTCACCGAGCCCGAGGTCAAGCGCAACGCCGCCGTGGACGGCTACGTGGACGTGAAGGATCTCTATGTCAGCGACGGTCTGGTTTCCCTCTACAGCGGCATCCAAAACGGTGCTGCGGCGGATGCTTGGGAAGATCTGGTGGGGGATAACGATTTGCCCGTTTCTGTTAGCAACAAGAGCTATTTCAACGATGCAGGTCTGTATGTCAATGGTGTGCAGCACTATTTCCCCCAACCCATCGTGGATCTGGTCAACGGCAACGCCTTTACCGTAGAGCTGAGCTTTGACGAATTTATTTCCATCGGCAACTCCTTCAACACCTTCCTCAACAGCCAAAACGACAATTTTGCTCTGTTCCGCCGAAACTCCAACAATGTACTGGAATTCAAGTTCGCAGGCAACCCCGGGAACGAGCGCCCGATCGTATCCGAAGGACTGGACATGATCGATCGGGGTACCGTTTCGGTAACCTATGAGGTGGGTGGCAAATGCCGCATTTTTGTTGACGGTGTTCTGATGTCCGAGGTTGCATCTCCCAAAGCAATGGGGGCTGACAATCTGTTTATCGGCCACGCCGAGAACTCCAAGCTGTTTGAGACGACGTACCGTTCCATCCGCTTCTATAACCGCGTGCTGACCGCCGAGGAAATTGCCCAAAATGCTATGTCCGACGGCGTGTATGCCAACGTTCCCGCAGTGAAGGTTCCCACCTACATCAGCGTTTCACAGCCCGTCACCAATATCGTTGGTGATATTGCAGTGACGCAGGAGATCAATTCCAAGGAAGAGCTCACCGATATGATGAAGAAGGGCAATCGTCCTGCGGCGGCCATTTACACCCTCAACGATAAGGCCGAGATTCTGGATGATGCGGGAAAAGTCATTGCAAGCTTTGAGGAGATGCTCACGATGACCGAGTATACCATCCTTCCCATTGTGATCCCCTCGTCGTCTGCCTCTGTGGATGCGCTGTCAAAGATCACGGAGGAGCTGAAATTTACGGATCTGATGATCCTCTCGAAGGATCCCGCGCTTGTGAACGAGGCCAGAACCAAGATGCCCACTGTGCGCGGTGCTGTTGATTTTACCGAGGCATATAAGGACACCGAGGCGCTGACCCGTGAAGCGTGTCTGAACATCCGCCGCACCGTGAAGTCCCATGCCGCATCCGTGGCGGTTCTCCCTGCGGATATTGCTTCGCAGGAGATGGTGCAGTACCTTTATGATAACCAGGTCAACGTATGGGTGCGTACCTCGGATCAAGGGCGGCCTGCGGATGCAGAGCTTTACCGTGCACTTCTTTCGGGCGCGGTGGGTATCATCTCGGATCATACAGAAGCCGTTTTGGATATAGCTACCTCGCTGCCTGAGAATACCATGACCCGTATGCCCCTCAACGTGGGGCACAGAGGCATCCCCTCCAAGGCCCCTGAAAATACCATTGAAGGTGCGGTCTATGCCTACGAGCACGGCGCGGACTGCATCGAGATCGACGTGTACCTGACGCGAGACGGAGAGATCGCGGTCATGCACGACGGCACCACCGGGCGTACCTGCAACAAGGATCTTTCGGTGGAGGGCTCCACCTGGGCACAGCTTTCGGAGCTGTACGTCAACAAGGGCTACGAAAACAGCGCAACCTATCAGAATTGCCGTATTCCCCGCCTCAAGGATTATCTGGAAACCTTTAAGGACACGGACTGCCGTTTGTTCATTGAGATCAAGACAGGAAAGACCGAGATCGTCAAGAAGATCAAGGAAGAGGTCGATGCGTACGGTATGTACGGCCAGTGCTCGGTCATTACCTTTAATACAGGGATCATGGACGCGATGCGCCGAGATTATCCCGAAATGTCAGTCGGCGCGCTTTGCTCGGGCTATATGGGCGAGGCCAATCCCGACGCCGATATGAAGGCTGTGATGAACTTCATTGGCAAGTCTAATTCCACGTTGAATCCCTCGTACTCCGGCTACGGCGAAAAGGCGATCCGCGCTGCGCTCATTCGCGGTATCGGCGTGTTCCCCTGGACCTTCCGCGGAGATGCAGCTGTTTATCAGAATCACTTTATCTGGGGCTACAGCGGGCTGACAGGCGATAATGCCGACACGCTCAAGCGCTTTATCAAGTCCGGTGAGCTGAAAAATGCCCCTGCGGCGCTTGCCGCGGGTGATACCGTTGATCTTGAGATGTTGTTGACTTACTACGACCGCAGAGAAAATACCGTAACGCCTGATGTGATCCTGCTGCAGGGAGAAGATCTTGTGACGGTGGACGGAAGCAAGATGACGGTCAACGAAAAGAGCGCGGAGGGAACCGTGGCGCTGCTGCTTAGCTACACCTACCGCTTGGGCAGTCAAAGTATTACGGTCATGACACAACCCCATGTCTGGACGCTTGCCTCCGACACCAAACCGATTCCCCCCGTGGATACCGAAAAGCCTGACGAGCCTGTGGACACGGAGCCTTCGGAAGATTCTTCCGATACGGATCCCGGTGAAAGCGAGCCTGCCGATACGTCCGATGCCACCGATCCTTCCGAATCGACCGACGGTGTTGCCACGGATATACCCACAGCAGAAGACACAGGTGAGCTTGCAACGACCGCCAATGACAACGGCGGATGCAGCTCGACCGTTGGATATACCTCTTTGTTGGTTTTGCTTGCTTTGGGATTTGTTTGCATGATTTCGAAGTCTAAAAAGCCTGAAATTTAACCAAATGTTTAAAAATAAACAATAAATAGAAATCTCTCCCCGTTCTTATGAATGGGGAGAGATTTTTGATGTTTTCGTATTATACGATCAGATAACGAATGCCGTTGAGGGTTTCGGGTGCTTGCGGGGACTCGGAAGGGGATATCCCGTTTGCGGCGCTGAGCGCGGCCATGGGGGCGTGGTATCGCTTGGCTACAGACCAAAGGGAGTCATCGGCTGCGGGGAAGCAAATGACGTATTCGCCGCGTCCTCGTGTGATATCCGCGCCTTCGTCGACCGCCGATACAGCCGTGAGGGAGGCTTCGGCCATCGTGCGCAGGGCGACCGAAATTTCCGCATCCAAGCCCAACCGCTCCCCGTCCATGCGAGCACGGCAGATGATGGCTTGCGCCTGTCCGTCGTGGGGGATCTCTGCTCCCTGTACTGCGTTTGTATCAAGAGCCGTTTCCTTTTCATAGCGGAAGGGCAGCTCCACTTCGGTAAACGCATATTCACCTTCCTTTTGCATCAGAATATGGAAACGGCAGCGTCCCGCGAGGATGCAGCGCTCCCGTTCGGGATCGGCTGTGAGCGTGTCGGGATAAACCGTGCCCGTTACGTCCAGAATTTTGGCGGATGCGGGAATTCCAACGTCGGACAGCGCAAGCGTATCACTGAAGGTGAAGTTCCCGTTGAAGCAATCCAATGCGCGTTGTATGGGATAGGAGGTGTAAGTGCAATTCGTGCTTTTTTTAATGGAATACAGATCCTTCACATAGGATACTTTTTGATTTTTCTGCGACAGTACTTCTAAAACGATGCGCAACTCGGTATGCAGATGTCCGTCTTCGGTCTCCACCGAAAGATCGCTGCAAATACCCGAAGCACAGGATCGCCAGTCGGGGGTCACACCCGGCACCTCGATCACTTGAGAAAACGGGAGCTTGCGCAGGGTGACGGTGGGGGCAAGGGAATCATCGGCGGTATTCTCGGCTACGGTGGTCAGCTTCAGATATACGTCGCCACGGCAGGTGACTGTATTCTGCCCGGAGATGGCTTCCTGCACCATGACCTTCCCCTCGGCACATATGACGCGCGTATTGGCGCTTCCGTCGCGATCCAGCAGCATATCATCCTGCAGAGGCAGAGGATCGCCCATCATGCGTTGCAGATGACAGTAGTCGGTGGTTTCGGTAAGCTGTTCCACGCTACCTTCGTCCCCGATATGTGAAAAATCTGCCGATTGATCTGCGCTTTCATAGATGCGCACGCCGGAGCGGAGCTTACATTTCAGATTCAGACGGCGGGGCGCGGTGACACGTCCCGTCACGGTATCTGCACACAGATCAAAGGTACAGATTTGATGTCCGCTTGCTGTGTTCAGCCCGAAAAAAGCGGTTTCACGTGCATCCGAAAGCGAGAGCGTGAGATGGTAGTCTGAGGAAAGTGGCGCGCAATAAAGGCGGTTGTCATTGCCCATATACAGCACGAAATAATCCAATGTTCCGTCGAGATCCATGCTGTCGCCCGAAATGTAGTGCTCGGGGGAAGAGACCTGCGTGGTGATGCGAAGCAGCCGCTTGATTTCAGGCTGATAGTCGGGGAGAGAAAAATCCCCCGAAAGCTCGGTATTCCAGACACGGTGGACAGAAGGGAAGCATACCTCCGAAAGATCTGCGCTTTCGGAGAAAAGGGAAGAGGGATCCGAAGTGAAATTTTGGTTCATAGGGTGTCTCCTTTGTGTGGCGATGGATGGTTTGATACACCCTATGCAACGTCGCCCGTAAATATGCAAAAACCTGCCGCATATGGGCAGGTTTTCGTAGCTTTTATTCCAGATGCAAGCTGTCACAGTTGAGAAAAGCGTGAGCTGACAGGGAGGAATCGGTGGGAATCAGCCTGGATGCACCGCATTCGCGACAAGTGACCAGAATACCGTCCTTCGTGATTTCTGCGTCGTAACGGCTGTCTGCTTTGGGGGCAGACGCTTCACTTGGGGCAGGTGAATTCTGCTCGGGATGACATCGGCAATAAATTTTTCCTTCCTCGTCCAGATCGTTGATGACGAACATGACGATATCCCTGATTTGGGGATCTCCCAAGGCTTCTTCGTCGGCATGGAGCGCTGAGAAATCGGCAAGGCCGTGCTCCTCGAGAAGATCCATCAATGCAAGCTCCGTGCGTGCCAGCTCGGCCTTGACAAGATTCATCTCGCCTGTGAAGCAGATATTGATATCGGAATAGGGGCAGGGAAGCACGAACAGCTCGTCTGAGAAGAAAACGCTTGTGCGGATGGTAAAGGTGTGCGGATTGGCACAGATCATGCAAGGAACCTGCAGACGCACGGTATCATCGCGATTGTAAAAGATCTTGAGCTCGCTTTTACCGCAGGTGCATTTCAGCTTAACAAGATCGGCCGAAAGCTTGAAAAGGCCGACGGCGCTGAGAACACCGCCGCCGCATTCAGGGCAACGGTAAGCAACGGTGGTGCGTTTTTCGTTGAGAATCATGGTAGCCTTCCTTCCTCGTATATCTCCGTCATCAGCCTATGCAAAATTGCAAGGATGTGTGATGCTTTGAGCGCTTTACACAGAACACGCGGCAAATGACGTTCGGATAGCTCGTAATGGTGACCTGAAAAGGAGTCGCCTTGGAATGAACCGAAGACGACTCCTGAACAAGATGAGCCATGGGCTCGGATTCGGTTGCTTTGAAAGAAATTTTCTCTTTTCATACAAAGGAAAACTTCAAAGGAACCGATTGATTTCGGATATTAGTGGTTGTGGCCTGCGTGCTCGTCAACCGTACCCTCGGCGGTCTCGGGAGCAGCGGTGTCAACCTCGACGCTGTACTTTTCGACCATTTCGTCGAACCAGGTCTGCAGGTGTTCGCCGGAAACATTCTGGCGAGCGGTGATCTTCCAGGTCTCCTCGTTGATCTCCTCGAACAGAACCACATAGTAGGTGGTACCGTTGTTGAGCATCTGGATATCGCCCTTGGCGCGGTCGTTGGAGTACAGCCACTCAGCATATACCTTAGCAGTAGTGGTAGCAGACTTTTCGGTTACGTTGGACTTGAGCGCCGTACCGCCCTCGGAGATCAGACCGTATTCGAGAGCCAGCTTGTCGAAGTTCTCGGGGGTCTTGTCGGCCTCCAGCTTCTTGAAGAACTCCTCAGCCTTTTCCTTGCCGGTTCTGGTGTCAGCATCCGCAGCGGTGGTTTCTGCTGCCGTACCGGTACCGTCGGTCTTCTTGGGGTCGGTCAGGGTAGCCAAATATACGTCTCTGGTCTTCTCCTCATCAAGAACCATGGTCTTGGTGATGAGGTACCAGGTGTAGGTCGTGGTCTTAGCGGTGGTTTCGGTTGCTTCCTTGACATCCTCAGCTACGCCGTAGTCGCCAACCTTCTGGCCGGCCTTGAAGATCTCCTTCTGGATAGCGGTTGCCTTTGCAGCGGCTTCCTCGTCGGAAAGATCCACGTAAGATGCGGAAGCTTCGCTGTTGATCTTGTTGGTCTCGGTGGTCAGGGAGCTCTTGATGGAGGTGAAAATGGTGTTGCACTTCTTGGAGAAGTCGGTGGTGCCGGAAGTAGAGAAGTACTTCTTGCACTTTTCTGCCTTGGGCTCTTCCTTATCCTCTTCCTTGTCGCCGGTCTCGGTTTCGGACTCAGCCTCAGATTCAGCCTCGGACTCAGCCTCTTCTGCTGCCTTGGGGGCATCAGCTTCAGGATCGGCGGTTTCTGCCTCGGATTCAGCCTCGGAATCAGTACCCTCTTCCTTATCGGTGGTCTCGTCCTTAGCGGTGGGATCCTCGTTCAGAAGGGCGTTGGAAAGCACGGCCTGTGCCAGCTCCTTATCAATGTTCAGGTCACCCAGAAGGGTTTCCAGCATCATCTTCTTGGTGGTTTCCTTGCCGTAAGGATCTTCAATCTTGGCATCCTCGATGTTCTTAATGTAAAGATCCCCAAACTTCTCGTTCACCATGTACTCGGCCAGAACGATCTTGAGCTCTTCAACGGTCTTGCACTTGGCAGCCTTATCCTTCAGCGCCGTGCCATTGACCAGCGTGTAGGAGCTGTAGTAGGACTTGTAGAAGAGATCCTTGTTGTTTTCCAGATATTCCTTCAGCTCTGCATCGGTGACGGCATCAGAGAGCTCCTCGCTCTTGATCTCGGCGTACTTGTAGCCAAGGATATACTTTTCCATAGCGCTTTCAACGTCGCCCTTGGAGACACCCTTGCCGATGTAGGTCTTGATGAAGGTATTGAGGTTCATGTTGCCGGACTCGGCGGTGGTTTTGAGGTCGTTCATGTAGGTTTCAAGCTCAGTCTTGATCTCGTCCTTCAAAGCCACATCCTGCTTTGCTTCCTTGGCACCCTCGCAGTATACAACGTACTGGCGGGCATAATCATAGGCCTGTGCTCTGTAAGTGCCCTGAGCCATTGCGTTGGGCAGCATATAGTAAGCATAGTCGTAAGCATTGGAGAATACCTTGGTGACACCGGCGGTATCCTGCATCAGACCGTACTGGTAGTACCAGAACTGGTTGGCAAGACCCGACAGAGCAGCCTGATATTCATAGACGGCCAGCTCGTTGGCGTTTACGGAATAGTTGGTGCTGACGACGACCTTGTCCATCTTGCCGACGACACCGGTGGAGTCCAACAGGTGGAAGACCAGCACGGCACACACCAAAACGGCGATGACGATCAAGCACACCGCAACGTACGGGAAGGGGCGCTTGGTTTTTGCATTCTGATTCATGAGTCAAAATATCCTTTCTTTTTCTGCGGGCGGGAAGTTTTGGACAACTCACACACAGTTATTATTATGCGTGCGTATGTCCCCACGGTGTACGTGAGGACATAGCTACAGACAATGCATCTATTATAAACTTATTTCGTGATAAAATTATGAATTTATCGTGAATCCTCGTGAAACTTTTTGACAATTTCAAAAGATTTTTGCGAAAATTTTCTTAAACGTCCATAATAATGGGCAAAATCATGGGTTTGCGCTTGGTACGGCTGTAGATGAAGCGCGCGACGTCGTCCTTGACGTGGTTCTTGAGCTCGTGCCAATCACAGCTTTCGGATCCGGAACGGCGGCTGTTCTGAAGCTGCTTTTGCAGAGTCTCGGCGGCAATGCGGCGCACGTCTTCCATCAGGGCCTCGGATTCTCTGACGTACACAAAACCGCGGGACACGATGTCGGGACCCGACAAAAGCAGTCCGGAATGCTCGTCTACGGTAGCGACCACCACAATGAGGCCGTCCTGGGACAGATGCTTTCTGTCGCGGAGCACAATGTTGCCCACATCGCCTACACCGTATCCGTCAATGAGGACAACGCCTGCGGGAACGACACCCACAAATCGGGCGCCCTTTTTGTCGATCTCGAGAATTTTTCCGATGTCCGAAATAAAGACGTTGCCGGAGGGAATACCCATACTTTCCGCCAGCGCCTTGTTGGCGGTCATGTGCTTATATTCGCCGTGCACGGGCATGAAGTAGCGAGGCTTCAAAAGTCCTTGTACCAGCTTGATTTCTTCCTGGCAGGCATGACCCGAAACGTGTACGTCTGCGGCGGCGTCGTTGATGACCTGCACGCCCATTTTGGACAGCTCGTTGACAATGCGGCCGACCAGCTTTTCGTTGCCGGGGATGGCGGAGGCAGACAATACCACAAGGTCTCCGAGGCCCAAAGACACCTGAGAATGCTCGCCGAAGGCCATGCGGTAGAGCGCAGACATGGGCTCTCCTTGCGAGCCCGTTGTGATGAGGGTCAGTTCCTCGGGACGGTAGCGCTTGATATCGTTGATGTCGATGAGCACACCTGCGGGGACGTTCATGTAGCCCAGCTCCACAGCGGCGGAGACGATGTTGATCATGCTGCGTCCCGTGACAGCCACCTTTCTTCCGTGACGCGCACTGACGTCGATGATCTGCTGCACGCGGTGTACGTTGGAGGAGAAGGTGGAGATGACGATACGCTTTTCGGGATTCATGGTAAAGATCAGCTCCAGCGATTTGCCCACGACCTTTTCGGAGGGGGTGTGCCCGGGACGCTCGGCATTGGTGGATTCGCACATCATGAGCAAAACGCCCTCGCGTCCCAATTCACCCAGCCGCGTGATGTCCATCATCTCGCCTTCGATGGGGGTGAGATCCAGCTTGAAGTCGCCCGTATGGACGATGAGTCCGAGCGGGGTGCGGATGGCCAGTGCGCAAGCATCGGCAATGGAGTGGTTGACGTGTACGAATTCCACCGAGAAGGATGCGCCCAGACGGATGGTGTCTCCCGCCTTGACACAGCGGAGATCGGTTTTCCAAGGAAGCGTATGCTCACGGAGCTTGTTTTCCAGAATTCCGAGCGTCAGGCGTGTACCGTAGATGGGCACGTCCAGCTTTTGCAGGATATAGGGAATGGCACCGATGTGGTCCTCGTGTCCGTGGGTCAGCACCATGCCGCGGATGCGCTCGCGGTTGTTTTCCAAGTAGGTGACGTCGGGAATGACAAGGTCGATACCCGGCATTTCGTCCTCGTCGGGAAAGCCGATGCCACAGTCGATGATGATGATATCGTCGCCGTATTCCACGACGGTCATGTTCTTGCCGATTTCGTTAAGACCGCCCAAAGGAATCACACGCAGCTTGGCGTCGGGAATGGCTTTCAGGGCAGCATAATTTGCGGATTTGTTTTTCGCGGCGGCCGATACTGTTTGCTCGGCTGCAACGGGACGGACCGAGGAATCCTCAGCTTTGATGACGTTGCCGGGAGTGGAAGCGCGCTTTTTCTTGGAGACGTTACTGTTTTTAGAGGGGGCCTTGCTCGGCACAACAGGGGTTTCCCGCACCTCTTGCGCGGCTTTTCCTGTGTTCTTGGCTCCCCTGACGGTTTCCTTGACAGCCTTGGGGGCTTCCTTAGGGGATTTACGGTTCTTGCGGGAGCCGTCCGCCTGTGCGATGGCTTTCCCGCTGTCCTCTGTGCGCTTGGTGTCTGTGGATTTCCGACGGGAGGGCGATTTCTTTTTGCTGTTCGCGGGTTCTTTCGATGTGTCGAAGGGAGATGCGATCTCCGGACCCGCAAGGATGTCTCTCGAGCCGATCATAAAATCAGCGGGGCGCGCGTCTCCGCCTGCCTTGCGGGGGCGGGAAGAGCTTTTGCGATCCCTGGAGGCTTGCCCCTTGGGGAGATTCTTTTTCTTGTTGTTTTCAGTATGGTTCATTCGTAATGTGATCATTCCTTTCTGCGCGTATGCGCTGTGACAGTATGACAAACCGCCGTGCGTCGATCAGAGCGCACGGCAAACAAGACCCAACCCCGAAAATCTGTCGGAGATGGATCATATGCTATGTTAAGTTTCACAGGGCGGCGTAGCGAGACAAGGTGTGGAATTCTTGTATAGCGCAAGCTCGGGTGCAACCGTTCCGCCCGAGTGCCGTATGCCCTGTGTGGATACCGAAAAGGGAAGCCTTCCGCTACGGTACCGATCCGAACACAAACATTTACTCTATTATACACCAAATGCCCGATTCTGTCAACCGCTCAATTTGCGGCGGCGAGAAGATTCTCATGAAAAAACAATCCGCATGGGTCTGAACCGTTGAAAACCGTGATTTTGAACAAAAGAACCCTCTATCCCAACCAGTACCAGAGGATCACGCCTCCGCCTCCAAAAAGCATACCGCAAAGAAACCAGATCAAACCAAGAATCCTTGCCTTGATCCGCGAAGGACGGGGATACCGCGGGGGAAGGGATACTCCGGCTGTGTTTCGGTGAATGATACGAGTTGCTTCGCTCAGCATATCATTTTCTTCCGGGGGCGGATCTCTGTCGGGACGTACGACAAAGTATGCCTCCTCAAATACACGGCTGTCATGGGTACGGACAACGATCATTTTCTTTTGTGCCCCTCGGATCATGAAATACCTCTCCTTTCTGTTCGTACAGCGTCGATTCATACAAAGTTTTGCCTCGGATCCGGGGCTTTATTCGATATAGGAAGAAAATGGCAAAAAGGAAGAAAAAAGAATTTATACAAAAAAATCCAGTATTTGACAAAAAAATATTGACAAAACATGGTAAATTATGTATAATATGGTCATAATATAGGGAACTATATAAAATTGTAGGGAAGTGCCAAAATCGACGCCGCAAAATGAGTGAGCGACAAGCATCCTGTCCCTTCTCATGCGACGGAGACGTGGGGCTTTCCTGCTTCGGAAAGGAGTACATAAAATGAAAAGTACAGGTATTGTAAAGAAAATTGATGACCTCGGTCGTATCGTTCTTCCAAAGGATATTCGAACACCGATGGGCATTGAATCGGGAGATGCGTTGGAGATTTTCACCGACGGAGAGCGCATCATTCTTCAAAAGTTCCAGTCTTCCTGCATTTTCTGCGGAGAGGCAGAGGACGTATTGTATTATCATGACAAGCGCATTTGCCGCGCTTGCGTCAACAAGATCAAATCCGAGTTCTGAAATTCGGGGAGACTACATTTATTATATGTGGGACTTCTGTGAAGGGCAGCCGAAAATTTTTTGCAAAAAAGCGGTAAAATACAGAAGATACCCCGAAAATGGATATAAAAAATCCGTATTCCTATGATAGCAATCGCGAAGGAAATTAAACCCGATTGCAAGACAATGAAAGCCCGAGTGAATGCGATGTTACATATATAATATAATAAATCATAAAACATCTTGACATTTACATAATTTCGTGGTATGATATTAAATGTATGATTATCCCTTGTTTACCGCTCAAGCGTATAACAATGGAAAATATGGATCACAGGAGGTGTAATATGAACAAAAACAAACGCGGCATGAAGAAGCTTTGGCCTGCATTGCTGGCGACAATTTTGTTGACACTCGTCATGATATGTGCCGTTTTGCCGACCGGCGCATACGAAATGACATCTGAAATGCTCAGAGATTTGCAGGGTTTCTTTGAAACTCATGAAGATCTTGAACTGAACAGTGATGCGCTGGCAGCATTTGTCAAAGATTATTTGTATGAAAAAAATGCAGATGACCCGGAGCATTTTTCTGACGAAGATATGGCCGAGCTGGAAGTTCTTTTGACCAAAGACGGCGAGGCGGACTACATGATCCTCACGGGAATGCTGTTGGGGAACGGTGAAACACCCGATGTCAATGCTGCGCTGGATGCACTGGAAAAGGTTGCGTCTGCTCAGCAGTTGATTGCTTTTGTCAAGGCACAGACGGCATATGGCATGGGTGTAGAGGCTGACACTTACCCTGTCATTTGGCAGGTGAACGGTGTATCCGTGGAAGACAGCTACCGTCATATGGACGTTTATTCCTATCCTTCCAAAGCGGAGCTCGGTCTGGTTTCCGGCGAATTCGTTCGTTGGAATACGGGTGCTTTCTTTGAGGCTCCCGCAAGCAAAGACGAGCCCGTGATCATTACGGGTACGGTCTCCAATCTGGCAAGCGAGCTGACCGAAATTTCTGACGGTATTACCGACGTCAATCAGGTGTTCCACGCCGAGATTGATGAAGAGAACCGCAGAGTGGTGTTGGCGTTGGATGTTCACGCTTCCAACTATATGGAGGTTCTGTCCTCCTTGATGGATTTTTCGAGCAATAGCGCGCTGAAGGCCGAAATCAAGGCGATGATGTACGATATTGCCGCTGCCGGTATCAACGCAGGCGTAAACCGTCTGAGCGTGAACGGCCATGACATCCTGACGGTAGACAGCTATGCCATCACGGATCTTGTGGATGTGCTGGATCGTGTTGCCGAGGGCGATGTGGACGGCTTGGTATCTGTACAGGGTATAGAGGCATTCATTAAGAATGAAAACTATACCATGTATCGCTTCACCCACATGACACCCGTTACCGTGGATGGCGTGACGTATCAGTCCTTTGGCGACTACCGTGTAAACCTCGCTACCGACGGCTTGGAGTCTGCCGAATGGACAGTTTCTCTCGCGTTTGACGGCGATACCTCGGAGATTGTTCAGATCGCCAAATGGTTGGAGGATGCCGTTACCGTCACGGACATCGAGAATGGCAAGAACTTCCGCTTGGATCTGACCAACGATAAGATGCAATTCATTCTGGAGCAGGCGTACAAGGCGATGTCCTCCAACGCCTCCTTCGATCAGTTGATTACCCGCCACGGTGATTTGGAGCACGGATATTTCTTCGTGATTGACGCCGATGCAACCGTGGGACAGTTGAAGTCTTTGATCCTTGAATGTGATTTTGCTGATCTCCTCAGCTTGATTACGGGTAAACCGCACGGATTCGAAGACAGCGTTCAATTCAAGAAGCTGATGGGACTGATTTTGGATCAGATCCCTGCATATTGGGATGACGATTCGATCGGCTCTCTGTATGAGCGTGACCATTGGTTCGCTTTCGATGCCACTCTTGACAAAGAATATTTCAGAGCTTTGATGCACCGTGTGGTCGGTGACTATTCCTTCTGGGTCGGCGGCCACGAGCTGGTGATGGAAGACGTGGTGAACCACATCTTCGATCAGATGGTCTTTGAAAAGATTTACATTACACTGGATGTCTACATCGGCGATTACCGCCTCTACTACGTGCAGAACGGTGATGCCGTAGAAGGTGTGTTTGCAAGACCCGGCACAGAGCTTTCGGCTATTTTTGATGCCGTACCTCCCAGGGAAGGATATGACATTGTCTATTTCTTCAACGGTGAGGAGATCTCCGTAGCCCCCGATGCAGACGTGATGGACGATACCAATCCCATTACATATGATTACCGCGTAAGAGAGCATTCTTTGACACTGGACGTTCTGTTTACCGATTCCGTGACCGGACAGGAAATGACGCAGTCCGTGGATCTTTCGGTCGCATACGGTACGGTCATTGACGAGGCCTTCCTGCAGGCTGCTCTTGCCGATGCAGGCATTGCCTTCGACGGTTACAACGTGATCTTCCCCGATGCAACCGTAATGCCCGACTCTACTTTGACCCTGACCGTGGTCGGTGAGCGTATTTACTTCACGGTAACCTGGATGGTTGACGGTGTGCTGTATGCCGAAACGCTGGTCGCTTGGGGCGAGATCCCTGTGATCGATGCTCCCGAAAAGGCATCCGACATCAATTTCCATTATACCTTCAAGGACTGGGGGCTTGTCCTGGTTCCCATTTATGCCGACGCAACCTACGAGGCAGTCTTTACACCCTCTTCCCGTTACGACGATACCGTCAATGATAACGCTACCATTGGCAAGGATGAGGATAACAACAATATTACCGTAGATGTTGGTGGTGTTGACGGTGAAGGTACTCCCGAGATCACCATTCCTCTGGGCCCCATCATTGAGGATCTGAAGGAGGATCCCACGCAGGGTCTTGATTATGACCACAACTTTGGCGATGGCTACGACCTGGAGCTGGATATTTCTCCCGAGGCTATGCAGGAGATCATCCGACAGCTGGAGGAGATTCTCGAAGAGAAGGGCGCGACCCTGGATGACGTAACCATTCACACCTCCCGCGAAGAAACGACGACCGAAAACGGTGATCCTGCCGTTAAGTACGAGATCCTCATCGAGGTTGAAGGCGAGCCTGTGGATATCCGCGTTGAAGACGGCATCACTGTCAGAGTCAACGCAGACGATCCCGCAGATCCCGAAAAGGAAATCGTTGTTTATTATAAGGATCCCGCAACCGGTGAAATGATCGAGCTGGATAGCGAGGTTGTCGGTACCGATGAGAACGGCAAGCTCATCATCGAGTTTGATATTCCCGGATTTGGCGAAATTTACGTGGTCGAAGAGACCAAGGAATATCCCGTTACCGGAGGCACCTCTACGCCCGAACACGGCGAAGTGGAGATCTCTCCCGAAAATGCCGCTGCCGGTGAGACCGTGACCGTGACCGTAACTCCTGCGGAGGGATATGAGGTCGATAAGGTCATCATCACCGATAAGGATGGCAATACCTTTGAAGCAACCCGCGATCCCGACAATGAAAATATCTTTACCTACGAGCAGCCCTCCGGCGGTTCTACGGTGGAAGTCATTTTCAAGGTCGCTGAATACGACGTTGTGTTCAACTACTACAACGAAAACGGCGAAGCAGTTTCCGTAACCTTGACGGTAACGCACGGTTTGCTGGCCACACCTCCCGTAGCCCCCGCTTGGATGAACGAGAGTCATTCCTTTACCTTTGCATATTGGGATTGCGGTGACGGTATGGATTATGCCGAATTGGACGGTGTTTTCTCGGATATGACGGTGGAAGCTGTCTACGACCAGGAAATCCGATCCTTCACGGTCATCTTTGAGTACTACGACGAGAACGGCAACTGGACGAAGGTAGAATATACCTTTGAGTACGGCGACGAGATCCCTGTTGACCTCATTCCCACGCCTGTAGATTTCAAGACGGCATCCCACAGCTATACCTTTGACGGTTGGAAGACCGAGCTCCTGACGGTGGTCAAGGCCGATGCTTACTATGAGGCCAACTAC
>JAGASP010000084.1 GCA_017621695.1 Clostridia bacterium
ACAATTTACCGTTATACTGCCTATCGGGTGATGAACACAGACACGGAGTGTGTCACGCGAGCAATGGCCGCCGCACTGCGGCAAACAACAATTTACCGTTATACTGCCTATCGGGTGATGAACACAGACACGGAGTGTGTCACGCGAGCAATGGCCGCCGCACTGCGGCAAACAACAATTTACCGTTATACTGCCTATCGGGTGATAAACACAGACACGGAGCGTGTCACGCGAGCAATGGCCGCCGCACTGCGGCAAACAACAATTTACCGTTATACTGCCTATCGGGTGATGAACACAGACACGGAGAGCACCGCGCGATATTGGCCGAAGGCACTGCCACCAAGAAACCATTAAGAAATGAACACCCCGTTTTAACGAAAGGAGACCCTTTGCTGTCATGATCGGTTTTATCCCTTACGCGATATGCTTTTTTGTGTTGAGCGCCGCGTGCCTTTTGTTGCCGCTCAAGCAAAAAACCAAAAATTTTGCCGTCGCGCTGTTGCTCATCTCGCTTGCCTGCGAGGTGCTGGTCTGCAATTTCCATTCCTTCCACCTCCTCGGCGGTGACTATGAGCCCTATGCGGTGCCGTTGCAGTCCGAAACGGTGACTGTGGCGGGCGGAGAGGAAAAAACGCCTCTGACAACCAAAAAGGGCGGTAAGCTGGAGATCGTTCTCAAGGATCTTAAGCGCCCTGTCGGAACACTTCGCCTTGATCTTGCCTTCTCGGACGAGCAAAAGGATGAAAAGGGCAAGGTGACCGTGAAAACCGCCAACTACGCCGACGTAAAGATCTCTATCAAGGACGTGACCCAATCGGCCAATTACCGTTCGGGTGTGGCAGATGCCAAGGTCATTCGCGACGATGAAAGATCTGCTTACACCGTGTTGGATCTGACGGGAGACGTCAGCGATATGAAGGTTGTCGTTACAGCCCCTGCCAATGCGACGGTTACGCTGCAATCCATGACCCTCAATGAGCGGATCCCCATGCAGTTTTCGGCCGTCAGATTGATTCTCTTTGTTTTGGAATGTATGGCGGTGTATGCCCTTGTCACCGCCGCTTGCATGAAAAAGACCTTTGGAGAGAGTCCCATGACCCTGTACCGTACCACGGCCGCCGTGACGGCGGTGATGCTGATCGGTGCACTGATCGTGACGTGGGTCAGTATGTATGACCAGACAGGCGGTATTTCTACGGGCTTCCACAACCTCACGGGTAACCAGATCACACAAGAAATCGTGGATGCCTTCCGCGCAGGACAGGTGCACCTTCTGGCAGAACCCTCCGAGGAGCTTCTGGCTATGGAGAATCCCTATGATTGGAGTGCCCGCTCGGCGCTCGGTGTTTCTGCCAAATGGGATCATTTGCTCTTTGACGGCAAGTATTATTCCTACTACGGCATCGCTCCCGTGCTCCTGCTCTTCCTCCCCTATAACCTGTTGACAGGCTATTATTTCCCGACGGCCGAGGCGGTCTTCCTGTTTGGCGCCGTGGGAATCCTCTTCCTGTCCCTCCTGTTTTTGGAGTTTGCCAAGATCTTTTGCAAAAAGATCCCCAACAGCATCCTTGTTTCCACGCTGGTCATTCTGCAGTTCTCCAGCGGTGTCTGGTATAACTTCGTTTACGACAACTTCTATGAGATCGCACAGGCCTCGGGCTTCATGTTCACCTGCATGGGCTTTTTCTTCCTCCTCAGATCCCGTGTGATTGGGGAAGGGAAGATCCTCTACCGTCATCTGGTGCTCTCCACCATGTGCCTCTCCTGGGCGGTGCTTTGTCGCCCCACGCTGGCGCTGTATTGCGTAGTCGCCTGCATCTTCATTGTGTTCGGCTATCTCAAGCACCGCGAGGAGATCAAGGCCGCAACTTCCGTGCCAAGCCAACAGAAGTCGGCGCTGAAGCGCGCGACGGTCAAATATCTGTTTGCTTCGCTGACCTGCTTTGTGGTCATTGGCGGTATCCAGGTGGTGTATAACTATGCCCGCTTCGGAAACCCCTTGGATTTCGGTATTCAGTACTCCCTGACCATCAACGATTTTACAAGGTCGCAGTATCACACCGATTTCGTTATGATCGGCCTTTATAATTTCCTGTTCGCATTCCCGAACATCCAACCCGAATTCCCCTACGTCATGTCGAATTTCTCCACTCTCTCCACCAATGGCTATTACTTCGTGGCCAACAGAAACGCCATCGGTATCCTGTGGCGGGCGCTCCCTTCGCTGGGATACTTGGGTGCGGTTCCCGCATGGCGCAGTCTCTCCAAGAAGGAAAAAATCCAAGCGCTCTGCCTCCTGATCCCCACCTGTGTCATCGCACCGCTCATCATCATTTTCTCTATCTGGGAGAGCGGCTACGGCGTGCGCTACTGCTGTGACTTTGCATGGCAGATCATTCTGGGCGGCGCGGCTGTCCTCTACCTCCTCTATGTCCGTGTGGCCGAGGGGCAGGGAAAGACCATCCTGCGCCATGCCTTTACGGTGGCTATGGTGCTGGCGGTCATTGTCAACGGCGCTATGATCTACGATTATCTCGAAAAGATCGGATATCTTGCGGGCGATTATCTGAGATTTTCACGCATCTTTGATTTCTGGATGTAAATATGCCGAACAATCACCCTTGTGCGCATGCGCAGGGGTGATTTTTGCGACTTTATCGGCATACACCTTGACAATCGGCTGAAAATCGTCTATAATAATTATAATATAAAATATTAAGAATGACAAGAGGATGCTTGCATGAAATTATATCTTGTGATCCCGTGCTACAACGAAGAGGCCGTGCTTCCCGAGACGGCCAAGCGTTTGCGGGAAAAATACGACGCTTTGATGTCTGAGGGGAAGATCTCTGCCGACAGCCGCATCGTGTTCGTCAACGACGGCTCCAAGGACAAAACCTGGGAGATGATTGAAGACCTGCACAGAGCCGACCCTGTCTTCCGCGGCATTTGCCTGTCTCGTAACAAGGGACATCAGAATGCCCTCATGGCGGGACTTATGACCGTCAAGGACGAGTGCGACGCGGCCATTTCCATGGATGCCGATCTGCAGGATGACATCAATGCCATTGATGCCATGGTGGACAAGTATGCCGAGGGATATGAGGTGGTCTACGGGGTTCGTTCCTCCCGAAAAAAGGACACCTTTTTCAAGCGCACCACCGCGCAGGGCTTCTATAAGGTGATGAAATCCATGGGCGTGGAGACCGTCTACAACCATGCGGATTACCGCTTGATGTCGGCACGCGCGCTGCACGCCTTGTCGGAATTTGATGAAGTCAATCTGTTTTTGCGCGGCATCGTACCCCTTGTGGGCTTCAAGTCTGCCGAGGTCACCTACGAGCGCGGTGAAAGATTCGCGGGAGAATCCAAATACCCCCTCAAAAAGATGATCTCCTTTGCCACCGAAGGCATTACTTCCATGTCCGTGAAGCCCATCCGTATGATCGCCGCACTTGGCCTTCTCGTGTTCCTGGTCAGCATCGGTGTCCTGATCTACTCCGTTATCCGTAAGTTTACGGGATATACGGTGGAAGGCTGGGCGTTTTTGGCCGTGTCCATCTGGGCGCTCGGCGGCGTTCAGCTGTTGGCTATTGGGGTCATCGGCGAGTATATCGGCAAGATCTATCTTGAGACCAAGCACAGACCCAAGTATATCATCAGCGAATACCTGCGTGATGACTGATTTGAAAGGAGCTTTTTCATGAAACACCTGCGTTGTACGCTTATTTTGCTTCTGAGCCTTCTTGCGATGCTGTTTGCCGCGGTGATGCTTCCCGTGTCGGCGGATGATACCACAGATATGATCCCTATGTACGGCGAAAAGTTTCAGCCCGACGGCGTGACCTTCGGACAGGTCAGCTTCATCGTCCCCGGAGACACCAAGGGTCTGACCAAGGACGCGTGGGATGGGAACATCGACCACAACACCAACCTGATTCTCCTCTCCTATATCAAGGATGGAGAGCTGTATGCAAATAAGACCATCCGAGAGATCAAGGAGCACCTTGGCAATCTGGCATTGGTGCGTACCTGCTACACCTACGATAATCTTCCGGACGGCACGCTGCGGCTGAATCTGGTCTTCCACATGGACGATCACAGTAAGCTCAAGCCCTCGGATATCGTGGCGGTCACCGTCAAGGCAGGCTTTGTCTGGTGTGCCGGTTCTCCCTCGGGCATCAGCGGAGAGCTGTCGGGGCTGACGCTTGACCGCGAGGTTTCCTTCCTTACCAAGGGAGAGGCGGGCATTACGGGCGTGCAGACCGGCAATATGGGTAGCGAGGGTACCTCCCTCCATATCCGTTTTGACCGCAAGGACTCCGAGTCCCTGAAAGCCATCTCTGCCGTGGATCTTTGCCCCTCGGCGATCCCTGGGAAAACCCTCGGTGATCTCGTCACCATCGGCGGTGAGACTGTGACCGAGCTTGTAAAGAAGGGCAACGTCGCCCGCTTCAACTTCTATGGAAATACCCTCGTTTTCCACGTGGATGATCCCGATTACCTGGCCAAGATCAAAAACGAGCATCTGGAATTCGTCATCCTCCCCGGCTTCCGTTGGATGAACTGGGATCGCGATGACTGGGGCAACTGGGCAGGTACCAACAAGGATAAATATACTCCCGTGGAGGGGTCGCTTGTGACCCAACCCATTGCCTTCTATCTCAACGAAAACGCCGAGGTCTGTGTCCGCACCGACGGCATTCTCATCGAGCCCGGCTATAAGGATACCTACTTTGTCGGAGAGCGCATTGATATGACCACCCTTCTCATCCGTATGGATCAGGGCGGCAAGCCGGGAGAGCCCATGCATATCCTGGAGGAAATGGTCAGCTATGATTTCTCTGCGCCAGGCAAGGCCACCGTCACCGTAGAGGTCAGGGGCATGACGGCTACTTATACCGTCACCGTGGTGGAGAATCCCCATACCGAAGCCCCCACGGAAGAGGTTACCGAACCCGAAACAGACCCTGTCACGGAGCCCGGGACTGAGCCCGAAACCGACGCTGTCACCGAGCCTGTGACGGATCCTGTATCCGAGCCCGCCGCCGCTGACACTGTGGAGGCGCCTACGGATACGATTGCCGATTCCGTAACCTCCGGTGAAGCAGAGACGGCTCCCACCGACGCGAACGGTTGCGGCGCGACCGTTATGAGCGTATCTGCTATGACGGCTGCTGCCGCTATTCTCATGGCTGCCACAATGGCGAAAAAAGCCAAAAAGGAGGAGGACTAATATGCATCAGCACATGAAATATCTGGTTCTGCTTTTGGTACTTCTGATGGCGGCGACCCTCCTTGCGGCGTGCGCAGGGGAATCTGCCACGACCGAAACAACACCTGTGGGTACGTCTGCCGATACAACCGCCGTTACCGAGCAGGCTACGGTAGAAACGCCTGTCAGTGAGGCTGTATCCGAAGAGCGCACCGATGGCGCAACCGAGCCTGTGACCGAAGCCCCTACCGAAGCGGCAACAGAGCCCGAATCCACCGTTGACCGTGTTCCCGACGACCGTAACCTGACCGCTGCGCAGTATTCCGTGCTCAACATCACGGGCACCGACGACTTTGGCCGCGTGATCCATCCCGTGGATGGCAAGGTCAATACCGACCGCTACGTGGGTATGTTCTACTTTTTGACCTTGGGTCAGCACGCCAACCACACAGGCATCTACGATATCAACAAAATTACCTTTGACAGCACCTACCACAAGGCCTTCACTGCGTTCGACACCTTTATCACCCCCGTGGGCTCTGCGCACTTCTGGGGCGAGCCTGTCTGGGGCTATTACAACAGCCTTGATACCTGGGTCATGCGCAAGCAGATCGAAATGCTGACCATGGCGGGGGTGGATTTCCTGGTGTTGGATACCTCCAACAACGTCCTCTACGAGAGCGTCACCAAGAATCTCTTTGACCTTCTTTTGGAGTATCAAAATCAGGGTTGGGACGTGCCCAAGGTTGTCTACTATCTGGGCAAGCACGATCTGAACGCCGACGTCAGTGTCATCAAGCGTGTCCACGAGATCTTCTACTCGAGGGAGGCCTACAAGAGCCTGTGGTTCACCCCCAATGACTCCGAAAAGCCCATGATCGTCGCTCCCGATAACGTCATCGCCGCGTTTGAAAAGTCCCGAAATAAGCTGGAGCAGGAGCTTTTTGGCTTCTACGACTTCCGCGTGACCCAATGGCCCACCGAAGAGATCCTTCATGAGAACGGCGCGCCTTGGATCGATTTCGTGTACCCCCAACGCTCGCAGGACGGCTGGATCAATCTGTCCACCTCCCAGCACGTGACGGTCAACATGACCGACATCAAGGGCTCCCGCGGCCGCGGCTGGTATCCTGTCAAGCAACGCCTCGACGGCCAATGGACGGGTAAGAACGACCACGATAACTGGCGCATGGATCTCAATTTCCAGGCACAGTGGGATACCGTTCTGAAAATGACACCCGAGCAGCGTGCTGAGGATGCCCGTTTCGTGTTCCTCACGGGCTGGAATGAGTGGGTAGCTGAGAAGCTCCGTGCAGGAGACAAGAACTACTTCACTTGTGACACCTACTGCCCCGAATATTCCCGTGACATCGAGCCCTCCCGATCCAACGGCATGAAGGACTACACCTACTTCATGACCATCATGAATATCCATAACGATAACTTCGCTCCCGCCGTTCACTACGAGTACCCTGTTGCCACCCCCGATATCACCAAGGACGATACCGATGTGTGGGAGACCTCAAAGGCGGTTTACCGCGACTTTACGGGAGAGTGCGGCGACCGTAATTTCAAGGCTATGGGTGGCGACACGATCTATACCGACACCACGGGCCGCAACGACATCGATACCGTTACCGTCCTGCGGGACAGTGAGTATCTCTACTTCCGCATCACTTGCGTGGATGCTATCACCGAGCATCAAGAGGGCGACCGCGGTTGGATGAATCTTTGGCTCAAGACCGCGAGCGCCGAGGGTGATCTTATGGGTGGCTATGAGTACGTGGTCAACTACGAGGTCAGCGGAAACAAGAGTCAGATCCTGCGTTGCAAGTCCGCCGAGGATATGCAGAGTGTGGGAGAGGCTGACGTGAACGTCTATGGCAATGCTATGATCCTGCGTATTCCCCTGTCCGCGTTGGGGCTGACTGCGAGCAACTATCATGTGGAATTCAAGGTGACCGACAACGTACAGAATATGATCGGTGATTCCCTGAATCTCTACACCACGGGCGATGCTGCTCCTATCGGTTCTTTGAATTTCAGCTTCGGTTATTGATATCATTGCAAAACCCCACCTCGCCGAGGTGGGGGTTTGGTATAGGTATAAGAAATGTAAATTGTTGTTTAGCGGAGAATTAACGAAAACCCGTAGGGGCGACCCTATGTGGTCGCCCGTCGTCCCGACATCGACAAAACCCTTGTGGGTCAACAATCTTTTTGGCGGGAGGCCACACAGGGCCTCCCCTACGGC
>JAGASP010000085.1 GCA_017621695.1 Clostridia bacterium
CGAAAACCCGTAGGGGCGACCCTATGTGGTCGCCCGTCGTCCCGACATCGACAAAACCCTTGTGGGTCAACAATCTTTTTGGCGGGAGGCCACACAGGGCCTCCCCTACGGCCACGTTGGTTAAAAGCCCATAAACAACAGGGAACCTCTAAAAACTCTATTGGCGAGAGAGCCGTGAGGAAGTTTTTCGTCAGATGAAACAATTTTTCGCGCGCGTAGTGGAGCTACGCGAAGAAAAATATGTGAAATATGACGGAAAAGTTACCACGGATTCTCTGTCAAGAGAGTTTTTAGAGGTGACCAACAATTTACCGCCCCATAAAGATAAAAAATGCCTCCCCTCGCGGAAAGGCATTTTTCTTTTTTATTCTTAATCTTCCTTCAGATCATAGCTATACAGCCCATACCCGCTGAGCAGCTTACCAAAAAAGTACTTGTTGCAAGCAGACTCGTTCAGCACGTACAGACGGCCGTCGATGCAAAGGATCCCCTCGGCCATGGGAGGAGCCTTGACGGTACGGGTCAGAGACGCGCTGTCCATGTAAATCAAAGGTACTTCCACGCCGTTGACGGTAAAGGTACCCTGAGCGGTCAGCTTTTCGGCGTCATACAGATAGAGCATAGAAGAATTGATGCTCCAGGAGGTAGACAGAGCAACCTCACCCGTGTCGGTCACGCAGAAGCCCTGGACACGGTCGGGTGTGGAGATCGCCGCCACGGGGGTGGGATCGACCCCGAGTGGCTGGGTGGCATCCAGACGGAAGACCGTAATGAGGGACGTGTTCTGATCACCTGCGGGGGTGGTGAGCCGCTGCTCCTCGGGGGTCTCGTAGCTGACGGGCTCGTAGAACGTGCCCGCCAATATGTAGTCGCCGTGGATATAGCACCATGCAGGATCCAGGAAGGTAGGAACCGTGCCGATCTCAACAAGCTCGTCCTTGCCCGAGAGAAGATCGTCCAGATGATACACGTTCAGTCCATCACTATCCGTAACGTACAGGAATTTGTCAAAGTGGGAGACACCGCCCGTATGCCCCGTATGGTCGGAGCCGTCCTCCTCCTTCATCTCGGCGTAGGTGGCCTTGCCGTCCTTGTCGATGAGATAGACGCGGGACGCTGTATCGTCGGACATATACCCACACATGAGGAAGGATTCCTTTTCTGCGATATAGTCGAAGCCTTGGGGAACGCAGTTGTCGTTGAGGCCGGGGATGGTAAACTCGCGGTCGGCTTTGCCGTAGAAATCGCTGTAAATGATACGCTCGCCTGCCTTGATCGCCAAAATCAAAAGGAGCAACGCGCCTACGATGATCGCCAGAATCAACAGGATTTTTCTCAGGATTTTCATGCAGTGATCCTCCGTTCTTATCTGTTTTTTGTATGGTTTCCGTATAAGATAGCATACCACAAAAACGTTGTTTTGTCAATATATTCTTGCTTTTTCGGGAATCCGTTTATGTAGTATACAAAAGCGCTATATAAATATGGTGGTTTTTGGTCATATTAACTCTTGCAAAAGCGTGTTTCTTGTGCTATAATGTTACCGTGCATAATCATGCAAACCTTATACGACTAAAGGAGAAAGAAAATGAAAAAGTTTTTTGCTGTTTTTATGGCTCTCGTGCTGGCTCTGTCTTGCATGGTGATCTTCACCGCTTGCGGCGACACGACTGACGAGAAGGCCACCGATGCCGCAACCGATGCCGCAACCGATGCCGGCACCACCGCTCCCGATGAGGCCAACAAGCCCGTTCTGAAGATGGGTACCAACGCTTACTTCCAGCCCTACGAGTTCTACGAGGGTGAGAAGATCGTGGGTATCGACGCTGAGATCGCTGCCGCCATCGCTGAAGAGCTGGGCATGACCCTCGAGATCGTGGACATGGAGTTTGACTCCATCCTGACCGCTGTCAACGAAGGCTCCGTAGACTTCGGTATGGCCGGCATGACCATCACCGATGAGCGCCTCCTGGAGGTGGATTTCTCCATCAGCTATGCCAACGGTGTCCAGTCCATCATCGTCAAGAACGACTCCCCCATCACCTGCGCTGATGACCTCTACGCTGAGGGTGCTTCCTACAAGGTAGGCGTTCAGCTGGGTACCACCGGTGACATCTACGCTACCGACGATTTCGGCAAGGAAAACGTAACCACCTACAGCAACGGTAACGAGGCTGTTCTGGCTCTTCTGGGCGGTTCTGTGGACTGCGTCATCATCGACAACGAGCCCGCTAAGGCTCTGGTCGCAGCCAACGAGGGTCTGAAGATCCTGGACACTGCTTACGCCAACGAGGACTACGCCATCTGCGTTAAGAAGGGCAACACCGACCTGCTTACAAAGATCAACACTGCCATCAAGGATCTGACTAAGGACGGCACCATCGCTGCCATCGTAGCTAAGTACATCAAGTAATTCAGCCGAATTATCACCCATCGCTAACTGATCGAGTGGGACGGGGAACCGTCCCATTCTTTCGTTGAAAGGAAGGACTCTGCAAGCATGAACCAGCTTGAGAAACAGAAGAAAAAAAGGCTCATTATCAATTTGTGCCTCGTGGCCGTGTGTATTGCGATCCTCATTGGCGTGATTCTGGCTGACCAGATCGCCAACCGAAAGTCGGACATCGTCATGACACCCGAAAGCGCGCAGACACAGCTTGGAGAATTGCTCGCCACCCTGCCCAATACCACAGCGGATTGCTCCAAATACGTTGTGGAGCAGACCGAGTTCTCGGTTCTGTCCATCGAAGACGGCAAGGCGCGCGAATTCATCGCCAAGGTCAAATATGACACCATCGACGTGGCCGCCATGTACGAGGCACACAAGGAAGATATTTTCCGCATTGCCTGGGAGTTTGCCGAGCGTGTCAAGGCCGAAGGCAAAAAAGTCAATGCCACCCTGTTGCAGATCGAGGTAGAAACCTACATTCTGGAGCAAATGGAAAGCGGCAACTGGAAGACGAGCGGCGAAGTAGACGTATACTTCTACGACACCTATACGGGTACCCCCGTTATGTATATGTCGGACGATGCGCTGGATCATCTTTTGGGCGGTTATATCACCGTTAAAAATGACATTTCGGCTACCACCGAGATCACCGTAAACGGAGAAAGCATCTCCATCGCCTCGGATAACACCTTCCGCAACGGTATCAACCAGTGCTTCGGTCTGACCAACTACGACGCACAGCAGCCCGATACCTCCTCTCCCCTCCAGCAGAAGTGGAACGGGGTCAAGGCGGATTTCCACAAGAACTTTATTGAGGACAACCGCTGGATGTACCTTCTGGAGGGTATCGGTAACACCCTCGCCCTGACAGGCATTTCCCTGCTTCTGGGTATTGTGCTCGGTCTGTTTACCGCCATTGTCCGCGTGGTCTTTGAAAAGACCAACAAGCTCTACTATCTGGACCGTATCGCCAGACTGTATGTCTCTTTGATCCGCGGTACGCCTCTGATGGTTCAGCTTCTGATCATCTACTTCGTCCTTCTGCTTCCGATCGGTATCGAAAAGTTCCCTGCGGCTGTCCTCTGCTTTGGTCTGAACAGCGGCGCTTACGTTTCCGAGATCATCCGCGGCGGCATTATGTCGGTAGATGCAGGACAAACCGAAGCGGGTCGCTCTTTGGGCTTCAACTATGCTTCGACCATGGTCCATATCGTCATGCCGCAGGCCTTCAAGGCTGTCCTTCCCGCATTGTGTAACGAATTCATTACCCTACTCAAGGAGACCTCCGTGGCTTTCTACATCGGCGTGGCTGACCTCACCCGTGCGGGTATTAAGATCCGTTCCATCACATACAGTAACTTCATGCCCCTGGTGGCTGTCGCGCTGGTATATCTTGTACTGGTGCTGATCCTCACCAAGCTGGTAGGCATTCTGGAGAGGAGGTTGCGTAAGAGTGAGCGCTGATATCCATACAAATCAAAGCTCCCCCGTCATTCAGGTCCGCGACCTGAAAAAGCACTACAATAGCGGAACCGTCCACGCACTCGACGGTGTTTCCACCGACATTTACCACGGCGAGGTCGTGGTGGTCATCGGCCCCTCGGGTAGCGGCAAATCTACATTCCTGCGTTCCCTGAACCTCTTGGAGGAGCCCACAGACGGTCAGATCCTTGTCAACGGCGTCGATATCACCGACAAAAAGGTCAACATCAATCTCCACCGCCAGAAAATGGGCATGGTGTTCCAACATTTCAACCTCTTCCCCCATATGACCATCCTGCGCAACATGACCATCGCGCCCATGAAGCTCCTCAAAAAATCCAAGGAGGATGCCGAGAAGCTTGCCATGGAGCTGCTCGATAAGGTCGGTCTTGCAGACCGTGCAAACGCTTATCCCAGCCAGCTTTCGGGTGGCCAGAAGCAGAGAGTCGCCATCGTCCGTGCCCTGTGTATGCAGCCCGACGTCATGCTCTTTGACGAACCCACCTCGGCGCTCGACCCCGAGATGGTCGGCGAAGTGCTGGAGGTTATGAAGTCCCTCGCGCACGACGGCATGACCATGATCGTTGTCACCCACGAAATGGGCTTTGCCCGTGAGGTCGGCTCCCGCGTGATCTTCATGGCAGACGGCAAGATCGTGGAGGAAGGCTCCCCCGAAGAGATCTTCAACCACCCCAAATCCGACAGATTGCAAGGATTTTTAGCCAAGGTTCTGTAAGAAATTCTTTTTAAGTTTGCAGATTACAAGGATTATTGACTAACGTCCTATAAGAATTTTTTAAGTTTTTGGGATTCTTAAACCCTTTTTTCAAAAAGGGTTTAAGCCGCCGGAGGCTATTCTCCGTATGCCCAAGAAATTTTCACACCCAAAGGAGATACGGCATGAACAAGCTGGTCATGGTGATCAACGGACGCGGCGGCGTCGGCAAGGATGCCTTGTGTGACGCGCTGTCCAAGCAGTTTAAGGTAATCAACAAGTCCTCCGTCGATCCCATCAAGGAGATCGCCAAGCGCTACGGCTGGCAGGGCGAGAAAACCCCCAAGGCACGCAAGTTTTTGGCGGATCTCAAGCAGGTGTTCGTGGAATACAACGATCTGCCCACCGCATATCTGGTTGAACAGTACGAGGCTTTCATGGAAAGCGATGCAGAAATTTTCTGCGCGCACATCCGTGAGGGCGCGGAGATCGATAAATTCATCTCCCGTATTCCGACGCAGTGTATCACGGTGCTCATCCGCCGCCCCGATCCCAACGGAATCACCCCCTACGGCAACGCGGCCGATGACATGGTGGAAAGCTACAGCTACCACCTCGTCTTTGACAACGTCCTCCCCCTGGAGGAAAGCGGCAACGCTTTTTGCGACGTGATCGGGCGTGTTCTTAACGGGAACTGATGTGCCGCTTGCGGTGTGCTCCCCAAACAATCAGACAACGAACTGACATCACTTTTCAAGCGGTGTCAGTTTTGTTTTAGAGATTCCTTACACATTTTCAAATTTTTCCTGACTACTGTATATGAAGGGCCTTCAACAGCAACACGCGGAAAGGAGGACAGGATGGAACTTCAAGAAAGAAAAGAAACACGCTATCCGTTGGATGACGCAAAGATCATCGAGCTTTACTGGTCGCGCAATGAGGCGGCCATTGACGAAACCGATTTCAAGTACCGAAAGCATTTGTTTTCTGTCGCTTATCATATCCTTGGCGACAGACTGGACTGTGAGGAAAGCCTCAACGACACGTATCTCGGCGCATGGAACGCGATCCCGCCGCAAAGACCCAACGCGCTGAAAGCGTTTCTGACCACAGTGATGCGCCGCATTGCCATCAACCGCTATCACAGCAAGCGAAAAAAGCGCGCGGTTCCCTCTGAAATGACGGTTTCCCTCAGCGAGCTGGAGGATTTCATCTCCGATGACGGCGACCCGTCCGCGGATTTTGATGCCGCACGGCTGGGGCATATCCTCAGCGACTTTCTCCGCACCCTCTCCGACCGCCGCCGCTTCATCTTCATGAGCAGATATTATATGGCCGAGCCCATCGATCAAATTGCCAAAGAAATGCATCTCAGCCGTTCTACGGTCAACAAGGAGCTGGCCGCCATTCGTTCTGCTCTCAAGGAAACTTTGGAAAGTGAGGGTTATATTCTATGAAAACAACCGAATGGAATCAGAGCCTTGACCACCTTGACTCTGACCTGATAGAAGCCTATATCGCACAAAAGGATCGTCTCGTCCCCCGCAAAGCACACAGCGGAAAGTTTTTGCGCTTCGGCATGATCGCGGCAGCGCTCGTGCTGCTTCTCGGTATGGTGCTGCTATTGCCCATGCTTCGCGCAGACGATCCCTCCGTCTCCCCCTCCCCCGATATAAATACCGACGTATCGGCGGAGACGGCGCAAGACACATCTCTTCCTTCGACACAGGAAACAGGGCAAGGTATAGTAGCTCCCCCAACGCAGGAAACGACTTCCGAACCCACACGCCCCAACATCCCTCTTGTCAACTCCCACACTCCTTCTCCCGAGCCGCAGTATGACGGAAGTCCATACGCGGAGCCATCTTCGGGCGGTGCTGCAGCGGAGATGCGTCCCGACGGCATATCCGTCACCGCCAAATTCATAGAAGTCCTTCCCGACACCTATACCTTTTTTGACGATTGGAGCCAGTATGAATACCGTATTTTGCGGATGCAGACCGTCAAGCTCTTGAAGGGTGTCGAGATGACCGAGGAATTTTACTATCTGGTTCCCGTAAATTACATGACAGATTTTTCCCTGTATCACCAATTTGTGATCCTTGATATGGCACAGTTCGGCTATGACCTGTTTGTCATGTATAATCAAAGCCGGCAAACAGCCGAAAACTTTACCCTTCCCTTGTTTGGATATCGCAATCCCCATCGTATGGGCGATAACCTCATTGCATTTGATGCAAACGGCAACCTCGACCTTCGACTTTGGACATCCAATGCGTATTGGAACGAGGAGACGGAATACGCCCAAAAGCAGCCCCCTGTCACGCTCACAGAGGCCGAGGAAAAGGCCAAGCCCCAAGGTAACTGGGCGGATGATCTCTACGTGCATTTGCTGACAGACATTACAGGAGACGCGGCAGAGGTTTTAGACCGCATCCGTTCCTTTGAAAACGGAATTTTCGTGCCGAAATTCAGTTCCATCATTTTATTTCTCCGTCCGGAAGTACAGTTCCGCGCCACAAGATATATCAACGGCTTTGCCACCAACGAATCTGTCCGCGTGTGGTGCAAGGAATGGACAGGAGGCGAGCAGGATACGTTTGCGCTTTCCAAGGCGCAATTTCACGAAGAAGATCTGAAAAACCTGCCCGACCTTTCTTCTGCAATGGCATCTGTGGTGACAGCGTATCACAACGGCGAGATCACCCCGCCGCACATTGATGAAAATGCCATCAAAAAATCGACAGGATACGGCATTTTCGGGTGGTATGCCAAGACCCCCGGCGGTGTCATCGGTATCGTTCGTGTGACGTTTTCTTTCGATGCCAAAGATACTCACACGTACCGCTCGCTGTTCGACGATGCCTACTACATCGTCACCCCCGGAGCAACCGAATGCACGGCCATTGACCGCGATGAACTGGTCAAGCTTTTGGGCGAATACGAAACAACGTATATCTATACGGGTGAATACAACGAGCTTGGTAAAAATACTATCGAGATCCCGCCTGTCTGATCGAACCATCGCATATGAGCAAAGGCGAGCGTTTCTGCGCTCGCCTTTTTGTTGTTCCTCCCCCGCCAATACCGCATACGCATTGACATATCAGGCTTTTTGTGTTATAATGACAGCATAGACGTCAGGGGTAACCTTCATCCCAAGAAAGGAATTCTGCCTATGAAAACCAAGCTCTCTCCCCGCTTCTGGTTGGCTCTCACCATTTTCAGTCTGGTAGGACAGATCGCGTGGGTCGTGGAAAATATGTATTTCAACGTGTTCATCTACAAGATGTTCCACGCCTCCGCCGCCGATATTTCGGCCATGGTCGCCGCTAGCGCCGTCGCCGCGACCCTCACCACGGTATTCATGGGCGCGCTGTCCGACAAGCTTGGCAAGCGAAAGGTCTTCATCTCGGGCGGCTACATCCTGTGGGGTATCTCCATCCTCTGCTTCATCTTCCTCAAGGAGGACTGGATCAAGGCTACCTTCCCCATGGTCACGTCTGCCGCTGCCGTGGGCGTGTCGCTGGTCATTGTCCTTGACTGCGTCATGACCTTCTTTGGCTCCACGGCCAACGATGCCGCCTTCAACGCGTGGCTGACCGACAGCACAGACGCTACGAATCGCGGGGGTGCCGAGGGTATCAACGCCATGATGCCGCTCGTGGCGATCCTTGCGGTCTTTGGCGGCTTCATGTTCTTTGACCTTGATCTGGCATCCAGCTGGACCTACATTTTCGCCATCATCGGCGGTGTCGTCATTGTTGTCGGTATTCTGGGCTGCTTTATCATCAAGGAGCCTGCGCTAAAACCCGCCGAGGAAGGATACTTCAAAACCGTCATCCACGGTTTTCTCCCCTCCACGGTAAAAACCAATCCTTCGCTGTATCTTTATCTCATCGCCTTCATCCTGTTCAATATCTCCATCCAGATCTTCATGCCCTACCTGATCCTCTACTACGAGGTATCCCTCGGCATGAAGGATTACGTGTTCGTCATGGCGCCTGCCATCGTGCTGGCCTCGGTGGTCACAGCGCTGTGGGGCAAGGTCTATGACAAAAAGGGATTTCCCTTCTCTTCTTGGCTGAGCCTTCTGTGGCTGGCGCTGGGTTACACCCTTTTGTTCTTCTTCAAGCAAACCGCCCTTGTGTTTGCCGGTTCTCTTCTCATGATGTGCGGCTATCTCGCAGGCATGGCGGTTTTCGGTGCCAAGATCCGCGAGCTGACTCCCGTGGGAAAATCCGGAATGTTCCAGGGCGTGCGTATCTTCTCCCAAGTCCTCGTGCCGGGTGTGGTGGGGCCTTGGCTCGGTAAGACGGTGCTGTCGAATGCCGAGACCATTGTAAACAACGACGGCACGACCTCCTTTGTGCCCAACGCAAACATCTTCCTGGCCGCTCTTGCGGTAGCGGTAGTGCTCTGTGTGATGCTTGTGTTGATGGGGCGAAAAAAGAAATATTGACAGATTGAAATGGGCGTACCGAACGGTGCGCCCTTTTCAATCTTCGCTTGTTTTTTCCAAATGCCGCTTGAGAAAACTACATAACGGAGTTATTGACTTTTCACGCCCGCCATGCTATCATAAGGGCAGAAGGTGCGCACCCTCTGCATTATCAACATATGGAGGTCAATATGCCTGAACTGAAAATTTCGGAGATCATTCTCCGAGAGCGAAGAAAGCTCAACCTGACCCAAGAGGAGCTTGCAAACGCTTTATCGGTCTCTCCGCAGGCCGTATCCAACTGGGAACGCGGCGGCTACCCCGACATTACTCTGCTTCCCCGCCTTGCCCGTTTTTTCAAGATCACGGTGGATGAGCTGATCGGCAACGATCAGGCCACCATGGACGAGGATATGCGGGCTTTTGGAAAGAAATATTGGGATTATCATTACACCAAATCCGAAAAGCTGGCGCTGGCCAAGGAAATGTATATCAAATATCCAAATAATTTCGAGCTGATGCATCACCTCGGGGATGCCATTGTCAACCAGATGGAGAGTATTGCGGAAAACCTGCCGCTTTTGAAGGAGATCCACCAAAAGATCATGTCGGAATGCACCGACGAAGAATACCGCCGCGCTTCGATCCATCGGATGTGCTATGCCGCCACCGACGAAGAGCTGGAGGATCTGATCGGGCAAAGTGAGCTCAACTGGCAGGAGGCTGTCGCCATCGGAGAACTGCGGGAGGAGCGCTATACCCTGCAAGGTCGCTTTGATGAATTCCGTCGCGAGCGCAACGCCACCGATCTTTTGATCTTCATGCAATATCTGGGACGATACTGCATGAACTATTACGGCAAGCCGAACAATCCCGTCTTTACAGAAACCTTTGCCGAGCCTGCGCGTACCGCCGCTTGGGAGCAGCATAAAATGCGGCTGCTGGAGCAATTCGATGCGTCCGGCCATGTTCCCGACGCTTGGTGCGGATGCTATGCGGAAGCCTCCCTGAAGGCCGCCGGCGCGCTCATCGGTTGCGGCAAATCAGACGAAGGCTTTGCTCAACTGGAGAAGACGTTTTCCCTGTATGAGCGTTGGAACCGCATACCCGACGGCGCGTGGATGGATCTTGGCTGTGAGGCCGTCTTTGGGAAAGCGACCATCAACAAAGTTGTTTCTCCCCATTATATTTCGGATATCAAATTTGAGGACGGCCACACGGTCTGGGCACCTTACTTGTGGCTGTTCTGGCAACTCAAGGGAGATATTTTCAATGCTATGACCAAATGGCCGTGGTTTGACGGTGTGCGGGAAGACCCTCGCTACACAGCGCTTTTCGCCCGTGCCAAGGATATGGCAGAAGCGAAATGAGGTGTGTTTACTCCCGCATATATCTGAAAATCCCCGATGCACTGCATCGGGGATTTTTCCATGAAAAACAAATCACTTCTTAAACAGAGACCCCAAATTAGCGCAAGCGCTGTCGTCCGCGCCCTCCTTGTCCATGGTCTCAGCGCTGTGGCACCAGCAGGGGGGCGCGGTCAACGTGATATCCACGCCTGCCTTGCGGAAGCGGGTCAGCGCAGGCGGCCTCACCCACGCGGCCGAAGGTGGGTCGGATACCGATGACGGGATAGTCAACGGTACGTCTGTTTATTTGTCATAGGATACCGCCATTTTACTTTTGGACAGTCTCCATAAAACTTGCGTGGGAGCAAGTAGGATTGTCACGCGGATGATTCTGCTGTGTTCTTAATCTTCTCTCTTCTTTGCAAGCAGAGCGCCGCCCATCACGACCAAAATTGCGACAGACGAAAGAGCAACCGATGCGCCACAGCCGCCTTTTTCCGTTTGCTCTGTGCTCTCTGCGGTCGTTCCGTCAGAGCTCGTATCGATGGCATCGGATACCTCAGGCATCACATCAGGCTGCGTATCAAGCGCTTCGGAAGTTTCGATCGGCTGGGTTTCCGCGTCTGTAGGCATTTCCACAGGCTCGGTTTCGGGCTCGGTTTCGGGCTCGGTAGGCTCTTCCACAGGCTCGGTTTCGGAGTCGGTAGGCGCTTCGGTCTCACCAGAGGGAACCGTCACGTTTTCCAGCGTCAAAAAGTGCAAGAGCTTTTCTGCATTGCCTGCAGCCACCACACCAAAGCGCAGGGTCACAGTTTCCCCGATATGCGCGGACAGGTCTGCCGTTGCGTTTGCAAAAACAGCCTTTGCCGTCTGTGCGGAGGTCAGATTTCCCTGGGTTGCCGCGCTCTGTGCAGCCGCATCGGTCGCATCCGAACGGGTGATGTTGGTACAGGGATACCAAGTTTCACCGTCAAGAGACCAGAACAAGTCTCCCTGACCGCCATTGACAAACGCCCAGCCGCCGATGCTGACTCGGTTGTCCGTCGCGGTGATGGCATCCGACAGAACGGCAGGACGGATGGAAGCCGCTTTCTGCTCGGCCGTCCAGGAAGAGTCGTAAGCGGGATCACGCATACCGATAAGATCCGTGTAGCTCTGACCGTTGATCTCCGCGGTATTGGCAATGTAGCGATAGGAATACGAAGGCGTGGTCTTCAGCGCGCTGTCCTCGGGATCGGGGAGCTCGGGCGCGTAGCCGCCCTCAGGGTCGGGAAGGAATGCGGTGTTATAGGACTCCAGATTACCAGGCGCTGCATCCACGCCCTTGTATACAATGGCCAGACCGTTGATAACGCCGCGAACGCTGTTGTTTCCATCCACAGCGGCCGAGCGGCGCACGTAATTGTCGCCCGACAGGGTCACCATGGTGGTAGATCCGCCACCGTCA
>JAGASP010000086.1 GCA_017621695.1 Clostridia bacterium
AGATCGATGGCAATATACCATTTGTTTTCCGTCATCTTTCTGCCTCCCTTCGTTTTTCTGTTATTATGCGCATTTTCGCGGCGCGACAAATCTTGCAATATTTTTCTATCAATACATCTTGATACAGCTTACCAGCACGCCTTGGATGATGCAATCCTCGGCGTTCACCACAATATCCTTCATGGTCTTGTTTTCGGGATGAAGCACGATCTTACTGCCTTTATGATAAATGCGCTTCAAGGTGCTTTCGCCATTGACCAGAGCGGCCACGATATCGCCGTCGTTGGCGGTGTTCTGCTGTCTGACAACGATGAAGTCGTTTTCTTTGATGCCAACGTCGATCATACTGTCGCCGTAGGTGCGAAGAATGAACAACTCCCCGTCCCCAAAGAGCGCCTTGGGCAGCGCGTAGCATTCTTCTATGTTCTCGATAGCTTCGGTGGGACTGCCGCAGGCAATATCGCCCACAAGGTAGGCCATGGTGGATCCGCCGGGCTTCAACTGCGGAAGCACGTCAATATTCCCCAGCTTGGTGCGGGAGATCCTTCCCTCGTTTTCAAGGGCTTTGACGTATCTCTGAACCAGATTCAGCGAGCTCATATTCATGGCGTTCATGATCTGACGGTAGCTGGGCGACTGTCCGTTTTCCTTTTGATATTCCATGATGTACTGCTCTATGGAGAGTAGCCTTTCTTGGTTTAAAGTTCTCATGACGGTACCTCTTTTCTTTTGTTGAACATTGCGTTCAATTTAGCGTATCTGTATTATAGCATGGGATAGGGGGATTGTCAAGAGGAATTTTACATAAAAAAAGGAGGTCGCACTTTTGGTTACGACCTCGCATGACGCGGTCATTCAATTAGATGTTTTACATGAATTTTCGAATCATCTCAGCGAACTCTTGTTTCACATCCTCCGGGGCAATGATTTTGATTTTCCCACAGTAGTTGAATATCCAAGAGTAGAAGGTAGAGCAGGCTACAACAGGTTCCGTAATGAGGAAATGATCATGATCCTCTCCGGGTTGGATGGTAATATCTTCTCCGAAACGGTCTATCACTTTATTCATGACAGAATATTCGCAACACAGGGTTATATCCTTCTTTTCGTCTCCATACATCAGAAACATAGAGTCGCAGAATGCCGCCAAATCAAAATCTTCGGGGCACGGCACTCTTTCCTCTTCTTCGATTTGGATAGAACAGATCTTATCCACCCGAAATTTGATGATCTTGGCAACGCCCTTTCGCTCATAACATCCGATGACGAAATAACTGTCCATACTCCACACCAACGCATAGGGGCTGAACTTGTACCTGTATCCGTCATACTTGAGGACCTTCTTCCCTTCTCTGTCATACTCGTAGTACTGAAACGAGACCTTCTTATTTTGATTGATAGCCGCATTAAGCCAATCCGCCATGGTCAGGGTATTTGTGTCGTTATCCTTGAGTTTGCTGACGAAAAGATTACGCCGAAGATCTTCCGATTGATTCTTATTAGCGAGTCGAGCGATTCGGGAAACGAGCTCCTCTGTTTGCTGCCGCGAAATGAAATGTGCTGCCTGTACCGCATCGATCATCATTTTTAGTTCAAATGCAGAAAAATATCTGCTCGCAAAGAAATATTGATATTGGGTACTGCGGTTGCGAATAATATCAAATCCTAATTCCTGCAGAGCCGTAATGTCGCCGTCGATGGTTTTGGAGATTGCATCAACACCAAGCGTCGCGAGGTAATTTTGAATCTGGGCGAGCGAAACTGTGTGTTCTTCGTCTGTGTTTTCCCACAAATACTTTAGCACATATAACGCTCGAAATCTGTCTATCTTGGGCATAAATTACCTCCTACTGTTGGTCTTTAGACAAACTCCCCCACCCTTGCGGGCGGGGGAGCGGCTCCCTTTTAGAAAGGGTTGGCAAAATCTTATTATGCTTCTTTTGCGATAAATTCGATGATGTAAATATTCATACCGCTCAAAACAGCCATGGAAACTATTTGATATTATTCGGCGGAGCAAACAATATTCAAACTTTCCAAAATCAAATCGCAATTATCCTTATTGCGGAATACTAATTGAAAAGCTGACAAATAACCGTTTTCATCTGCCAATGCAGATATTAATTCCATTCCCAAATCAACAGTCACAGATTGATCTACTGCTCCTGCCAGAGAGGGACAAGAATTTAGCACTTCTGTCGATTGAGTAGCACTTTTATTAAAAATACGAATTGAGGATGACGCTGCGTTTTGAGTAGTGCGATATGTCGCGGTCAATCCCGTTACCTTCGAAATTGCGATAGACTGAGAAAGAGTAATGAGAATACCTGCATTACCTTCATCATGAGTTGAAATCAAATAACCGCTTTCACCATCAATAAATCCACAAGTATCGCAGTCAGCACATTTGTGTCCACCAAATACGCAAGTGGTAATCGTAAATACACCTTCTTCACCATTAAACACCAATTCACCAACCGTAGTTTCTACGGGTTCATCAGGTTCATCGGGCTCTACAGGCTCATCAGGTTCCTGGGCGGCCTCTGCTACGACAAATTCAATACTGAAAATATCCATACCATTTCCATCGCCCATAAAAATTGACAAGTAAACAGTATCCGAATATCCAACAGAAGTAAGATCAATAATTGCCATACGATCGGGCGTCCAAGAAGTTCCGGAAATATTGGATCCGTTTTCCATCATGGCAAAAGCAATAATATTGCTACTTTCTATGCTTGCAACAGGAGTAGGATCGTTAGTCAAAGCGTAAAAACTTCCTACGTCTCCCAATTGTGCGCGGCGATCAGAACCATAGGTAATTACTACTTTAGAATATTTTGATAAATCTAATGCCCCCAAGGACAAAACCGTGTTATTACTTCTAATCTTAATCGAAGCACTCGTAATCTCGTAAGGCTGCGCCTCGCTTACGACAGTAACAGTATCCAACGGCAACACATAATTTCCCACAGGTGTTTCATCGTTCGGCTCATCGGGATTGTCCGGGACTACAGGGTCCTCGGGTTCGGTTGCGGCAGGAGCAGACACGGTAAACTCGTTCAAAAGAACAACCACACCGTCAGGCGTCTTATATGCTACGCGTACCAAATGTTCACCTGCAAGATCGGCTACAGGAATTACAATCAAGAAACGAGAACCGGTATCGCCACCTGAGCCGGTAATATGAGGCATTAAGCCATCCTCGGGATTAACATAGAAATCAGCAGAATAAATAAATTCACCCTTATCAATGCTGTATCCATAAGATCCCATTTCGCCCTTAACAGCACTCCAACCCCAGTAAGCCAGTGCTTCCGCAGATGCATCTACATGAGCGATCTTATCCCAACCACTCGACGCACCAGGACTGAAAATTGCACCAATGGCGTGACCACCTGCCATAACACGAAGCTCATCGAAAGACTGATTGACAACAACATCCAGGTTTTCATCCCACATAGGAGGGACAGGAGGCATCTTGACCGTAAACAGACAAAGAGTAACTTCGACCCCATCAGAATTCTTATAAAGAACACGAACAGTATGCTCATTCTCCAGGTCTTTCAGATCAATAGCAATCTTCATGCGAGTGGCATTATCGGTACCTGCAGGACAGTGAGGCTTCAAATCCTCAACGGGATTGGAGAAAGTCCACTCAGCATTGTAAACGGGATCTTTTTCATCAATCTGATACCCAAACTGGCCGAGCTGGCCAACAACACCTACCCAGCCCCAATAAGTGAGTACATTGGCATCGCCTGCTGTGAGATCAACAACCTTATCCCAAGAGCCAGACTGACCCATGGGAAAAATATCCAACCCATTATTGTGCGCGTCATTTGAATCACCGGTCCCCTTGTAAAGCTGGTCGAAGGACTGGTGTGTTACAATATCCTTAGCGACATCCCATGCGGGATACTTCTCAGGCTCGGTGGGAGCCTCAGTAGGCTCTTCGGTAGGCTCTTCGGTAGGAGTCTCAGTAGGCTCCTCGGTAGGAGTAGCGGTAGGTTCCTCCGTGGGAGCAGCAGTAGGCTCCTCAGTAGGAGTAGCGGTAGGTTCTTCCGTGGGAGCATCTGTTGCAGGATCGGAAACAGTAACATTCTCAGCTGTAGTTTCTTCTCCGGGATTGGTCTCTGTACAAGCAACAAAAGCCAACGTGAGTACCAAAAGAATAGCCGCTAAAACAAGAAACTTTTTCATTTGCGTTTTCCCTTTCTTAATTTGTAAAAATTGACAATCAAATCGAGTATATCGCATTTGATTTGCTACATTATAACATTTTCATTTTTCTTTGTCTACTCATATAATGACCCACACTGCCCATTTGTTTACTTTTAAATAATTTTTCAAAAGATCCCCCGCTTTTTGTAGCGGGGGAAGGGCTCAAAATATCAGAAACAGAACCATGGAGAGATCAGTTCTTTTTCTTAAGAGCGACAGCTGCTACAATCGTAATCAAAACAACCGCGCTACCAATTCGTAAGGAGAAGACAAATTATATTCTTCCAACATGTCTTTATTGAACAGTATGCAATGAGCATCCGTCAAGAAGAAATCGCTGTGTCCCATCAAATACTTATCTCCGATTTTGATTTCTTCCATCAAATCTGTTGCCCAATAAGGAGCATCAATATTAACCGAGTCTAACTGACCATAATCGTACAAAGAATTTGATGTGATCAAATCAGCTAAGCCCTGATATACATGTGTCATGCCAAGTTGATATGTATCATCTCCTGACATCACCGTTCTCTTAATAGTATTAGGCAACTCAATCCAGTCGCCAGCATCTAAAAGCACCAAGTCAACACCAACATGATCTTTGATTTTCACGGCACGTTCATATACTGCATCTCCCAATGTCTCACCCGTGGTTTTCTCTACCAGCACCATATCTTTGTCATGAACTGTGGCAATATTAAAATCACAAGCATAGTCTGTTTTTTCAATATCAGGGATATATTGTGTTTCAATCTCGGTTTCCGATTTTGTTGCATTTTCGGCAGAAGTAGTAGCGTTGTTTTTTGGAGGTTCTTCTTCTGTAGTTCCGCAAGCTGTCGAACCAAGTAGCATGATCGAAGCTAATAAACAAGCTAAAATTCGTTTTTTCATAAAATTTATCTCCTTAATTAAAAATTCATTGGTAAATATTAACACAAATATTTTACGCTTTCTCCAAATTAACGAACGACATACTATGCCCGTGTACTACGGCTTGATCTCGCGCGTAAACTTCGTAGTCGTTACTCTCAAAGCTATATTCCTTGGTCTCGATCTCGGTGCAAGCGGTGACGGTATAGCCTTCGACGGACAGCGAAACGGGCTCGGCGCCCCGATTGACCACCGACAGGTACAGATGATCGCCGTGGTCGGTGCAGAGGATATCCAATGCAGGGTTTTCGGAGGTGCAAGGGATGACACGGCCGCCACGGTGTCCTGCCAGCAAGCAGAACATCTCACCGGTGCTTTCCATCTTGCACTGATTACCCCGCACCGTGATCATGCCCTCGTTGACGGGCATAAAGAACTCGGCGCGGTCGATGTGGTAGGTCTCCTTCCCCTTGGCAAGGAAATGGAACTGCAAGGCATTGGAGAAGAACAGCGCGTTATTCGAATCCTTTCCCCAAGAGTAGTTCCATTCGTCCACGCAGATGCGGATCTTGTCAAAATCATCGGCATAGAGCTTGTTGCGGTAGAAGTTCAGACCGTAGCACTCATCATCGGCAAAATTGGTCTCCAGAATCTCGCAGGTAGCCATACCGTTGTCACCTTGGGTGGCATCGGGAAGAATGCCGATGTAATCGTGATAGGAAACGTATTCAAAATCGCTTTTCAACGTCTTCATGAAATCAAAGGCCCACTCGTGGTAGTTGTCGCCCCAAGTCAGGCCAATGGCCACGGCGATGGAGGGATCTGCCTGCTTCATGGCCGTGATCAGCTCGTCGGTGCGATTGGCCGCCACGATGCTGTTCTGGTATTCACCGCCGAAGAAGTAAGCCTCGTTTCCGATGTACCACAGATGGACGTTGAAAGGGTCAAAGCCGAGTGCCCGGCGCTTGGCACCGTACTCGGTGGACGCGTCGCCGTTGCAGTATTCCACCAGCTGACGGGCATCCTCGCCTTCGGAGAGGATCAGGCTGACGGTGTATTCAGGCTCGGCGTTCAGCTCCTTACAGAGCATAAAGAACTCGTTGAGTCCAATGTCCAAGGTATCCTGGTGGTAGGTGTCGCGGAACAAAAACCACGCCTTGGAGAGGCCGTCCACAGGCTTGCGGAACTCGGGGGCTTTCAGGCTCTCCTTCCACATGAAGTGATCGGCCGCGCAACCGCCGGGGAAACGGAGGGCGGTGGGGGAAATGGTGCGGAGATGCTGAATCACGTCCCATCTCATGCCGTAGAAATGATCGGTGGGCATGAGGGACACTTCATACACAGCCACTTCCCCGCTGACCTTGACAGAGAAGGTGCCGCTGTCCAAAGCCTCACCGTCGAACACGAAGGACAAAACTTTATAGGGCTCACCGTCAGCGGTGACGGTGAAGGTCTGCTCCATCCCTGCAACGCCGAAGGTGATGGCGGCTTTATCAGAATAGGCCTTGCCCCATACCTTGGCCTCATAGTCCTTCCCTGCCTGCAGAGCGATGACTTGGGAGGACTGAGACATGGTGCCGTTTTTCAGGATAATAAAATTGCTATGGCAGAGGCTTTCCTCGGGGCGGTCAAGGACGCGCTCGAAATTCTCACATTCCCAGCCGTCCACGCCATCCTGTCCCATAAAGAGCTTGCGGTTATTGAGCATCTGAGCGCACAGACCGCCAAAAAAGCCCTTACGGGTGATCTCCATATTCACGCCGAAGATACCATCCTCAAAGGGATAACCGACAGCCTGTGTCGCAGGCAGAAGCACTGCTTGAGCATACTTGTTTTCTTTTAAATCCATGTCTTATTTACTCTCCTTTTTCATGTGGTTGTTTTTCTTTCTGTATTCAGTCGGGCTATAGCTCGTCATCTGCTTAAAATTTCGATTGAAGCTACTAATAGAAAAATAACCGCACTGTATAGCGATATCTATGACACTCTCCCGCGTATTCCGCAAAAGATAGCAAGCGTGACTGATCTTGATATTTCTCACATAATCCGAATACGGCATACCAATGTTGGTGTAAAAGAACCGTGACAAATAGGAGGGTGCATAGTCTAAATGCTTTGCCAAATCCGTAATGGCGCAGGGTTGACCCATGTTTTCATCCACGTACAGAAGGATTTTCTGCAAAAGATGTTTTTTCCTGGTTGCCGTATCCTCTTTTGAAAAATCAAGCTGTTTGTAAAACAGATCGCTGACAGTATACAAAAACCCCTTGACCCCGCCAATATCCATATTCTCATTGGCTTTTTCAAACAATTGACGGTACAGCTCCGGCACGTTCTTGATCACGGGCGAGATCAGCAAATACTTGATCAGCTCGTCGGAGATCGCAGCGATCAGCTCGGGCGCAAAAATGCAAAGCACGTGGCGGCTCGTATCAGACGTCTTCAGGCTGTGAATAAAATTGGGCTTTACGAAGATCATATCTCCTGCGTTCAGAACGTATTCCTTCTTTTCCACCGTGACCGTCATAGAGCCATCGAGCAACAGAATGATCTCAAAGCACCGATGCATATGCAGGGGAAATGAAAAATCTTGATTGCGCTCGACGGTGAAATAGTCCGCCCCAATTTCGTGCTTTAGCTCGTAAAAAGCGTTATTCATAACGGATTCCCTTCAATGACGGGTATAGCCGTTTATAAACGGCGTACCCTTTTTCGTACGTACTCACGATATCGGGATCGCACTTCACCGCCAAGGTCTTTTGGACGGTGGCATCGGCCGCCTCATAGACGGTTGCGTACTCGCCGCAGGCCACCATAGCCAGCAGAGCCGCGCCCATGGAGGGGCCCTGCTCGGTCTCGGTGAGGTAGATATCCGCGCCGAGGACGTTTGCCAGTACCGTCTGCCAGACCTTACTGACCGCGCCGCCGCCGCAGAGAACGGCCTTGTCGATCTTGACGCCGCCCGCCTCCACGCAGTCACGCAGAGCGTAGGCAACGCCCTCCAGGACGGCAAGGCTCATGTCCTCGCGTGTGGTGGTCATGGACAGGCCGATGAACGCGCCTCGGGCGTTCACGTCATTATGAGGACAACGCTCGCCCGTGAGATACGGAAGGAAGTATACCCCCGTCTTGCCATAGTTGGGATCTGCGGGGTCACCATAATTGGTGTCCAGAATATCCCGGATCCACCACTTATTGCAAGAGGCGGCAGAGAGGATACAGCCCATCAAGTGGAATTTCCCGTTGGCATGGGCGAAATTGTGGAGAGCGGTGCCGCATTCGGTGTTGAACTCATCGCAGGGCAGGAAGACGGTGCCGCTGGTGCCGAGAGAGATACTGCAATCCCCGTCGCGGAGAGTTGCCGTACCGATGGCCGCACCTGCGTTGTCACCTGCGCCCGCGCAGAGGATGGCATTTGGGAGACCGTGTTCAGCCTTCAGCTTGCCCGTAGCCTCGTAGCTTTCAAGGAGGGTGGGGAGCATATCCACGGTGATGCCGCAGATCTCGCACATCTCGGGGGACCAGCACTTGTTCTGCACGTCCAGCAGGAGCATACCCGCCGCGTCGGAGTATTCCGAAGAGAACACGCCCGTCAGCTTGTAGGCCAGGTAGTCCTTGGGGAGGCAGATCTTCTTGGCTCTCGCGAAGTTCTCGGGCTCGTTCTCCTTGACCCAGAGGATCTTGGGAGCGGTGAAGCCGGGGAAGGCGATATTTCCCGTGAGGGCGGGAAGGGTACCCAGGCTGTTGAGATAGGCGGTCTGCTCCGCGCTCCGTCCGTCATTCCAAAGGATGGCGGGGCGGATGACCTCATCCTGCTCGTCCAGCATGACCAGACCGTGCATTTGTCCTGCGATGCCCACACCACACACGTCTGCTTCCCTGCCCTCGGATAGAGTGGACAGGATCTCCACAGCGGCGTTGTACCAATGGGTGGGGTTCTGCTCACTCCAGTTGGTATGAGGGGTGGACACGGGATAGCTGACACTATGTTCCGCAAGAACGGTACCCTCACGGTTTGTGAGGATACCTTTGCAGGCGGAGGTTCCAAGGTCGATACCAATATAGTAATTCATATCGAGCTCCTTATTCATATGTTTATCAAATCATACAGCAAGCATTTTTTCATTATTCGTAAAAACGGATTTCCAGAATAGCAATAAACGTACCGGCAGGATTATGAACGGCAACCCATACGTCTCCGTTATAGTCGACATCAGAAAGGTCTACGACAGCTGCACGAGCACCCATTGCCCAAGAAAGGTTTTCAAAGACCATATTGGTATGAGCAATATCGCCCGAGAAATTATCGGTTTTACCATGGCCATAAGAAGAATTCTCACTCTTGAGACCAATGGCCAAAGAAGACGATGCCTCAAATTGTTGCTTGGTAATATCACTACCATCACAGCAATAGACGATTTCCACACGAGAATACTTAGACAGATCGACCACACCAAGATGTGCTGTAAAGTTATATTCCAAATACATATAGGGAGAGTAGAAGCCCTGAGGATGACTCTCAGTGCCATAACCCTTTTGACCGCTAAAGATCGTCATGTCAACCGTCCAAGAAGGAAGCTCTTCGATATCCATTCCATAATCGCTATACAAAAGAGCTACATCCCCCTTGAGAGACAGGTGAGCATTACCACCCTTGAGTTCGACATACTCCACACGGATAGCATGGTATCCTTCCTCCAAAATAATTTCTCCCTTGGCTGTTTTCACACCATCCTCTGCCTTAGGATCGTAAGAGCCATCAACAACAAGACGTCCATCAATAAAGAGCTTCGCACCATCATCGTAGGACAGCTCAAATTCGTAGGATCGAGTTTCGGCAACCCGGATATATCCCTCATAGACAACACCCACATTTTTCGAATAAGCAAGTCCATCGACTGTCAAAGTCTTCACGGTCTGACTCCCCGCAAGCAACGAGTCAATGAGGCGGAAATCGGGCTGAGCGGGGTAGTTTTCAACCAGCGGATACAGAGCGGCACGAAGGCCCTCATTCATTTCAGCCAAAACCTCGTCAGAGAGGCTGAGTGCGGGCATACCCTTGACGGTATCGCTCTCGCGGGCGGGGAGGATGGTTTCGCCCTTCCCCGTGTAGCGGATGGCCTGCTCGTAGACGTAGTTGTTACGTCTTTCGGGTGCGCTGTCACCCGTGGTGAACCAAGATTCCAGATCGTAAACGTCGGTCACGTTGTCCATCCAGTGGAAATTGACCTTTACTGTCTTGTCGGTCAGCCCCAACAGGGAGCGAGGAATGGTAATGGTCACACGGTCACCCTTCACGGCGTAGGCCACGGTGCCGATTTCCTGCCACACCCCGTCCTTGTAGGCGCAAATGGTGGTGACGGTATTAGAGACCACCTCATAGTTAACCATGAAATCGTAGCCCTCCCAGCCCGTGGACTTGTCGGCATCGGCGTCGATGAACAGCAGCATCCAGTTTTTGGAATCCGTGGGAGAGGTCAGTGCCTTTGCGGTGCGAGCGTAGACGTAGAGGTTGCCGCCGTCGGCAGAGATGCGTGACTCCACGATATCGTTTCGACCCGTGGTGTTAACATACTGTATCTTACCCGTTGTATCAGAATGATCACGATGGGAAGTATCTCCTTCGAAATCAGTATAGACGGGACAAATGTCTTCCCACTTTTCAAAAACGTCTGCATCAGTCTCCGACATGGTATGAGCCCCCGACACTCCATCAGCGGGAAGAACGCCCTTGAAACGACGAATAATCGAACACATTTGATAAAAATAGTTATCGGTAAAACCGCCCTTCATTGGCTCGATATCACGGGAGAACTCGGCGTTGAACTGATCTACAAAGCCCGTATCGGTACCTTTGTCAGCAGGATCAGTAAAGTTTTGAGCCACCCACTCGTTCCAGCGAGAAATCAAAAGCACTTGACATTCCGGGTTATTGGTCATAACTTGATTGAAAGCATCTTCAAAAACCAAGCCTTGTCCCATCGTATCAGTTTCCCAAAAAGCATTCAAATTATCTTTATTAGACAATGCGCCGCTTCTGCCATGACCAAAGTTGGCAAAGCCCGCACATCCAATACCGGTACATTCGGCATAACGACTACGTTCGATCCAACCGTAGCCGTAACCGAAATTGACAACACGATTATCTTCCCAATACATTTTACTGTATTTTTCGGGACTGACCCACGCCTTACGGAAAGTTAATTTGTCGGCGTAATATTCATCATCCAAAATGGGGAACGTGCCGTCATCCAAAGGCTTGATCATGGCTAAAGGCTTTCCTTCCCAATGGAACCACAGATCCTTGTATTTCTCTTGAGTCATGAACTTCTCATAAAATCCGCCCGTGTCGCCATTGCCGGGAACAGCTGTACCAAAGCACCAAGGCACTATGTAAGGAGTCATTTGTCCTTCAGCTCTCATTTCAAGGCAGGTGTCAAGGAAAACTTCCATGGCTTCCTCGTAAAGATAACCGTTTGTCATATCAAAATACAGGAAGTCTACACCCGCCATAGCAAAATAATACATATCGCGCTTAATCTGCCATACGTCGTCACCTCTGTGATAGCCGGTCTCGGGCTCTGCCCACCAACAGAATTGCCAACGTGCTCCGAAATTAGGATTATACGGATTCCGAGCCATCACTTTAGAATTATCTTCAGCACAAGGAGATCCTACAGTCCAAAGAGAGTAAAATAGACCAACGTACTTCCCTTCCTTAGGAAGTCCTGCTTCAGCGGAGGTAGGAAGCACACGTCCTAAGGCATCAATTGCTGTTTCGTTATAGTTGGTAATCAAAATCTGGGGTGAATGTCCCTTTTCGGTCAGTATCTGACCCGTAGGAGAAGCAGGAGTAAAGGTAAGCAGTTCTAAAGACACCATAGGAGGTTCTGTAACAGGGGGATCCGTCTCTTCTTCTGTAGGTGCTTCGGTGGGTGCCTCGGTTACCTCAAACATCGTAGTCTCTTCGCCTGATGTATTGGGCGTTGTTTCCACCGGGGGGTAATTCTCAGTACAAGCAACCAGCGTAGAGGACAGCGTTAAAGCCGCCAAAAGACAAGCTATGATCCGCTTAAAATTTGTTTTTTTCATATTTATCTCCTTTGCGTAAATTAAACACCTTATTTAACAGTAAAACAATGAAGTTTTATTAAAAGCCAATTTAGGATACCCACCACCAATGTTTGCGTATTCGATCTTGATGGCGTGATATCCTTTGGCAAGACGCAACGCACCGAGGGCATTCGGAGTCTTGTCCACACCTTCGGTGATACCGTTCATGACCTTGGTTACCAAACGGCCATCAATATACAGACGGGCACCGTCATTCACTTGGACGGGAAAATCGTAGACACCGTCTTCTGATATAAGAACATATCCCTCAAAGGCAAGGGCGAAATCATTCATTCTTTCCCCTGCCACAGTCAAAGAAACCTCACTCACAACACAAGTGTTTTGAGCGTTGGCAACAATATGTTCAAAATCAGGCATTTTGCCGTAGTTTTCCGGTAGCGCATAGAGGGTTGCTCGCAAGCCTGCTTGCAGATTCGTTTCGCTTACGCAAGCAGCAGGCATATAGCTGACAACTCCTTCTACGCGGGCTGGAAGGATCGTCTCCACAGTCGCATCATAGGGAATGGACAGAGTTATCGTATAATTATTACGGCGTTCAGGCGCACTATCCCCCGTTGTAAACCAAGAAAGGAGATCATATACGTCGGTGACATTGTCCATCCAATGGAAATACAGCATAAATCGCTCGTTGGTCAAGCCAAGCAAAGAACGTGGTATAGCAACCATAAATTCGTTGTCCTTGACCTGATATTTTACTACCCCAATCTCCTGCCATATTCCATCTTTATAGGCACAAAGAGTTGTGGTCGTATCATCGATCACATCGTAATTGACAACGAAATCATAGCCCTCCCAGCCCGTGGATTTGTTGTTGTCGCTGTCGAAGAACAGGAGCATCCAGTTCTTCCCTTCTTTGTAGGAAGTGATGGGAGCAGCAGTTTTGGCATAGGCGTAGATCATACCCTCGTCGGCGGTAATGCGAGACTCCACAATATCATTTCGGCCCGTAAAATTCTGATAACGGAAGGTATGGGTTACGTCCATCTCGTCGCGGGGCTCGGTATCACCTTCGAAGTCCCAAAAGACGGGAGTCACGCTCTGCCATTGATCAAAGCTTCCGTTCGGGTCTACCGTCTGCTTGCCCGAAGGAGTGTCCGGAGGAAGAACCCCTTTGAATCGACGAATGATATTACACATCTGGTAGAAGTAATTGTCGGTATAACCGCCCTTCATAGGTTCAATATCACGGGAATACTCACGGTTGAATTGGTCACAGAAGCCGAAATCCAATAGATTCAGATTCTGCGCGCCCCACTCGTTCCATCGGGAAATGATCAGCACATCGGTCTCAGGATTCTTTTGAAGCATTTCTTCAAAATTTTCCTGTAGCATGATACCCTCGCCCATGGTGGTAGTCTCCAAGAATCGGTCAAGGTACTGTCTTTGAGAGTAGGTATGGCCGCTACGACCCGACCCCGGGGTGGCAAAGCCAGCCCCGCCGATGCCCACGCACTCGGACTTTTGGGGATCGTCGGTATAGCCGTAGAAATACTGGAAATTGGCTAACCAGCCGTCGCCCCAAAACTTATATCCCGAGCCGACCTCCTCACCCGGCCATGCATAACCGGGCCAAGAGATGCGGAAAGTGAAGAAATCGGTGAGTTCTTTGCTGTCAAAGGCCGACATACCTCCCTTGCCATCGTTCTTCAGCATAGCGAGGGGCTTGCCCTCCCAGTAGAACCACAGGTCGGCATACCTTTCGTCCTTATAGAACATCTCATAGATATCCACGAGACCGTAACCGGGAGCATTTCGATCCGCTTCGGCCAGCGCCCACGGAACGATATAGGGGGTCATCTGTCCCGCCGCGCGAAGTTCTAAGCAGGTGTCCAACAAGGCGCGGAGGGACTTTTCGTATATGTAACCGTTGGTAAAATCCAGATAAATGAAGTCGATGCCCGCCATGGCAAAATACCGCATATCTCGCTTGATCTGCCACACGTCATCCGAGACATGATAGCCCGTCTCGGGCTCAGCCCACCAGCAGAAAGCTCCGTGATTACCCAACGAGGGTTTTTCGGGATCGCAGGCGTAAGCCTTGGTCACATCATAGTCCGTGGAAAAGCCGTGCACACTGTCCGTCCAGATTAAGTAGAACAGGCCAACGTACTTATCCTTTTTGGGGAAACCTGCCTCCTTATGCGTCACAAGCTTACGGCCAAGCGCATCAGTAGCAGTTTCGTTATGATTCGGAATAAGGATTTGGGGCGATGCTCCCTTTTCTGTCAAAATCTGTTTTTTCGGAGATGCAGGATTGAATGCCAAAACATTTTCATTATGATCGTAATGCAACTGTTTCATATGCAGCTCCTTTCTGTTATGTGGCAATTATATCAAACACCCGAGAAGAGGATATCGTTCATGACAGCCTCCAAATATTCCTGTCTGCCGCTTCCGGGGATGACGCCCTTGAGGTCGGCGGCGTAGGCGGCCAGGGACTCCAGGGTAACGTTGCCCTCGCGGATATCCTTACCGATGCCCTCGTTGTAAGAGGCATAACGCTTGGCCACGAACTCGTCGATGCGGCCGTCCTCGATGATCTCGTAGGCCTTGATGAGACCCAGAGCGAAGGCATCCATACCGGCGATGTAGGACAGAAGCACGTCCTCGAAGGTGTTGGACTGACGGCGAGCCTTGGCGTCGAAATTCAGACCGCCGTTGGTAAAGCCGCCCGCCTTGATGACCTCGTACATACAGAGGGTGGTATCGTAAACGTTGGTGGGGAACTGGTCGGTGTCCCAACCCAGAAGCATATCGCCCTGGTTGGCATCGATGGAGCCAAAGATGCCGTTGACGGTGGCCACGCGGAGCTCGTGCTGGAAGGTGTGGCCTGCCAGAGTGGCATGGTTGGCCTCAATGTTCATGCGGAAGTCGTCCATGAGACCGTAGGTACGCAGGAAGTTGGCACAGGTAGCCACGTCGAAGTCGTACTGATGTTTAGTAGGCTCCTTGGGCTTAGGCTCGATGTAGAAGTCACCCGTGAAGCTGTTGGCGCGGCCGTAGTCGCGGGCCAGGGTCAGGAACTTACCGAGATTGTCCAGCTCCAGAGCCATGTCGGTGTTGATGAGGGTATCGTAGCCCTCGCGGCCGCCCCAGAAGACGTAGCCGGGAGCGCCCAGCTTGATGGCGGCGTCAATGCCTGCCTTGACCTTACCGGCGGCGATGGCGTACACGTCGGCGGAGGGGGAGGTAGCCGCGCCCGCCATGAACATCTTGTCACCGAACATATTGGCGGTGACCCACAGGGGCTTGATGCCCGTAGCGTTCTGCTTCTCCAGCAGGTAGTCGGTCATGATCTCCAGATTCCTCACGGACTCGGCCAGAGTCTCACCCTCGGGAGCCACGTCCACGTCGTGGAAGCAGTAGAACTCGATACCCAGCTTCTGCATGAGGTCGAAGGCGAAGTCCACCTTGGCCTTGTGCATCTCAATGCCCGACTTACCGAAGGTCTTGTCCATGGTGTTGCCGCCGAACATATCAGTGCCCGAGGCATTGCAGGTGTGCCACCAGCTCATAGCGAAGCGGAGATGCTCGTCCATGGTCTTGCCGTTGATGACGCGGTTCTTGTCGTAGTAGCGGAAGGAGAAGGGGTTTCGGGACTTGGGGCCCTCAAAGGGGATGGTGTTGACGTTGTTGTACATGGTTTGTATGTCCTTTCAAATAAATACGTTGATTAGAGTGACGGAGAATCAGCTCCGCTTACTGCGGCAATACTCGATGGGATGGCATCCCATTATCCTGTCGTAAGTATCAAAACATATAAAGCTATCATAAAACGGCATCAAAAGAGATCCCTATAGCTTTCATTTATATATTATCACAAATCTTATCGATTTGTCTACTCATTTGGTGACGCTCACTTCTCATTTGATTACTTTTCTTTGCTGTTTTTTGCTCTATCTATGTTTTAATAGTTTATTTTGAAAGTATGGCAACAATCTTGGGCGCGCCAATCTAAATAGCTACAAACAAATAAATATGGATTATATCAGAACGCCACCGCCCCCGTCAAGGGGGAAAAAGTATCGCTGAAAATTCATAGAGCCGATTTGGTTGACAGAAAAACTGTCTTTCAAATCGGCTCTTTTTTCATGACATGACTGCAGTACTTTTTCCTTTTTCCCTTGACGGCTTCGGTGGGTTCTGATGGTATGTTAGTGTAAATAGAGAATGAAAAGAAAATGTTTGGACAATTTGGGCTAAAGTTTTGCCTTATACAAGTTTTTTTGGAAATGGTTGGGATTAAGTTTCACTTTATACTAAAAGTTTCTGAAAGTGTTGGGGAAAACT
>JAGASP010000087.1 GCA_017621695.1 Clostridia bacterium
CGTTTTTTCACCAAGTATTTTCGCATACTCAGCGGTATGTCCTGTATTAGATGTATAAACAATAGCTTTCATTTTCCCTCCAAATTAAAAAGTGCGTGACCGAAGCCACGCACAAAAAACGCAAACTCCGAGTCGCTAAACTAACCTTAAATAGAGCAGAAACAATTCTGCGTATCTACCAAGTGGAATCTGCATTTTTATCAAATCCAATAAGTAGAAACGCAAAAAGGGTATAGTATCCCCTTGTAATAACAAAAGAATTGTTTGCGTTCATTACTCTATTTAGTTAGTTTAGCAGAGTTATTATACCACATAATTATGAATAAATCAAGATATTTGTCAAACTTAGCTACTAATAATCATAAAGAAAATCGCCACCCCGTAGGGTAGCGATCTCATATTATTCGTCGTATGATTTTCCGAAAAGTATCTGCATAAAGTTTCGTCTGCCGTAGAGTACACGGATGATGTGAACCTCGTCGCCATCGACCTTATAAAATGCGGTATAGTTACCGCAGACAAGGAAGCGGTACGGCACTTCAAGGCTAATGATAGAGGAAAGCGGCGCACCGATTTCGGGGAAATCCGCGAGCTGACGTATGCGCTTCATAATCTTCTCAATCGTGTTGATTGCCGACTGCTCGCTGCACAGCTCGTCGGTGATATATGCTTTGATCTCTTTCATATCCTCAAGGGCATCGGGTGTAAAATTGATTTTAGCCATTTGCTACCCCCAGAAGTGCTTCGACCTCCGAGATATCAATATATCCTTTTTCTTTAGCAGAAGCTTCACCTTTGGCAAGCTCGCTCATCAGCTTGAGCGTTGCCTGTGTCTTTTCAAATTCTTCCATATCAACGATGGCATATCTGCCGCGACCGTTCTTGGTGAGGAATACGGGTTCGCCAACGGCGATATCGCGCAGTACCTCGTTATAGTTGCGCAGATCTGATACGGGCTTAATGTTTGGCATCATAAATTCCTCCTTCTTTGTTTCTGCTGTATTTATTATACACTAATTCTTCGTAAAATTCAACAGCAAAATCAAAACTTTCATAAAAAATTTATAAAAGCAAGGGATGAACCGCTTGGGAACATCCCTTGCTTTCGGTTTATGCGAGTATCAATTCACGCATTACAGTTTCCTCGGCAGAGTTGCGAACATTGTTCATCGCTTGTACCCACCGCATTTGGTCGGTTGCTTTGAGGTGTTCGTCGATGCCTTGTGTCTTGGCAAGCTCTACTGTCAGAGAGGTCAGCATTTCTTGTGCTTGTTCGTCCACATCTGCAAGGTAGGCGTTGAGCCGTCCTTCACCGAGCAGGGTGGAGTACCTTCCGCGACGGTGCTGCTTGATGTAGTCAAGGTGCATCCGTCCGTATTTGCCGATAGACTTCTGTTCGGGTAGCTCCACATCGGGAACGAGGTTGCCGTTTTCCTCGCGGTATGTACCTCCGAGCTGTTCGTAATAATTTTGTGTCATTTCATTGACCATCCTTTCTCCCTATGTATTATAGGAGTATATTTTCCGTACTTCTGCCTGAATTTTTGTCGTCAGATGTGTCCTTTCTCACATCTCCAATTCTTTTCGACATTTCAAGCATAGCGTAGCAGAACCGATTGAATGGTGTCAATGTTGTCTGCGACGGGTCCCCCTCGCGGATGCGCATGGTTCGACGGATCTCCTTGGGGATCACGACACGTCCGAGGTCATCGATTCTTCTGACAATTCCGGTTGCTTTCATATATATAAAATCTCCTTGTTTTTACAGATTTGTACTGTTAGTATCTGCAAAACAAGGGGATTTATACTTGCGTCAGTTTGATTATTCACAGAAAAACTTCGAGACTGTATGATTATGTTATATGAAAATATTGATTTTGGGGTTCAAGTATGATATAATATACCGCAGCGCGCCCATGGCGGATTTGATGCATGCGAAGGAAGGGAACAAGTTGTGGCAAGCAAGCGAAGACTGATTCTTGGATATGTTTTTTCAATATTGAGTGCCGTGATCTACGGATGTATGCCTGTCATGGCAAAATACATATATGCCGAAGGCGTCAATCCGCTGACGCTTGTATTCTTGCGCAACTTTTTGGCGTTGCCCAGCCTTGCGCTGTTGGCTTTTGCAGGACGTCGCAAAACGAGAAAGTGCCCGTTGCGGCAAATCCTGCCGTTGGCTATTCCCGCAGGCTTTGGATGTGTCTTAACACCGCTGTTGCTGTTCAGCTCCTATACGTATATTGCGTCGGGAACGGCAACGGTATTCCATTTCATATATCCCTGTCTGGTTCTTTTGATCGGTTTTGTGTTTCTCCGAAAAAAGATTGCCTGGGGAACATGGGTGAGCGTGGCACTGTGCTTTGCGGGGATTCTCTGCTTCTATGATCCGCAGGCGACGCTGAATCCCACAGGTGCGGCGTTAGCACTTGGCTCGGGACTGGCATTCGCCATATATGTTGTGCTGCTTCCGCGTTTTCAAAGTCAAAGCTTCTCGGGATTTTTGTTTTGCTTTTATATTGCTCTTTGGAGCAGCATCATGATGCTTGTCATCTGCCTTTGCACGAATCGGTTGGCGTTGCCCACCACCTGGTTGGGATGGGGCTTGTGCCTGCTGTTCGCTACTTTGGTGACGACAGGGGCTGTCGTTCTGTTCCAGCAAGGCTCTCTTTGGATCGGCGGTGAAAAAACGGCCGTTCTCAGCGCCATTGAACCGATCACGGGCGTTGTCATCGGCATTTTGATTTTCCGGGAGTCCTGCAAGCTTCCTGTTTTAATTGGTTCTTGTTTGGTCATTGCATCCAGTATCATCATTGCGGTTCTGGATATCAAAGCAAAAGCGGAGTGAATATTCACTCCGCTTTTTGCATATTCGTTTGCGCGATGGCCCTAAAGGTCGAACGACTTGAACGCCGTGCGGCTTTTTAGAGGTGACCTATACTCGATCCACCGTGATGACCGCGAAGCAATCCGCTTTCCGCGCCTTGATTTGGCTATTGATCTGTGCACAGATGGTTTCGTCGCTGTCCTTGATCTCAAAGGGCACGGCAATATCAAAGATCAGGTTGGTATGGGTGTCGCCGGGGACGATTCGGAAATCGTGAATTTTGACGGCAGGGTAAAGGGTCTGTACGGCTTCCATGGTCAGCTTCCGAAGCTCGTCAACCAACGGATCGTTGAGCACGATGGGATCCATGTGCACCGTCGCTTCCATACCGTACTCTGTGCGCAGATCTCTCTCAATGCAGTCCGCCATGTCGTGAGACTTAAAAATATCCTCGTGCCCGTCCACCTCGACGTGGAGGGAAACAATGACGCGGCCCGGGCCATAATTGTGGACGATCAGATCGTGGATGCCCAGCGCATCGGGATAACGGCCGACCACCTCATTGATCTGCTCAATGGTCTCGTCTGCAGGCTTTTCACCGAGGATGGAATTCTTGGTCTCGTTCATGATCTTGATGCCTGCGATCAGAATGAGAATGGCGACCAGCATACCCATGTAAGCATCAATATCCAGCGAGGTGAATTTGTAGATCAGGGTGGAGACCAGCACGGCCAGCGTTGCGCCTGCATCAGAGAGACTGTCTGCGGCGGTCGCACGCATGACGGAGGAATCGATCTTCCTTGCGATCTTGCGGTTGAAAAAGAACAGCCACAGCTTGACAAGCACCGAGACACCCAGAATACCGACCGAAAGCCAACTGAACAGGGTGCTTGTGGGATGAAGCGCCTTGTCAAGCGAGCTTGAGAAAAGCTCCCAGCCGATGAGCAGGATCAAAAAGGATACCGCCATGGAGGCGACATACTCAATGCGCGCGTGCCCGAAGGGGTGATCTCTGTCCGCGGGCTTGGCGGCCATGCGGAAGGTAACAAGGGAAATGATCTGAGATCCCGCATCGGATAAATTGTTGATGGCATCCGCCTGGATGGACAGCGAGGCTGTCAGAATACCTGCAGCCAGTTTTCCGCCTGCTAAGAGAAGATTGAGGAGGATGCCTACGATGCTGACGAGCGTGCCGTAGGCACGGCGCACAAGTGGGGATGCGGTGTCATCTCTGTTTTTGATGAACAGCTTACACAAAAGTGATGTCATATCTGACCTCCTCCCTCAGCTCCAGTATTTTCTGTCCAGATTGCGGAGCTGAATGGCCTCTGCAATATGCTCTTCGCGAATGAGCTCACTCTGCGCCATGTCCGCAATGGTGCGCGCCACCCGCAAAATTCTGGAATATCCGCGCGCAGAAAGCCCAAGGGAAGTGTATGCGCTACGCAGAAGGAGGTTCGCTTCGTCGGTGGCTACGCAGTACTTGCGGATCCCGGCGGCATCCAGTTGTGCGTTGCAATGAATGGTCTTCCCGCGTCCGTTTTTGACCTGATCTGCGCCGCCCGCAATCTTAGCCATACGCTCGGCGGCATAGCTTCTTGCGGCACATACGCGATTGCGCACCGTCTCGGATGTTTCGCATACCGTGTTGTCATCCCGCGCGGCCAATTCCTCATAGGACAACGGAGGTAACTCGATCTGGATATCAATGCGGTCCAGCATAGGGCCGCTGATGCGGGAGATGTATTTTTTGACGTCTTCGATCTTGCAGGTGCAACGTCCCGAGGGATCTCCGAAATAACCGCAACGGCAGGGGTTCATGGCTGCAACCATCATAAAGGAACAGGGGAAGGTCACGCGGCCGTTGGCACGGGTGATGGTGACGGTTTCGTCCTCGATAGGCTGACGCAACGCGTCGGTGATCTGCTTGGGAAATTCCGGCATTTCATCCAAAAACAACACACCGTTGTGCGCCAGGGAAACCTCGCCCGGCAAAGGATTTGCGCCGCCGCCGATCAAGCTGACGGCTGACATGGTATGGTGCGGAGAACGGAAGGGACGGCGGGAGAGCAGGGAAGTGCCCTCGGTGAGCATACCCGAAACCGAATGTACCTTGGTCGTCTCGATGGCCTCCTCGAAGGTCAGGGGAGGGAGAATGGAGGGGAGGCGCTTGGCCAGCATGGATTTACCCGTGCCGGGAGGGCCAATGAGCAGGATATTGTGCCCACCTGCCGCGGCAATTTCCATGGCTCGTTTGGCCAGGTGCTGTCCCTTGACGTCTGCAAAATCCTCCTCATAAGGTGCGCGTGCGGTAAAAGAGATCTCCTTGCGTGGCATGGGGGAGAGAACGGCACGACCGTTGAGATGATCCACCAGCTGTCGCATATTTTTGACACCGTATACCAAAATACCCTCGACGGCGGCGGCCTCCGCGGCGTTTTCCCAAGGCACGAAAAATTCCTTCATCCCCGCATCCCGCGCGGCAACGCACATGGAGAGTACGCCGCGAACTCCTCGAAAATCACCGGACAGGGAAAGCTCGCCCACAAAGCATTTATCTGACAGCGTAACGTCGCGGCGGATGAGCCCCGAGACAGACATGATGCCCGTCAGAATGGCGGCGTCAAATCCCGAGCCCTCCTTGCGGCGGTACGCCGGGGCTAAATTGATGAGAAACGCGGCCTCGGGAAAGGGATAGCCGCTGTTTTCACAGGCTGTTTTGACGCGCTCCTTGGCTTCCTTGACGGCCGCGTCGGGAAGACCGACCAGCTCAAATTGCGGAAGCCTTGGCTGCCCGTCCACTTCGACGCTGACGATAAAGCCGTCAATGCCGAACAGCCCTGCACTGTAAACCTTCGATAGCATAGGATGACCTCCAAAGCAATGCAAATCTATGATACCATTGTATCATATTTCCTCAAAAATTTCAATAGGGATCATAAAAAAAGCGTTTTGACCCCGCAATTGCAAAATGTTTACAATCATATTCGGTAAATCTGCCTCAAATCTCTTGACAATTTGACAAGAATGCGTTATAATATGTACATTGATTATTGTAATTTTTCGGAGGTACACATTCATGAGAAAGTTATTGGCTCTGGCTATGGCCTGCGTTCTTCTGGTGGCAACGCTTGCTTCCTGTGCAGCAGGTTTGGGTGATCCCGACGCAATCAATGACTACACCCCTGAGGTCAAGACCATAGATAACGGTAAGGGTATTTTTACCTTTGAAGAGGCCGACGGAGACACCGCGATCCTTGTTGCCTACAACGGAAGAGCAACCAAGGATGACCACGTGGAAATTCCCACCGAGTTCCATGGCCGTCCCGTTGTTGGTATCGGTGACAACGTTTTCTATAACCTGGCGGCCGTTGTAGAGGTTAAGATCCCCGAGACTGTTACCAGCATTGGCGCATTGGCTTTTGCTAACTGCACTGAGCTGACGTCCATTACCCTGCCTGATGGCCTCGTTTCCCTCGGTTTGGGTGCATTCCGCGGATGCGAAAAGCTGGATACCGTGAATCTCGGCAAGTCCCTTGTTTCCATCGGTGACTTTGCTTTTGAATCCTGCCCTGTGCTCAAGAATATTGCCCTTCCCGCAACCTTGGAGAGCATCGGCAACTATGCATTTGCATACGACGTGTCTCTTGATGCATTTGCCGCTCCTGCAAGCTTGAAGGAAATCGGCAACCTCGCATTCTATGAGTGCTCCGGTCTGGAGACCATCAAGCTGTCCGATACCATTGAGAGCATTGGTCAGCACGCATTTGTTCTGCAGTCCACTTCCATGAAGGCAATCATTGATATGACCTCCTTCAATGCTAAGCCCGATGCGGACGGTAATCTGGGATATGTGGCTTCCTATGTTGCTGCTATGCCCGAGACTGAGGTTGAAGAAGAGACTCCCGATGAGAACGAGACAACGGATACCGCTACTCCCGAAGCAACCGACCCCGCAGATACCGCTACTCCCGAAGAAGCTACCGCAGCTTAAATTTGTTATAAATCCCCACGTTTCGTGGGGATTTATTTTTTTGTTTTTGATAAATATTGCAATATCCTATTGATTATTTGGTAGAGTTGTGATATAATTAAAATGATATATTATGGGTTACTATGCAACCCTTTGCGAATGCATAGCGTTTTATTTGTTTTCTGTTTGTATTTTGCCGATAGGGCAGGGCGGCCGTGTGCCGTCGGGGCGCTATCGGGTTTTGGAGGTATATATTTTGGAAACAACACTTGACATGGTCGAGGGACTTTCGATCCCTCGGGTGACAGCTGAGGAAGCAGACCGCAAGCGTTATCTCTCTCAAACGCTTTTGCGTCGGATGCACCTGTCTCCCGTGGGTGACCCTGTGGCTTACGACGTAGCCGAAAACGGTGAGATCACTTACTATTACGATCCCACGAGGGTTACGGAAACTCCCCCGGAGCAGTGGTATCGCGGCAATCTGGAAATCGGCGAACCTGAACAGACCGAGCCCGAGGCAGCACCTCGCGTTTTGCGCGATCCCTTGACACTTCCTTCGGGCGCAGTTATTGAAAAAATGGGCGCTAAGCGTGCCGCATCCTTCGGGTACTATACCGCGGAGCGGTTGGGACAACTGAATTATGATGCAGGCCCTGAGCCTGCGGCCTATAATATCAAGCCCGATGGTACGACGGTGTATTTTTATGACAAGCGTCAGGCGACCCGCCGTCCCCTCAAATGTGTCGTCTGCGGTAAGGATGTTCGATACAAGCGCAAGATGTGCCGCGCCTGCTTTGATGCAGACCTGGCAGTACGCCGCGCCGAGGGCGACGCATACCGTCAGATCCCCCGTCACATGGATCGCCGCCGTGTGCTCTTCTTTGATCTGGAGCTGACGGGTGTTTACGACCACGATGAGATCATTTCTGTTTCTATCTGCGATGCTACGGGCGAAACTCTCATGGATACCCTCGTCAAGCCCCGTCACAAGAAAAAATGGAACCGCACCGAGAAGATCCACGGTATTTCTCCCGCGATGGTGCAGGACGCGCCCTATCTGGACGAGCTGATTCCCCGCATCAAGGAGCTCTTTGAAAATGCCGACAATATCGTCGCATTCGGTGTTTCTACCGACTACAGTCATATCAAATATATTTACGAGACCGAGCGCGAGCAGGAGGCGTTGCACAAGAAGGTGCGTTGCTGTGCGATCGAGTTCGTCAGGTTCCAGAATGAGCATTATCCCGACAATAACCACGCATCCCTGATTGACGCGATGGAGACATTAAACATCGCGTGGGACGGCATCCCCCATTCCTCTATGGCCGATACGATCGCCTGTATGAAGGTTTGGGAGGCGCTCTTCCCCCACTATTATGAGGATCCTGTGCTTGAAATGAAGGAGGAATCCCATGTTTGATGAATTTTTCGGTATGGAAAAAGATCACAAAATCGCCTATGGCGAGGAAGTGGTGCATTTGATGACGGTGTATGACATCGTTGTTTTGGGAATGGTCAGAGGCCTTTTGGAGGACGCCGACATTCCCTATCTTGTCAACGAACGTGCGACCGGAAGCGCGATGCGCATTATGACCGGATTTTCTATGTTCGGAACCGATATTTTTGTCCCCAAGGCAGCGGAAGAAACTGCCCGCGAGCTGGTTGCAGGGATCCAAGGCGGTGCCGAAGAAGGTGACGTAGCAGAGGCATCCGAGGAGACGGAGGCTGATCCCTCATGAAAGAGATCATTCTTTGTAAATACGGAGAGATCGTTCTTAAGGGCGCAAACCGTCGCTATTTTGAGGATATGCTCTGCCGTCAGCTTCGTGTGAAAGCCAAGGCTTGCGGAAATTTTGATATTTCTCGCGCGCAAAGCACGGTGTATATTGAGCCGCTGGACGACAGCGCCGATATGGATGCCATGATGGAGGCCGCAGGAAAGGTCTTTGGTGTCGTTGCTATCTGCCGTGCCGCTGTTTGCGAAAAAAATATGGAAAGCATTCTTGACACGGTCAAGTCGTATATCCCCCCGTACCTTGCGGGGAAACGTACGTTCAAGGTGGAATCCAAGCGCTCGGACAAACGCTTTCCCCTGGATTCCATTGAGATCTCCCGCGCCGCGGGCGGTGCGATTTTGCAGGCTTGTCCCCGTATGACCGTGGACGTACACAACCCCGACGTAACCGTCAAGGTGGAGGTTCGCGAAACAGCCGCCTACGTCCATCCCGGCCCCATCAAGGGGGCAGGCGGTATGCCTGTCAGCTCCAATGGCCGCGGTCTGTTGCTCCTGTCGGGTGGCATTGATTCCCCCGTGGCGGGCTATATGATGGCCAAAAGAGGTTTGCAGATCGAGGCGATCCATTTTGAATCCTTCCCCTATACCAGCGAGATGGCAAGAGATAAGGTGCTTCGACTGGCGCAGATCGTGTCGGAATACAATATGGATGCAATGATCGTCCACGTTGTCTCCCTGACACGTGTGCAGGAAGAGCTTGTCAAGGCTTGCCAAGAGGATTATTTTACCCTGCTGCTTCGACGCTACATGATGGCGATCGCGGATCGGGTTGCGCATCAGTTCAAGTGTGGCGCGCTGATTACGGGTGAATCCTTGGGTCAAGTGGCATCTCAGACCACCGAGGCCTTGGGCGTGACCAACCCCATGGCAACGCTCCCCGTCTTCCGTCCCTGCATCGGCATGGACAAGGAGGAGATCGTGGATATCTCCCGCAAGATCGGTACGTTCGATACGTCCATCGAGCCTTTTGAGGACTGCTGTACCGTGTTTACACCGCGCCATCCCCGTACCCGTCCCGATCTTAAAAAAGTGATGGCCGAGGAGCAGAAATTGCCCTTCGACGAGCTGGTGGAGGAGGCCATTGCGGGGATGTACCGCGTGATCGTGACTCCCGAAGGCTATACCGTTTCCGAGCCGCGCGCTTAATTTTCATGAAAGGAAAAACCAACCATGGAACAAATGTATTATAACATGACCATTGCGGGCTGTGACCGCGCTCTGCCCCTGTGCCCCTTGACCGACGAGCTGATGATTGCAGCTTTCGTTATTTTCGGTGATCCCGAGCTGACGACCGCTTGCGCCGAGGCACTTCTTGCGAAAGTTCCCGAGTATGACTACATGATCACCGCAGAAGCCAAGGGTATCCCCCTGATTCACGAAATGGCACGTCTCGCTGGCAATCAGAAGTATATGCTGGCGCGCAAGGGAACCAAGCTCTATATGAAGGATATTCTGGACGTCGCCGTCCATTCCATTACCACCAACCGTGAGCAGCATTTGTATCTCGACGGAAATGATGCCGCTCTGATGAAGGGTAAGCGCGTTTTGATCGTAGACGACGTGGTGTCTCTCGGTGATTCCATGCACGCGTTGGAGGAGCTGGTCAAGACGGCAGGCGGTATCGTTTGCGGACGTGCAACCATCCTCGCCGAGGGTGATGCTGCCAACCGCGACGACCTCGTGTATCTGGAAAAGCTGCCCCTCTTTACCAAGGACGGTCAACCTCTGAATTAACATTTTCCCGTAGAGATCCACCATATCCGTCATCATATCCCTTTGCAGGAGAGACCATTGGTCGCCCGTAACCGAAGCATGACACGGGAGACCGATGGTCGCCCCTGCAGAGCCGAAAATTCTTTATACTATACACGAAAGAAGGTTCATCAAAATGGCAGAACTTTTAACCAACCTCGACAAGCGCACCTGCCTGTGCGCCGAGCTTACCGCTGAAAACGTAGGCCAGACCGTCTGCGTCATGGGCTGGGCCCAGAAGCAGAGAGACCTGGGCGCCCTCATCTTCATCGACCTCCGCGACAGATCGGGCATCGTCCAGCTGGCCTTTGACGACGCCACCGACCGCGAAGTGTTCAATAAGGCATTTACTGTCCGCGCTGAGTTCGTCCTCTGCGCCCACGGTACCGTCCGCCGCCGCGGCGAGGGCGCGGTCAACAAGAACATCCCTACGGGTGAGATCGAGATCGCCGTCTCGGAGCTGAAGATTCTCTCCGCCTCCCAGACCCCTCCCTTTGAGATCGTGGAGAACAGCCCTGTCAAGCCCGAGCTTCGTCTCCAGCACCGCTACCTGGACCTCCGCCGTCCTGACATGGCCTACAACATCATGGCCCGCTCCAAGATCACCAAGCTGGCCCGCGACTATTACGCCAACAACGGCTTCATCGACATCGAGACCCCCTGCCTCATCGCCCCCACCCCCGAGGGAGCACGCGACTATCTCGTTCCTTCCCGTGTCCACCACGGTAAGTTCTACGCCCTGCCCCAGTCCCCCCAGCTCTACAAGCAGCTGCTCATGGTCTCGGGCTTTGACCGCTACTTCCAGATCGCCCGTTGCTTCCGCGACGAGGATCTTCGCGCCGACCGTCAGCCCGAGTTCACCCAGATCGACACTGAGATGTCTTTTGTGAATGAGGACGACGTCATGCGTATGCACGAGGGCTTCCTCAAGTTCATGTTCAAGGAGTTCTACGGCATTGACCTGGGCGGCGACTTCATCCGTATGCCCTACGCCGAGGCCATGGATCGCTTTGGCTCTGATAAGCCCGACATTCGCTTTGGTTTCGAGCTGAAGAACCTGTCCGACATTCTCGCAGGCACCGAGTTCAAGGTCTTCGCGGGCGCCATCGCAAACGGTGGCTCGGTCCGTGCCATCAACGTGAACGGCGGCGCGTCCATGTCCCGTAAGGAGATCGACGCTCTCGTGGAATTCGCCAAGACCTACAAGGCCAAGGGTCTCGCTTGGCTCAAGTGGGCAGAGAACGGCGACATCTCCTCCTCCTACGCCAAGTTCCTCACTGAGGAAGAAAACGAGGCCATCAAGGCCCGCATGGAGGCAAAGCCCGGCGACCTCATTCTGATCGTAGCCGACAAGAATTCTGTGGTCTTCGATGCTCTGGGCGCGCTCCGTTGCCACTGCGCCAAGAAGATGGGTCTGTGCGACCCCAAGGACTTCAAGTTCCTGTGGGTCACCGAGTTCCCCCTCTTGGAGTACTCCGAGGAGGACGGCCGCTTCTACGCCAAGCATCACCCCTTCACCATGCCCATGGAGGAGGATCTGCAATACATCGACACCGACCCCGGCCGTGTCCGCGCCAAGGCTTATGACATCGTGCTGAACGGCACCGAGCTGGGCGGCGGCTCCATCCGTATCCACTCGGGTGAGATCCAGTCCAAGATGTTCGAGGTCCTGGGCTTCACCCCCGAGGACGCACAGGAGAAGTTCGGCTTCCTGCTGGAGGCCTTCAAGTACGGCGTGCCTCCTCACGGCGGTCTGGCCTTCGGTCTCGACCGTCTGGTAGCCCTCTCCATCGGTCTGGAGGATATCCGCGACGTCATCGCCTTCCCCAAGGTGCAGAACGCCAGCGAGCTCATGACCAAGTGCCCCTCCCCCGCTGATCCCAAGGCTCTCGAGGAGCTGGCGATCGCTGTGGTGGCAGAGGAAGAATAAGTATGACTTGAGGGGAACTTCTTGCAAGAAGTTCCCCTCAAATTTTTTTTTGAAATTTCCGCATCACAATAGATACCGACAAATATAGCAGAGCCCGACAGTTTTCACCGTCGGGCTCTTGGTTTTATACCAATTTTTCATCCAAAAAAGCTAAAAGCGCATCAAATCCACCGTGGGGATATACCGAAATATCCTCATCCTTTCGATTGATGATGCAGTCGGTGAGTAAAAATACCTGCATTCCAAGCTCGCGCGCGATCATATCCTCGCCCACGTCGTTGCCCACCATGAGGCATTCCTCGGGGGTGAGTCCCAGCTCATCCAAAATGGTGGTGTAATATGCCGGATTGGGCTTGCAATAATATGAATCCTCATAGGTGGTAAACAGGTCAAAGTCCTCGGGCATCAGTCCTGCCCAGCCCATGCGCTTTACCGTAGCAATCTTGGGAAAGATGGGGTTTGTGGCCAGAACGGTTTTTCTGCCGCGCTCGCGACAGAGGCGAACCGCACGAGCGGCGCGTGCATCATGGCCGCAGACAGGGGCTATGTCATCGAAATGCTCCGCGTAGAAGCGGTCAAACGTGGGCATATCGTTGTAGACGCGATTGCCGAAAAGGCTTGCAAAGGTTTCCCAGAATACGGTATCGTTTCGTTTTTCCCCCGTATTTTTCATCATAGCCTTGGTTCCTGCCCAAATGCCCTTGATGAGGGAATCAAATTCATATCCTCGGGGGGCTACGTATTTTGCGATGGAGGTGAAATAGGTTTTAGCAAAAAGCTCCTGGTCCATGGGAAGGAGTGTGCCGTCCAGATCAAATAAAACCGCGGTTATGGGCATAGATCATTGACCTTTCTTGAAGAACAGCACGCCCAGGCAAGCGGGGCCGCAATGACTGGAAATGGTGCAGCCTGCCTTGGTTTCGATGATCTCGGCAAAGGGCTGGAGCTCGGCAACCAACACCTTGACCTTTTCGACGATCTCGGCGGGGACGTAAGAGTGGGTGATGAAAATACGGTTGTGCTGGATGTCATCACGGCCGGCCAAGCGCCCCTTGACGTAATCCGTAATGGATTTTTCCATGCTGCCGCGGTATTTCTTGCCTACCTTCATGCTACCCTCCACCACGACGATCTCGGGGCGGAGCTGCAGGGCTGTTGCGGCTAAGGCTACCACGCCCGAGCAGCGGCCGCCCTTTTTCAGATAGTCCAGGGTCTGGAGCACGAAGCTGACGTCCAGTCTTTGCTTCATTTCTTCCAGCTTTTCCACGATCTCGGGGGCGGACAAACCTTCTGCGGCCAGTTCGGCGGCAGCCATGACCAGATGCCCCGAACCCGAAGAGAGATTGCGGCTGTCGATGGGATAAACGTTGCCCAATTCTTCTGCGGCCAGCTTGGCGTTCTGATGGCAGGAAGAAAACTCAGCGGACAGGTTGATATGGATGACGGTATAGCCGTCGTCCACGAACTTTTTGAAGACCTCCAGATATTCGCCCATGGAAAAGGCGGAGGTTTTGGGGAGGATGCCGGTTTCGGCAACGTAGTCGAACACCTTGGGGGCGGTCACGTCAATGCCGTCACGGTAGAGCTCCTCGCCCAATGTAATACACAAGGGGAAAACTTCGACGTTGTATTTTTCGTATATTTCTTGGGTCAGGTCACAGGTGGAGTCGCAGGTGATCTTGATCTTTTGCATGATATTGGCTCCTTTATATCAAAATAAAACGGATATTGCGATGTCAACTAACTCTACCCTTTATTGTAACATAAATTTGTCTTGCGGTCAAGTCATATTTTGAAAAAGCCACAGGGAATTTTTAAAAAATGGCTGTCAAAGCGCTTGACTGCGGTATCTGCATAAAAAGCTTGAAAATTGCCAAAATGTGCTTGCCGCTTCAGCAAAAATATGCTATAATATGAGAGAGATCACGATCAAACGAAAAATACAAGGAGACAGGGAATATGCCTGCTTATTTTGATACACACGCACATTATTTTGACAGAAAATTTGCCGAGCTCCCTGGCGGCGCGTCGGCGCTTTTGCATGACCCCGATTTCAGGAGAACCGTTTCGGGCATCATCAATGCGGGTACGAACCTTGAAAACAGCCGTATCGCGGTGCAAATGGCAAAAGAATATCCTTTGATGTATGCCGCCGTGGGTATCCATCCCGAGGATGCGCAGGGGATGCCGCAGGGGACTCCCTTGGATCCCGATACGACGCTTTCGGCACTTTGGGATTGGGTCAGCGATGCCGAGCGGCGTCGGCAGGATAAGATCGTTGCCATTGGCGAGATCGGACTGGACTACTACTGGGAGCCCATGGACAAACCCCTGCAGAAAGCCTTTTTTGAAGGGCAGTTGGAGATTGCCGAACGTGTGGGGCTTCCCGTTTTGATCCATGACCGCGAGGCGCACGGCGACACGTTTGAAACCGTTCTGAAATATCCCGGGGTTAGAGGCGTTTTTCATGGGTACAGCGGATCTGCCGAGATGGCCAAGGAGCTGGTAAAACGCGGCTGGTTTATCGCTTTTGGCGGTACGGTCACCTTCAAAAACGCGCACAGGGTTCGTGAGGTTGCGGCCTCTGTTCCTCTCGACCATTTGCTTTTGGAGACGGATTGTCCCTATATGGCACCCGTTCCTCACCGCGGGAAGATCAACCACTCGGGGTTGATTCCCCATATTGCGGAGATGCTGGCCGAGCTGCACGGTGTTTCTCCCGAAGAAATATCCCGAGTGACAGCGCAAAATACACAGAGGCTGTTTTTCCCGTAAGATTTACATGAAAATGATAACCCCCACGCATTGCGACAAACTTTGCGTGGGGGTTGTGCTATACTGGTGAAAAAGCGAAGGGAAGTGAAAATATGAATAAGCAAGCATCGTTTTTGTGCGATGCGGTGGGGACGACCGTGACGGTATATATTCGCGGCGAAATTGACCACCATACGGCGGTTTCCATACGCAACGGGATTGATGGGGTCTTGTTTGAAAAACGTCCTGAGAAGCTGATTTTGGACCTCTCAGGGGTCAGCTTTATGGATAGCTCGGGGTTGGGCCTCATCATGGGTCGGTTGTCTGTGATGAAATCCTTGGGCGGGGAGATGACTTTACAGCAGCCGAGTCGGGAGACGAGAACCATGCTGCAGCTCGCAGGGATGGAGCGCCTTTTATCTATCGTTTATACAGATGAGATACACGAAAAGCAACAGATAAAGGCCAAAAAAGCCTATATCCCCCCCAAGGCGGAAAGCGTACCCTGCCGTCAGGCATCTCGCGAAAAGTCCAAGACGGGAAGCGGAAAACGTCGAACAGGCGCCCCAAAAACCACAGCCTGAGGAAAGGAAAAGGATAGTATGAGCAGGAAAAAAAGTGTTTATAACGGCCGCATCATCAATCAGATGCAGATCAAATTGCCATCACTTTCTGTCAACGAGGGTATGGCAAGAGCAACTGTGGCGGCGTTTGTTTCTCAATTGGATCCCGAAATTACCGAGCTTGCGGACATTAAATGTGCTGTCTCAGAGGCTGTCACCAACAGCATCGTACACGGATACAGAGGTACGGAGGGAATGGTTGGTGTAACGGTCAAAATATTAGAGGGACGCGTTGTCAAAATTGAGATCAAGGACAAGGGCTGTGGAATATCCGATATCCGTCAGGCGCGGCAACCGCTGTTCACCACCGACGCGGCGGGGGAGCGGAGCGGTATGGGCTTTACCGTCATGGAAAGCTTTTGTGATGACGTCCGTGTTCGCTCCAAGCCGGGACAGGGGACGGTTGTTACACTGTATAAATGCCTCGGAGAAGGGCCGTCGGGGAGTTTCCACCGTCGGGAAAAGCCGTAAAAGCTTGTTACATATGACCCTACGTATGGGTTTGGAAAGGAGACAAGGCTTTGACGGAGCAACAAAATTTGATAAAAACCGAGGATCGAGTCACGGAGGATTTTGAAGAGGAGAAGAAAGTAAGCGAAAAATATGCGCACCACATCTCTTTGATCCGATCGGCGCAGATGGGTGACGGTGCGGCCATGGAGCAATTGGTGGTGGAAAACATGGGGCTTGTGCGGAGTGTTGCTGTCAAGTTTCGCGACAGAGGGACAGAGCTTGAGGATCTGATCCAGATCGCTACGATGGGGATGATCAAAGCCATCCGAAGCTTTGACTGCGAAAGGGGTACGGCGTTTTCCACCTATGCGGTGCCACTGATGGTCGGGGAGATCCGACGGCATTTGCGGGATGACGGACTCATTCGTGTCAGCCGCGGATACCGTCAGTTGGGCATTCAGCTCATGCGTGAAAGAAACCGCATCGCCTCCGAGGAAGGGCGGGATGCGACGGTGGGAGAATTGGCAGAGGCCTGCGGTGTTTCCCGAGAGGAGGCGGCGACAGCTCTGGATGCGCTTTCTCCCGTGGCATCCTTGTCGGACAATGCCTACGGGGAGGATTCGCCTGAATTGGAAAGTAGGATCGCTGATCAGGCCGACGCAGACGACATGGCACGCCGCATGGATGCGTTGGCGCTCTCGCAGGTCATCAACACGTTGCCTGCGGATTGGAAAAAGATCATTCTTCTGCGTTATTATCGCAATATGACCCAACAGCAGGTGGCCAACCTCATGGGGTTGACGCAGGTCAAGGTCTCGCGGGAGGAAAAGAAGATCATGGCGTATATGCGGGAGCAGTTGGGGGGATAGGCCGCGGTGTATCACCCGACAAGATGTTGGTCTTGTAAATTGTTGTTTACGGGAGATTAACGAAACTTGTAGGGGCGGATTCCATATCCGCCCGATATGAAAAATCATTGATTTATTTAGATCTTTAGGAAGTTTTCGGGCGGATATGGAATCCGCCCCTACAGAA
>JAGASP010000088.1 GCA_017621695.1 Clostridia bacterium
ACGCATTATCGCCGATACCTACGGTATCAGCTCGCAAGGTTACGTTTGTCGTCTGCTCGTCACAATCAATGACCCACTTATCTACATAACTAACGCCATTTTCGATTTGAATGAGATTATTGCAACCGTAGAACGCATAATCGCCGATGCTCGTCACGCTATCGGGAATCACAATGCTCGTAAGGCCACTGCAACCAGAGAACGCAGAATCGCCGATGCTCGTCACGCTACCATCAGACGGAATCACACTGTTCATGCACCCAGATATCAATGTTTTACTTGCTGTTTCAATCAAGCAATTCCCTTCACTATGATAAATCTCATTGTCTTCGTCAACTGTGATACTCATCAAGCTCTCGCAACCGGAGAACGCCTTATCGCCAATGCTCGTCACACTGTCGGGAATTTCGATGCTCGTAAGGCTTGTGCAATTGTAGAACGCCTCCTCACCGATGCTCGTCACAGAATCTCCACTCGGTGACACAGCAGGAATAACCACATCCGCATCGGTACAGGTGCCAATTCCGCTGACGTAACAGGTGCCGGCACCTTGAGGAATAAATCCCAAACCTTGGCTTGGCACTTTGGCACCACATTTTTCGCAATGACCACTTACGTACTGATGCTCCAATGTGGCCAACTCGCGACTGCGGCTCGCGCCGCACGCGCAAGTCCGCTTTTCACTTCCCTTTTCGGTACAAGTGGCAACTTGGTCTGTGCTCCATTCACTCCATACATGTTCGTGGGGCGCCTCCGTTTCAGGCGCCTCCGTCTCAGGCGCCTCCGTCTCGGGCGCTTCCGTGACAGGCGCAGTCGTCTGTCCTTCGGTAGCCGTCGTATCTTCCGGCACGTTGCCTCCGCTGCACGCTGTCAGCGCAAAGCTCAAAGCCATGAGAAGCACCGCGAGGATCGTCAAATATTTCATTGTCTTCATCTTTTCCTCCAAAATAAAATAATTATGCTTCATTTTATCACTAAAAAAGCTTTTTTTTATTGCTTTTCTATGAACTTTCATTTAATTCCTCCAAAAAGGAGCGACCGAAGCCGCTCCCTACAGGTTTATTCAGATACGCCATCCTCCCCCTCTACCTTCTCCCAAAACCGCTCCAGATGCTCCTTCAGGGACATGGGATCCCCCACGGCGGTCATATTTGTCCAATGGTCGGGATAGAGTCGGGTATAAGGCGGGGCGGCGTAGCGGTCATCCAGGAGCACCACCACTCCCTTATCCTCGGATCGGCGGATGACACGCCCTGCGGCCTGCAAAACGCGGTTCATGCCGGGGTAGGTATAGGCATATGCATAGCCCTCCCCTTCCCTGTCCTCGCCGTAATGCTCAGCCATGATATTGCGGAGGGAGGAAAGCCCGGGAATGCCCGTGCCGAGGATGATGACACCGATGAGGCTGTTGCCGGGCAGGTCAACGCCCTCGGAAAAAGAGCCTCCAAGCACGCAGAATCCCAGCTTGAGCTTGCCGTCACCGCGAGAAAACTCCGAGATGAACGCATCCCGCTCAGCGTGGGTCATACCGGGGGTCTGGCAGAACAGCCTTACCTTGGGATATTTCTGAGAGAAGACCTCCCGCACCTTCTCAAGATACTCATACGAGGGAAAATAAACGAGATAATTGCCCCTTTTGGCCGATACGGCGGCGGCGATATAGGCCACCACCTGCCGCGTCACTTTTTGCCTGTCCTCGCGGCGGAGGCTGATGCAGTCTGCCACAGCCACACACAAACGGTCAGGGGGGAACGGAGAATCAAACGCCACACAAACGCTGTCTCCGTCACCGCCCAGAATATCCGAAAAATACTCCATCGGTGTCAAGGTGGCGGAAAACAGCACGCTTGCCACCGCTTTATGCAGGATGGGGCGCAGAATATCCGCAGGGTCGATGCACACGAGGCTGACACGCACGTCATCCCCCTCCACCTCAGTGAGGGTGACGTAGCGCCTGTCGTAATACGCCCCCGCCGTTTTAAAGGTGCGTAGCAGGGCGGCAAACGCATCTACCACGCTGTACAGAGGATGCGCGGGATGCTTGCGCAGCCACGCGTCGAATTTTTTGGAAAGCAGGGTGACGGTCTCCAGCAAAACAATCGGGGCTTCCTTCATAAGCTCCGCGCCGCGGGAAATGCCATCAAGCCCTTCGACACGGTTGTGCTTGCACAGCTCGGACATTTGCCAAAGATCCTCGCAAAGCGGGGTCAGATCGGGCAAGTCCAAAGGCGTTTCCCGATCCTCTTCATAGAACAAAAGATCCTTCTGCACCCTGTCCATTTCGTCGGCATAGGCTGCCGCGTGCGCCGTCAGAGTCGTCACCTCGGACAAGGCAAGAGACGCGCTGTACAGGTCTCTGGCACGGTCGGGAAGGTTGTGCGCCTCATCCACAAGAAAGATATATCGATTGCCGTCGGTGTTGGGGATTCCTTCCGAAAAGTAGCGTTTCAGATACACCGAGGGGGAAAACACGTAATTGTAGTCACAGATGACCACGTCACAGCGTTCCGACAGATCCAGCGAAAGCTCGTAAGGGCAAACCCCTCCGCGCTCGGCGGCCTCCAAGATCACACGGGGGGTAAACACGGCCGCATCCGACGCAAGCAGAGCTTGGATGACTCCTTCTACGCGGTCATAATATCCCTTGGCATAAGGGCAGGCATCAGGATTGCAATATCTGGTCAAGCGCCCCTCTGCCGACTTTGCCGCACGGTTTGCGCACATCGGCTCACGGGCGGCGATCACCACGGCGCGCAAAGGTGCGCCTGCCGCAACCAACCTCTCCACAGCCCCCACAGCCTCGCGGCGGGTCGCAGATTTGGCAGTCAGATAAAAGATCTTGTCGCATTTTCCCTCGCCAAAACACTTGACGGCGGGATACAGCGAGGAAATGGTTTTTCCGATACCCGTCGGAGCTTGCGCAAAAACGGTTTGTCCGTGCCGCATATCCCGCCACAGCTCGCGGATCATCTCCCCCTGCTCCTCGCGGAGATGGGGATAGGGGAATCTGACGTCACGGGCAAGCGGTCGCAGAACCATTTCGCGATCCCTGAGGGCTTTGGCACGGGGAAGGATGATCGCCAGCATGGCAATAAAGGCACTTTTCAGCTCTTCGGCGCTTTGAACCGTGTCCCGATAATAAATCTCATCATCGGCCGTACAAACGTATGTAAGCCGTAGAGTCAAGCGGGACAAGCCCTTGGAGGAAGCCAAAAAATAGCCGTAAGAAACAAGCTGCCCCATATCTCTCCGCCGCATATCCGGCTCGCCGCTTACAGGCAGAGGACGGGAGACGGTTTTGATCTCTTCCACCATACACACGCCGCCGTCGGCATCTGTCAAGACCCCATCGGCGCGGCCGCTGACCGCAAAGGTCAATCCGTCCAAGCGACATTCATGATGCAACGTGACCTCGGGATGATAGCCCTCGCCGTGTTCCTTTTGCAGGCGCTGATGCACCTCTCTGCCCACGCGCGAAGCCTCAGCACGGGAGGTCGGTGGCAGCCGCGTATCGAGGTCGCCCGACTGAAAGGCCAGCGCGCACAGCTCTCGCACCGACAGCTCGATCTTATCGTCTTTCGCATTGTAATACATCGCGCGGACCTCCTTTCCCGGCAGGGTGATATATACCGTTTTATTATAGCCAATTCTCAGAAAAAAGTCAATCCCCCACAGAGTTTTAAGTGCAAATTGTCGAAAAAATCTTGTCCTGCCGACGGGTTTCTCTTGACTTTTGCCCAAAAGCGTGATATGATATAATAGGGAAGGCCCTGCGTGGCCTCCCGCTCATCCCCACGTCATAGAAAGAGGTACTTATGATCTACATCAAAAAATTATTTCTGGACGGCACCCCCGTCTCTCCCGGCTGCACCGACGTCTGCGAGTTCTCTCCCCTTCACACCACCCCTGCCCTTTCATGGGCAATCGGCGGTGGGAATCCCAACGACAAGCAGACCGCCTACTCCTTTACCGTAAAGATCGATGATGAGACCGTTTTTGACAGCGGCCGCGTGGAAACCGACCGCCAGTCCGCCGTGCTGGACGGCTTCACCTTCCCCGCGGGAACTTTGGCCGAGGTGACCGTGACCGTAGAATCCGCCACAGAGAAGACCGCGCCTTATACCGTCACCCTGTTCAACGGCTGTCTCGACACCTTCCCCGGGGAGTGGATCACTTCCAGGGAGGATCAGGGCGAGCGGGTACTGCGCTTTGTCAAGGACTTCACCGTAGACAAGCCCGTGAAGGACGCGGTGCTGTACTACTGCGGTTTGGGCTATCACCAAGCACTTTTGAATGGCGCTCATATGGATTACGCCTTGATGGATCCCGCCCATTCCAATTATGTCAAGACCTGCTATTACCGTGTCACCCGCCTGCCCGGCGGTCAGCTCCCGGAGGGTGAAAACCGCCTGGAGATCAAGGTTGCCCCCGGCTGGCGTAAGAACGGCACCGACTTCATGTGGAGTATGCTGGGTCCCCGTAAGATCGAATTCTACGGCGACAGCGTCCTGTGGGCGTACCTCCATATCACCTACGAGGACGGCACCACCGAGGACATTTCCACCGACACCTCGTGGGAATGCGCCCTCGATCCCCGCACCTCCTCCATCTTCAACGGCGAGACCTTTGACGCATCCCTCAACAAGGACTTTGACGAGTGTGACAAGCTCCCCGTCAAGGCTGTCCCCGCCCCCGGCGGAGAGATGCGCCCCATGATCCTCCAGCCCATCCTATATAAGGATGTTTATTTCCCCAAGGAGATCACGAATCCCAAGCCCGGCACCTTCGTGGTAGACTTTGGGCAAAATATCGCAGGCGTGGTCTGGCTTATACTTCCCCGCAATTTGCAAGCCGGGGAGACCATCACCCTGACCTTTACCGAGGAGTTGAACGAGGATGGCACCGTCTACACCGACGTTTTGCGTGGCGCCAAGCAGACCGATACCTATATTGCGGCAGGTGATGAACGAGATCTGTGTTCCTGGACACCCACATTCACCTACCACGGCTTCCGCTACTGCCAGATCACGGGACTTCAAAACGTAGACCGTGGCATGGTAGAAGGCCACCTTATCCATACAGATTTGGAAAATGAATCCTCCTTCACCTGCGGCTCCCCCATGGTCAACGCCATTCAAGAAGCTCTCGTCATGACCGAGCGGGACAATATGCACTCCATACTGACCGACTGCCCCCAGCGCGACGAGCGCATGGCCTGGATGAACGACGCCACGGTGCGCTTTGAGGAGACCCCCTACAACTTCGATGCCTCCCGCATCTTCCCCAAGATCCTCCAAGACATCAAGAATGAGCAGCGCGCCGAGGGACAGTTTACCTGTTGCGCTCCCTTCATCTACGGCGGACTCCCCGCAGATCCCGTCTGCTCGTCTTACCTCGTAGCCGCCAAGGAAGCCCTGATGCACTACGGCGAGCTGGGTGCTGTGGACGAGTTCTTCGACGGCATGGCCGCCTGGGAGGACTACCTCCTGTCCCGCAGTCCCGACGGCACCGTGGACTACTCCTACTACGGCGACTGGGCGGCTCCCGCCTACGCCTGCCTCAGCGACGAGGGCGCGCCCAGCGCGGTGACCCCCGGTGTGGTCATGTCCACGGGCTACTCCTACTTCAACTGCAAGCTCCTGGCCGACTTCGCCCGCCGCACGGGCCGTACCGATGCCGAGGCCAAGTACACCGAGCGTGCCGAGTACGTGAGAAAAGCCTTCCTCGACAAGTGGTTTGACCCCGAGACGGGCAGGGTGGCTACCGGCTCCATGGGCTGTCAGGCCTTCGCCCTGTGGCTGGGGATCCTGCCTGCCGAATACGAGCAGAAAGCCGCAGAAGTCATGCGAAACGACTTGGTGGGAAAGAATTACAAGTTCACCACGGGCAACCTCAACACCCGCTACCTCATGGATATGCTGACCAAGTTCGGTTACATCGAGGACGCCTGGAAGGTCATCACCTCGGAGGAGTACCCCTCCTTCGGCTTCATGTTCCAGAACGAGGCCACCACCATCTGGGAGCGCTTCGAGATGAAGAAAAACCCCGGCATGAACTCCCACAACCACCCCATGTACGGCGCGGTGGGCTACTGGTTCTACGCCTACCTGGGCGGTATCATCCCCACCGAGCCGGGCTTTAGCCGCGTGTCCATCAAGCCCTACTTCCCCGAAAAGCTCCTGTCCTGCCACGCCGTGGTGGATACGGTCATGGGCGAGATCTCGGTGCGGTGGTCCAAACGCTACGGCAAGCTCTACCTGTTTGTGCAGACTCCCTTCGGTGTCACCGCCGACGTGGATTTCGACGGTCAGGTGACTACCGTGGGCGCGGGGTATCACGTGTTTGAGAAGGAATTGGAGGTGTAATCCCCTGAATCCGTAGGGCGGGGGCTTGCTCCCGCCGCAGATGCCGATGAAAGGAGAACATCACCATGAAAAAACTGCTTCTGTTTGCCCTGTGCGCCCTCCTGACCGTATCCCTGTTCGGGTGCTACTCCTCGCCGCCCAAGCGAGAGAACGTGACCGAGGATCCCCCCTTCCGTAACCCCGACGAGGTCTACACCGAGACTCTGGAGGAAAAGACCATTGGCGGCTCCGTCGAGGCAATCTGCGGCGAAGACCTGATTCGCATCAGTCTGTTTCAAGTTCACCGCGAGGAATACGGCGACGAGGTCTACGTGCGTATCCCTCCCAACACAGACACCTCCGATTATTGCCAAAGCGACTGGGTGGACGTGACCTTCGGCACCATCGAACGTTCCACAAATCCCGATAACCTACCCACCATTATAGCCAAGACCCTGACCATCTCCCCCGTAGACTACAAGCCCGTCATCTACCTCTACCCCGAAACTCCCACCGAAATCTCCGTCGCCCTGACGTTGGACGGCCGCCTCACCTGCACCTACCCCGACTACAGCAAAGGCTGGGACAATTTCACCGCTCACCCCGACGGCACCCTCATTTTCCCCGACGGAAAAGAATACTACTGCCTCTACTGGGAGGGCATCCAAGCCGCCGAGTGGGACTTCTCCCAAGGCTTCTGCGTGAAGGGTGAAGACACCGCCGCATTCCTTGAGTGGGCATTGGCCGAACAAGGTCTGACGGCACGGGAGGCCAACGAGTTCATCATCTACTGGCTCCCCCTCATGCAGGAGAATCCCTACAACGTCATCTCCTTCCAGACCGACTCCTACACCGACGGTGCGGTACTGGAGATCACCCCCACCCCCGACAGCCTCCTCCGTGTCATGATGGCCTACTACCCCTCCGACGAGGCGGTGGAGATCGCTCCCCAGAAGCTTGAGGGCTTTGAGCGGGACGGCTTTACCGTGGTGGAGTGGGGTGGCAGTCAGGTGAAGAAGCCTTGACGCTCAATCCTCGTAAATAAAAATATCACATACAGAAAGGAACCTCACCATGGCAAACTATCTCGACAACTACAACCGCTGGCTCACCTCCGACAAGCTCTCCGACGCGGAGCGCGCTGAACTGCTGTCCATCAAGGACGATGTGGGGGAGATCCAGCTCCGCTTCACCGACTACCTCTCCTTCGGCACCGCGGGTCTGCGCGGCACCATGAAGGTGGGTATGAACGCCATGAACGTCCATACCGTGGCCTATGCCACCCAGGGCCTTGCCCAGCTGATCATCGAGGAGGGCCGCACCGCTGACGGCGTCGCCATCGCCTACGACAGCCGCAACAACTCCGAGCTCTTCGCCAAGACCGCCGCCCGCGTACTGGCCGCCGCAAACATCCCCGCTTACCTTTTCGACGAGCTCCGCCCCACTCCCGAGCTGTCCTTCGCTCTCCGTGAGCTGCACTGCGTGGCGGGCATCAACATCACCGCCTCCCACAACCCCAAGCAGTACAACGGCTACAAGGCCTACTGGGAGGACGGCGCACAGCTGCCCCCCGAGCACGCCGACGTGGTGAGCGCCACCATGCAGAAGCTGGATATCTTTGAGGACGTCAAGCTCGCCGACTTCGACGAGGCTCTGGCCGCCGGTAAGATCGTCATGCTGGGGGCTGATATGGACGAGAAGTACCTGGCTTGCGTACAGGCCCAGGCCGTCAACCCCGAGGCCGTCAAGGCCGTGGCCGACGAGCTGAAGATCGTTTATTCCCCCCTCCACGGCACGGGCTACCGTCTCGTCCCCGAGATCCTGCGCCGTTGCGGTCACAAGAACGTCTTCACCGTGGACGAGCAGATGGTGATCAGCGGCGACTTCCCCACCGTGCAGAAGCCCAACCCCGAGTACAAGGAGGTCTTCGACATCGGTATGAAGATCGCCGATGAGGTCGGCTCTGACCTTGTAGTCGCCACCGACCCCGACGCCGACCGCGTGGGCGTGGTCACAAGAACCCCCGACGGCTCCTTCACCACCATCACGGGCAACCAAATGGGCGCGCTCCTCATGGACTACATCCTCACCGCCTACGAGGAGACGAACACCATGCCCGAGATCCCCTTCGCAGTAAAGACCATCGTCACCACCGAGCTGGCCGCCAAGATCTGCGAGGCCCACGGGGTCAAGATGCACAACGTGCTGACAGGATTTAAGTTCATCGGTGAGGTCATCAAGGACTACGAGAAGAAGGGCTACGGCACCTTCGTGCTGGGCTTCGAGGAGAGCTACGGCTACCTCAAGGGCACCTACGCCCGCGACAAGGACGCCGTGGTGGCCGCCATGCTGATCTGCGAGATGACCGCCTACTATAAGGCCAAGGGCATGACCCTGTCCGACGCGCTGGATGCTCTGTACGAGAAGTACGGCTACTGCTTTGAATCCAACGTGGAGATCTACATGGAGGGTCTGGACGGCCCCGCCCGCATGGCTGAGAAGATGAACGCTCTGCGCAACCCCGCCCCCGCCGAGATCGCGGGCCGCAAGGTGGTCAAGTTCGGCGACTATCAGGCCCAGACCATCGAGGACCGTGTCAGCGGTACCGTGGAGTCCACCAATCTGCCTAAGTCCAACGTGCTGTCCTTCACCCTGGACAACGGTGACGTGATCGTCGCCCGTCCCTCGGGTACCGAGCCCAAGATCAAGTTCTACTTCATGCTCATCGGCAAGGACAAGGACGAGACCGTGGCCAAGATGGCGGCGTACAGACAAAGTCTGGGTGTTTGATTGCTGATACCCGCATATGAAAACAAAACGGGAGAGCCATCGGCTCTCCCGTTTTGTTTTGTTGTCGGAGCTTTTATTCTCCGTCATGTTTTTCATTCCTGCCACGTACTTCGTTGTTGTCCTCGTTTCGGATCTTCTCCGGTTCAGACGGTGGAACGGATGCCGTCTCCCCTTTTTTCTCAGCCCGCAATCTTCCCTCTGCAAGCAATGCTTTTCTGAGGATCAGATAAACGATCGCACCCACGGGCAAGAACAGGCGGAGCTGTACCACGTTTGCAGGATTCTGATAGATCAGAAGCGCGGTATAAGACAACAGGTTGAAGAAATTAAAGTTCAGCTTTACGCCTCCATCCTGCAGCGTCACAAGGAAGGCCACCGAGCCGAAAATAATCACCAATATCCAAAGCCACTTTTTCAGAATTTTTTGACGGCAGCAATCCACCAGCATGGCGATCACAAAAACCACCGTGGCAAAGCCGATCAAGATCATTACCCACTGTTCAGGGGTCGCCTGCTTCAATGTGGTCAGCGTTCCCGTATATTCCGCCTTGTCCGACCCCGCAGAAGTCAGATGGAAGCCGAAGAGCCCCTCGGTGTCGGAGGACGTACCGACGGTAACGTCATAGTCCTTTCCCACGTTGGTCTCCAAGCGATACACCGCCGTATAACGGGTCACCCCGTCGGATACGTTGTACTCAAGGCCGATCATGGTCAAGGTATAGCTCTCCACATCCTCAAACAGTTTTCGCGCGCCGTCGTAAAACCTGCGGAACTCATCATCGCTGACGGAATCCTTCATAAGCTCGCGCGCCGTATCGTAATCGTCATGCATAACAGAATCCAGCATCAATATAGCCATCTCCCGCACTTCGGCGTTTTCCTCGGCTACCTCTTTGGGATTGCAAGCGGTCACCGCGAGGATCAAAAAGAGCGCGGTCATAAGAACAGCCAGGCGCCATATCCATAGCGTATTTTTCACGTTGGTATCCTCCTTTGAAAGCACGGGGCAGACGGAACGTATCCGTCTGCCCTTATGATAACACGATCGGCTGAAAATGTCAATTTTTTGCAGATTGTCAAAAACCGCATTGCGATCCAACCGTACTTACTCGCCCAAAGTCTCAAATTCCAGCAGCGCCGCCTTGAAGGACTCAATGCAGGCGTTGAAGGCATCCATTCGGGTCAGATCCACGCCCGCCAGCTTGAGAAGCTCCACGGGGCTGTCCGAGCCGCCCGAGGACAGGAAATTGAAATAGTCTCTCACAGCAGGCTCACCCTCGCTGAGGATGCGCTCGGCAATGGACACGGCAGACACGATACCGGTGGCATACTTATACACGTAGAAGCTACGGTAGAAGTGCGGGATTCTCGCCCACTCGTAAGCGATCTCGGGATCCGACACCACGGAGCGGCCGTAGTACTTCTTGTTGAGGTCGAGATATACCTCGCACAGCGCGTCCTTGGTGAGAGGCTGCCCTTTCTCTGCCATATCATGCGCGATATACTCAAACTCGGCAAACTGCGTCTGGCGGAAGAAGGTACCCTTGATGGTGTCCATATAATAGGACAGGAGATAGCGCTTGAGATTGACGTCGTCGGTGTTTTTGAGCAGATGACGGATGAGCAGCACCTCGTTGACGGTGCTTGCCACCTCGGCCACGAAAATCTTATAATCTGCCTTTTCCTGCGGCTGATGCTTGCAGGAAAAATAGGTGTGCATGGCGTGACCCAGCTCGTGTGCGATGGTGAATATATCACCGGTGGTCGGCTGATAATTGAGCAGTACGTAAGGATGGGGCAGACCGTACACGCCGATGCTGTACGCACCGTTTCTCTTGCCCTCGGTCTCTTCCACGTCGATCCATCCGTTATCGTGCGCTTCCTGCAACAGATTCTGATAGGTCTCACCCAAAGGCGCCAAACCCTCCTTGACGAGCTTGAAGGCATCCTCATAGTCCAGCTTCATCTCCGCATCCTCAATGGGGGACGCGTAAACGTCATACATATGCATGGACTTGTAGCCCAGCATTTTTTTGCGGTCGCGGTAGTAGCGGTGGAGGAGAGGCAGCCCCTTCTTGACGCTCTTCAAAAGGTTCTTATAGACCTTTGCGTCCACGTCCTCGCCCTGAAGAGCCATATCCAGACAGCTGTCGTATTTACGGGTACGGGCAATGAATACATCCTTATCCACGTTGCCTGCATAGGTCGCGGTGATGGTGTTGATGAGGCCGATATAGGTTTTATAATAGGCTTGGAAAGCCGCCTTTCTCACCTTGCGGTCGGGAGAATGCAGCAAAACGCCGTACAAGCCATGGGTCAGCTGCACCTTCTCTCCGTCCACCTTGATGGTGGGTGCCGGGAAATCCGCATTGTCCAGCATGGTAAATACCTGCTGATAGCCCTCGAAGACACGACCGCCGCTCGCCAGCACCTCTTCGGTCTCTTTGGAAAGGACGTGGGGCTTTTCCTTGAGGATGCAGCGGAGAGTGTAGTCATAATCCGCAAACTTGGGATCAGCAATAAACGCCTGCAGGGTTTCGGCAGGCAAAGACGTCAGCTCGGGGGTAACGAACGCAGAAGCCTCGGAGAGCTTCATACCCAGCATGGAAACACGCATCATCAAAGCAGAGGCCTCGGAGTTGCGGGTGTCCTCATCGCTGCGGGTGTGAGCATATACGGCCAGGTGGTTCAGATCCATCGCCACAGCGTTGAGCCCTTCCAGGCAGGCCAAGAGGCTGTCGCTGTCGCCGAGCTTGCCCTCGTACTGTGAGAAATCCAACATGCCCTCCAGTTTAGCATATGTTTCTTCCCACGCATCAAGGCTCGGGAAAATATCCTCCAGCCTCCATTTGCGGCTTTCGGGTACATCTTGACGGTTAAGTGCCATAAACAAATCTCCTTTAGAATGCAGAATGTAATCTCATAAGATTTTTTATTAGTATACCATATTTTCAGGAGTTTTGCAAGAGGCTTTTGCGGGTTTCTGCGAAGAACGGCATCGGATAAGCTCTTGACAATTACGGGCAAAAGATGTATAATATATTATCTGTCTTTTAAATCAAGCTTTTTGTGAGGCTGAACATATGAAAATCATCATCATTGGCTGCGGCGAGGTCGGCAAGACCCTCGCCGAACAATTGAACAGTAAGGACAACACCATCACCGTGATCGATACACGCTCCGAGGTCATTTCCGATCTGACCTCGCGTCTCGACGTCATGGGTATCGTGGGTAACGGTGCCACCCTGTCGGTCCAGGAAGAGGCCGGCGTGCGTCACGCAGATCTTCTGATCGCCGTAACCGAATCCGACGAATTGAATCTTCTGTGCTGTGCCATCGCCAAAAAGTCTCTCCGTTGCAAAACCATTGCCCGTGTTCGCAACCCCGAATACAGCAGCGAGTCGGCCTTCCTCAAAGAAGAGCTTGGACTGGAAATGCTCATCAACCCCGAGTTTGCCGCTGCAGAAACCATCGTGCGCATCCTGCGCTTTCCTTCGGCTCTCAAAATCGACACCTTTGCGCACGGCCGCGTGGAGCTTTTGAAATTCCGCCTGCCCGAGGACAGTATCCTTGCGGGAATGTCGGTCAAGGATGCCGCCATCAAGCTGAAATGTGACCTTTTGTTCTGTACCGTTGAACGCGGAGATGACGTATATATCGCCAAGGGTGACTTTGTCTTTGCGGGGAAGGATATCATTTCTCTGATTGCCTCTCCCAAAAATGCCGCTGAGTTCTTCAAGAAGATCGGCTACAAAACCCGTTCGGTCAAGGATCTCATGATCGCAGGCGGCGACAACATGACGCATTATCTTTGCGGTATGCTGAAAAAGGATGGCGTATCCGTCACGGTGATCGAAGAGGATCTGGCTCTTTGCGAAGACCTGTCTATCCAATATCCCTCCGTCAAAGTGCTGGAGGGTGCGCCCACAGACAAGTCTCTGCTCCTGGAAGCGGGTATCGAAAGCATGGATGCCGTCGTCGCTCTTACTGACTCCGACGAGGAAAACATTCTGCTCTGTCTTTTTGCCAAGAGTGCCGGACACGGCAAAGCCATCGCCAAGATCAACCGCATTGAATTTGACGAGGTGATTTCTCACTTGGATCTGGATTCCACAGTGTATCCCAAGCACATTACCGCCGAGATCATCGCCCGTTATGTCCGCACCACCCAGAATTCCCGAGGAAGCAACATGGAAAAGCTGTACCACGTCATCAAGGATCAGGTGGAGGCGGCGGAATTCGTGGTGCAGGAATCCTCCGATATCACCGACGTGCCCCTGTTGGCGCTCAAGCTGAAGCCCGACGTGCTGATCGGTGCCATCATTCATGATGAAGAGGTTATCATTCCCCGAGGTAACGACATGATCCGCCCCGGCGACAGAGTCATCGTGGTATCCAAGCTGATGGCTTTGCATGATCTCACCGACGTTCTGCGATAAGAGGTAGCCTATGAATTACCGTATGATCAAATATATCACGGGCTGGCTCCTCATATTCGAGGCATTGTTCATGGCCGTACCTGCGATCACGGCTCTTGTCTACCGTGAAAGTGAATTGTGGTATTTTCTCATGGTCATGGGCGGGAGCCTGCTTGTGGGCGGCCTCATGATCTTCCGCAAGCCCCTAAGTACTACCCTGTACGCCAAGGAAGGCTTCGTCATCGTCGCCCTCAGTTGGATTGTCTTGAGTCTTGTAGGCGCACTTCCCTTCTTCATCTCAGGCTCTATCCCGAATTATGTGGATGCCCTGTTTGAAACCGTCTCGGGCTATACAACCACAGGCGCAAGTATCCTTACAGCCGTAGAGCCCCTTCCCAAATCCATGCTCATGTGGCGCAGCTTTACCCACTGGGTCGGCGGTATGGGCGTGCTGGTCTTTATCATGGCCTTCGTTCCGCTTTCAGGTGGTCATAATCTGCATATCATGAAAGCAGAAAGCCCCGGCCCCTCGGTCAGCAAGCTGGTGCCTCGCATGAAAACCACGGCGCTCATTCTCTATTCTATCTATCTGGTCATGACCTTCGTAGAATTCGTTCTCCTGCTTTTCGGGGGAATGAACGCATTTGAAGCTCTGGCTACCGCATTTGGCACAGCAGGCACAGGAGGATTTGGTGTACGCAATGACAGTATCGCCTCCTATTCTCCCTATATCCAAATCGTCGTTACGGTATTCATGCTGCTGTTTTCCATCAATTTTTCTTGCTACTATCTCATTCTGCTCGGAAAGCTCAAGGAAGCCTTCAACGCCGAGCTGCGTGCATTCCTCCTGATCGTAGCTGCAGCCATCGGTATCATCACCATCAATATCAGCCATATGTACAGCTCTGTCGGCGAAGCACTCCGACACTCATCCTTTGCGGTCGGTTCAGTCATATCCACCACGGGCTTTGCCACCGAAGACTTCAATTTGTGGCCGTCGCTTTCCAAGGCAATTCTCGTACTCGTTATGTTCATCGGCGCGTGTGCGGGCTCCACAGGTGGCGGCCTCAAGGTTTCGAGAATTCTCATCCTCATTAAGGGCGTGGGACGGGAGCTCGGTTCCCTCATTCACCCCCACCGCGTAAAAAAAGTCATGATCGACAAACGCCCCTTGGAGGACAACGTTGTTCGCTCGGTCAACGTTTATATGGTCTGCTTTGTGCTGTTGTTCACCGTCTCCTTTGGCATTCTCTGCATCGAGGGACATGATCTTGTCACCAATTTTACAGCGGTCAGCGCAACCATCAACAATATCGGCCCGGGACTTGAAATGGTTGGCCCCACGCAAAACTATGCATTTTTCTCGATTCCCTCCAAGCTGGTGCTGATTTTCGATATGCTGGCGGGAAGACTTGAGCTTTTCCCCATGCTGGTGCTGTTCAATCCGCAGACCTGGAAGAAATAAGGAGTGACTATGTATACAGATCTTTATGGGAAACGCCGACTCAAGGTAGGTCTCCATATCCATACCACCCTCTCGGATGGCCACAAGACCCCTGAGGAGGCACTCGAAATTTATAAAAAGCTCGGCTACGATGCACTTGCCATCACAGATCACTGGGTCTATACCTCTGCAGATATGACGCGAGACGACATCCTGCTTTTGTCCGGCTGCGAGTATAATGTTGGCGGCAATGATGCCGAGCATGGCGTTTACCACATCGTCGGCATCGGCATGACGAATCAGCCGGATCTGGATATCAACACCGTTGCACGCCCCGAAATCCCCTCGCACGAGCAGGCACGCACCGTCATCCGAGAGATCCGCGCAGCAGGAGGCTTGGCGATTCTGGCACATCCTGCATGGAGCCTGAACACCCCCGCGCAGATCCTTGCCATCGGGGATACCGATGCTTTGGAGATCTATAATTCGGTATCTGATTGGGGAATGTCCGACCGTCCTTATTCGGGACTTCTGGTAGATATGATCGCCTCTGTCGGATATCAGCCGCCCTTGATCGCTACCGACGACACCCATTACTATACGGGAGAAGAGGGGCGCGGCTTTATCATGGTGGACGCAGAGGTCGTTGAAGCCGCAGGCGGCGGTATGCAGGGCATCCTGCACGCCATCAGGCATCAACATTTTTACGCCACGCAGGGTCCCGAGCTTCATGTCACCCGTACGGATGAAAATACCTTCAAGGTGCTCTGCTCCCCTTGTCAAAAAATCGTATTTCTATCTAATGTCGTATGGACCAACGGCCGTGTTCACCGCGGCGAGGGTTTGACCGAGGCAACGTATACCGTCTCTCCCGGCGAGACCTTTATCCGTGTGGAGATCACCGATAAAAACGGACTTGCGGCATGGAGCGCAGTATACTCCCTTACTTGATATAAATTTCAGGGTGTCTCTAAAAAACACAGAGCTTTTCTATTGACAAAGCCCGAATGCGTATGCTATAATATGGAAGAATATTGAAGATCGGTATATTAACTACCGTTCTTGCGGAGGTAATAATGAAACTATTTCAGTATTTAATTCACAACCGCCATCGGTGCGTAGCTGCTTTATTGGCCGCCGTTATGCTCGGCTCCTCTCTCGTATCCTGCGGTGTTTCTCCGGAAAATTCCGACGACTCCCAAGCAAACACCAACGGGGAGCAAAACGCCGCTACCAATGCAGAAGAAGAGATTGAAACCGTCCTGGATCATGACCTCCCCGACGACCTCGACTACGGTGAGGATGAGGTCGTTATCGTCAGCCGTTACCGCGAAGGTTGGACCTCGGGCGAGATCGCCGTGGAGAAGACCACCGGTGAGCCCGTCAACGACGCGGTTTATGAGCGCAACATGGCCGTTCAGGAGGAGCTGAACGTCAAGATTACGAGTCTGGAGGAGAATCAGCACGATCCCACCACTCTGATGAGCCAGATCTCCACCAATATCAAGAGCGGTTCCGGTGACTACGACATTGTTGCCTGCGCCGCTTACGTGAGTGTCAACGAAGCCCTCAACGGTACCTTTGCCGATCTGCGCCAGACCAAGTACATTGATTTCGATAAAGCCTACTGGTCGCAGGGCTATAACGAAGTGATCCAGTATCAGGGCACCCAGTACACCGTCACCGGCTCCATGGTGCTCTCCCTTTACCGCTTCGCCTTCGTCACCACCTTCAACAAGCGCCTCTTCACCGAAGCACAGGTGGAATTCCCCTACGATGCCGTCAAGAACGGCGATTGGACGTTGGACTATCAGACCTCTCTCGTGCCGCTCTTCCACTTCGATAATGACGGCACCCCCGATGACGAAAACGACATTTACGGTCTCGTTTCTAACCCTTATATCAGCGTTGACCCCTACTGGAGCTCCTGTGACGTGCCCATTATCGGCCGCGATGAAAACGGCGCCTATGAGATCGTCTTTGAAATTGAGAAGCTCTACAACGTTGCAGAAAAGACCATGAAGCTTTTCTACGGCACCGACGGTGCAACCTACGCTTACGAGCATTACGGTTATGACGATGAACAAAACGACATCCGTATGATGTTCTCCACCGGTCATGCCGCCATGGCTACCATGCGTATTCTGGAACTTGAATCGGGCGATATGCGGCAGATGGAAGACGAATTTGGTGTTCTCCCCATGCCCAAATATGACAAAGAGCAGGCACAGTACAAAACGCTTCTGCACGACCAGTTTACCGTCATGTCTGTTCCCACCACAGTTACGGGTGACCGCCTCGACGAGATGAGCGCTGTTCTGGAATGCATGGCCGCCGAAGGACACAAGCTGGTGCGCCCCGCCTACTACGAGTCCGCCCTTCGTTATAAGTACATGAAGGATCCCGAGTCCTGGGAAATGATGGATATCATCATCGATCACATTTACATTGATGCAGGCATCATCTACACCGGCGCACTGTCCTCCTTCCACGATGAATTCCGCCAGATTATGACAAGAAAGAACAATACCGTCACCTCTTCTTATAAGTCCAAAGCCAAATCCGCCAAGCGCTCTCTGAGCAAGATGACGGATAAGCTTGATGCTTTGGTCGAACGTGACACTTAAAGCTTTTGTCCTGCCCTTATACTGCGGCCTCTTTTCCGAGAGGCCGCTTTTCTTGTCATTTTGTTCCGATACAAGGCAGTTTTTTCATGCTTTTAACAAAAAAAGCAGAAATTAGCTTTTCCAAGATACAGAAAAATCTTGACTTGCACAAATTTTTATGATAAAATATGTGTGCGAGTTGATCGCTGATTTTTCAAGGAAAGGAGCGTGACAAGATGGCACACGGCTCAAACGAAGACATCCGCCGCGCCGCACAGAGCGACGAAGCTATGACCGAGCTTGCCCACCGATACAATCTGTTTATCATCCGCACGGCATCTGCCACTTGCCGCAGATTCGTTACAAAGCATGACGACGAATATGCTATCGCGCTCCGTGCCTTCTGCGATGCAGTACAAAAATTCGACCCCGAAGCAGACGTTTCCTTTGAAACCTACGCGAAGCTTCTCATCAAAAACCGCGTCATTGACTATCTCAGAGCAGAAAGCCGCCATACAGGCCACCTGTCCCTCGAAGACGAGATGGAAAACGGACGGGACTTTTCCAATGATGCCGAAACAGAGCAGGAAGAAAATCAAAATGCCGCCGCGGCAGAAATAGCCCGTCTTTCGGCCGTCATCCGTGTCTACGGCATCAGCTTTACCGAGCTACCTGAGGCTTCTCCCAAGCATCAGAAAACCAAAGAGGCCTGCGCTTTGGCCGTCACCTATATGCTTCGCCACCCGGAATTGGCGGCCGATATGCGAAGAAATCACTTGCTTCCCATGAAAATTTTACAGGAAAATTGCGATATACCCCGAAAAACACTGGAGCGGCATCGTAAATACATTATGACAGCCACAGAAGTTTGTCTCGGAGATTATCCCGTGATCGCGGAATATCTGAGACATATGATCAAATCCGCAGAGGAATCATAGCTCCCGATTTTCTCAGCAAAGGATCATAAAATCCAAAGGAAAGGAGGAATCATTTTGGAAGTCATCATCATGGAGATCAACGGTCAGGAAGCTGTGGCGCTGAACCGTGAAGGTCAATTCATACACATTCGCAATACAGGCTTCACCGTCGGGCAGGAAATCATCGTAACTCCCGATATGTACATCCGTCAGTCTCCCTTGAAAAACACTCGCGCGATGACGAGAATTGCCGCGATAGCCGCGTGCTTCGTTCTTGTTTTCGGTACTCTCATGGGCTTTCTGATGATGAATTCCCAATCCTACGGATACGTAAGTGTAGACGTCAATCCGTCCATCGAATACCGCCTCAACCGCTTTGATAAGGTTGTCCGTGTTTCGGCTGTCAATCGGGATGGCGAAGCCTTACTTGCAAGCATCGGCATTGAAAATCTGAAGGGTGAGGACATTGAAAGCGCTCTTTCGCTCACCGTCAACGAGTTATCTGTGCAGGGATATCTCAACGGCGAGAATGCGGGTATGCTGATCTCCTCTTCCTCTCAAAATGACCGAGCCTCCAAGGCACTCGACCAAAAGCTGAAGGCTTACACCAAACAGGAGAAAAAGCTGACCGGCATCATAGTCATCACAGCATCCGTATCCTCCGAAACCGTCGAAGAAGCAGCCAATCTGGGCACCACCGCCGGTAAGCTGCATCTCATCCGGACATTGGGCGAGGATATTCAGGCTGAGGCATGGCTTGATAAACCCTTCACCGAGATCTATGCTGCTGTATTGGAAAGCGGTAAGGATCTTTCTCCCGATCCCGAAACCGAAATTGAACCTCCCACCGATGACATTCTTGAGCCCGATACGTCGATGGAAACAGATGCAGAAAACGCCACCTCTGCACCTGCCCCTGATGCGACGGAAGAGCCCGATGAATCCACGGAATCTGTCGAAGTTACCACAGAAAGCGAAAGTGTAACCACGACACCGGAGGAAACCGAAACTGAAACAGAAAAGGAGACCGAAACAGAGACTGAAACTGAAACAGAAACAGAAACGGAAACGGAAACAGAGACTGAAACAGAAACAGAAACAGAAACGGAAACTGAACCCGAATCCGAAACATGGCCCGAATCAGAACCCGAAGAATTGCCCGAGGAATGGCCGGAGGAATGGCCCGAGCCGGACAAAGACAATTCCGGAAGACCGATTTGGCCTGAGGGAACCCCTTGGTGGATCAAATTTTTGTGGGATCTCATTTTCGGATAACCGCATGAGAAAACACCTGTCGCACGGCAGGTGTTTTCTTTTTTATTTCCCCAAAGTCTTGGATCCCTCTTATTTGCTGAAATTTTTGATGTCTTCTATAACGGCTTCCTTACAGGTATCGTTGAGGATCTCGTGACGTCCCTTGTAAAGCTTGACCTCCACGCGGCAACCCTGTTTTTTGAGCTTTTTGAATACGACCTTGACGCCCTTCCCGTAGTTTCCCACAGGGTCATCCACGCCCGCCACCAAAAGCACGGGCAGATCCTTGGGGAGCGCTTCAAACCAGTTTTTGTCATTGGCTCGCTTGGTCAAAGTGATGAGATCGCCCATAGCGCTGACCGTAAAGTGGAAATTGCACAGCGGATCGTTGTCGTATTTTTCGCGCACGGCAGCATCCGTTGTCAGCCAACCGCGCTTGCCGTCTTCTTCAAACCTTTTATTATAAGAGCCGAACGCCATCTGATAGAGGAATTTCGAGACAGTCTTCCCTTTTCCAAAGAGCTTCATAGCGGCAACCAGCAAAATACCTGCGCTCACCATGGGGTTCGGTCCGCCTGTACCCATAACGATGAGCTTATCGGGGGTTCGTCCGTCCACCGATGCCAAACGCACGATGAACGAACCCATGCTGTGACCCATCAGGATGTACGGAAGCTTTTCTCCGAAATCCTTCCGCATGGCGTTACCGAAAACCGTCACGTCCTCGATGAGGCGCTTCTGTCCGTCCTTTTTTGCAATATATCCCAGCTCAGAGGCATCCTTAACGGTTTTTCCATGCCCCAGATGATCATATCCAAAGCAAATAAAGCCTTCCTTGGCCATTTCCCTCATGAAGGGCTCATAGCGCTCCATATGCTCGGTCATGCCGTGGACAACATGAAAGAGACCCTTGACCTCTCCCTCGGGAAGATACACGCGGCCATACAGCTCATGCTTCCCGTCGGATGAGGGAACTTTTTTGATGTAGGTAGTGATTTCCATAGTAAAATCCTTTCTATGATTGGTGAAGAAATTTGTTGTTTGCCGCAGTGCGGCAGCCAATATCGCGTAACACTCTTCGTGTCTGTGTTCATCACCCGAAAAGATGTTAGTCTTGTAAATTGTTGTTTACGGGCTTTTAACCAACGTGGCCGTAGGGGAGGCCCTGTGTGGCCTCCCGTCAAAAAGATTGTTGATCCAAAAGGGTTTTGTCGATCTTGGGACGGTGGGCGACCACACAGGGTCGCCCCTACGGGTTTTCGTTAATCCTCCGCTAAACAACAATTTATAGCTCCTTACAAGCCTTCACCGCTCTGTGCCAACCGTCCAGCAGTTCAAAACGGCGGTCGTCGGTCATCTCGGGGACAAAGGTCGTGCCCTCAGCGAGTAAGTGCGATATCTCGTCGCGATTCTTCCAAAAGCCCACGCCAAGACCGGCAAGGAAGGCTGCACCTGCGGCGGTGGCCTCCTTCATATTGGGACGGAACACCGAGACCCCCGAAATATCCGCTTGGAACTGCATAAGAAGATCATCAGCCGAAGCACCGCCGTCGGCGCGAAGAGACATCAGTTTTCCACCCATATCGCCTTCCATAGAGCGGAAGACATCCTCCGTCTGATAGGCAATGGATTCCAGCGCGGCACGGATGATATGGTTGCGGCTTGTGCCACGGGTGAGCCCCGTGATCATGCCGCGGGCATTCATATCCCAATGGGGTGCACCCAAACCGGTGAATGCGGGAACGATACACACACCGCCGCTGTCCTTTACTTTGCCCGCAAAATATTCGCTGTCGGCAGAATCGGTGATGAGGCGCAGCTCGTCACGAAGCCATTGGATCACGGCACCGCCCACAAACACACTACCCTCCAGGGCATACTCCACAGGCTTTCCCGCCTCGGTAGCTGCAACTGTCGTAAGCAGGCCATAACGGCTATGAATCCTTTCACGCCCTGTATTGGCCAACATGAAGCAGCCTGTGCCATAAGTGTTTTTCACGTCTCCCGCGTGGAAACAGCCCTGACCGAACAAAGCCGCCTGCTGGTCGCCTGCCATCCCTGAGACGGGGATCGTGGCGCCCATAAAATCCACGTAGCCGTAGATCTCGCTGCTGCTTTTCACTTTGGGGAGCATGGATGCGGGGATGTCCAGAAGAGACAGGAGCTTTTCATCCCACTCTCCCGTTTCAATATTGTAAAGCATGGTGCGGGAAGCATTGGTTCGGTCTGTGACGTGGATCGCCTGACCGTCGCCACTTCCCTCAGTCAGCTTCCAAAGCACCCAAGTGTCCACCGTACCGAACAAAAGCTCTCCCGCTTCGGCCGCGCGGCGGGCATCGGGAACGTTGTCTAAGATCCATTTGATCTTGGTTGCGCTGAAATAGGCATCGGGACGCAGACCGGTTGTCTTTTGGATATACTCGCTGTGCCCTTCCTCGATCAGCTTTTCGCAAAGAGGCGCGGTGCGGCGGCATTGCCAGACAATGGCGTTGCACACAGGCTTTCCTGTGTATTTGTTCCACACAACGGTGGTCTCGCGCTGGTTGGTGATGCCAATGGCGGCGATCTCCTCGGGATCGATCCCGCTCTTGGCCACACACTCGGTCATGCAGGCATACTGATTGGCGTAGATCTCCATGGGGTTGTGCTCTACCCAACCCGGACGGGGATAGATCTGCGGGAACTCGCGGTGCGCCGTGGAAACAATGCTTCCCCCTTTGTCAAAGAGTATGGCGCGGGCGCTTGTCGTGCCCTCATCGAGAGCAAGGATGTATTTTTTCATGGTGTTTCCTTTCCGGGGGGACTATGCCATCGTCAGAAGACGAACAGGTCCCAAGAGTCCCGAGGGGGGAATGGGCATACAATGGGAAAAGGGATCTCTGACCTTGCCCACAAGGGTATTGGCCACCTCGACGGTAATGATGTTCTCGCCCTTCTTCAATAGATAGGAGATGGGGCAAGCATAGGGGGCTGTAATGCGGATGCCCGCATTTGTGCCATTGACTATGATCTTGGCGGTCTGACCCACACGGCCGAGGTCAAGGACGGTATCCGTGGGGACTTCATCCAGACGCAGGGTGAAGGTGTAGCGCATCAGCCCCGAGAAGGAGGGCTTCTCGGCGGCAGAAGTGATATTTACCAGCTTGTCGATGGTCTTATAGGGATAGAAGGCCGTAAGGTCCTCGGAGTCTGCCAGCTCGACGTTGTATGTAGGTGTCAGAGTGGTGGTCATCACAGAATCGGACAGTCTGCGCATATGGTCATGAGCCAATTCCTCGGCGGCAGAGCCGAAGACCAGAATTTCAGACTGACCGGGGAGCAGCTCCACAGCGATCTTGCCGTCCTCAGTGGCGTCGGCGTAGATGCCGTCCTCGATGAGGCGGAGACGCATGAGCTTGCCGCTGACGGGGAGGGTGACCGTTGCCTTGGCTGTGCTCACGCTGTCCTCGTTGAAGAGCATGAACACATCGCCATCATCACGCCTTACATGATAGTGGCGCAAGAGCGGGCAGTTCCCTTCCACGGTGATGTCGGCAAGACCCAGCTCACGGATACGGCCGGGAAGGTCGGCAATAGATACCACCTCGCCGCTCAGCCCTTCGGGACGGGCATCGCAGAGAAGGACAGGGACACCTGCCGCGATCAGCTTGTCCACCTCGGGGTACAGGGCGGGGGCAAGCACCTTACCGTAAGGGATCACCAACGCGCCGTAATGCTCTCCGTTGACCACCAGCTTGCCGTTCTCGGCAACGGCGGTCTCCAGAGTTTCCTGACAGATGATGTCATAGCAGAGGTGCTCATCGAGGAGGGCCTTGGCGGGGACCTGGGTGAACATATAATCCCCCTTTTGGTTCATCCATTCGCCCTCAGCGTGGTAGAGGATGGCGCAGGAGGTGATGTGCTCGCCGCCGTAGAGGAGGTGGGAGACCTTGTTGGTGTACTGCATGAGGTGGGTGAATCCCTCAAACTGGGGATCGTGACCCTCGGCACCGAAGTGAGGCGGACAGTCGGGGTCGGGGTAGTCGGGGGAGAAGGCGTGGGGGACGAAGTGATTGATGCCGCGAACCAGGAGGAAGTCGGAGATCCACTTCATCATGGTACAGCCCTCGGCCCAGCCGTAGGCGCCGAACTCCTCGCACATGGCGCGACCCTTCATCTGTGGATACTGGTGAGCCAGGGAGGCTCCCAGCTGGCCCAGGACGTAGTGGTAGAAGGCGGGGTCGCTGACACCCGTGGAGAGGCTGGTGTTGTGGATGTGGTGAGCCATGCCCGGCATGACCTGATGGAGGACGATGTCGATGCCCGCCATATCCTGGCCCTCCAGGGCGCGGAAGTAGTGACCTGCGCCCGTAGACATACGGGCGTGGCAGTTGAAGTCCTCGATGATGTGGCCGATGTACATGACTCCGTGGTCACGGCACCAGTTGCCGAGGAGGTAGCTGAAATTGTCGCGGTAGAGGCGGGTGACGGCGTTCATGTAGGCCAGACGGGTGAGGGGGGCGTGGTCACTCGGGAACCACAATTCCCCCATGTAGCCCAGGGAGGACTTCCCCATCTCTTCGTCCATCATAGCGGTGACCCGCTCGTTGTAGGGGAGGGCCATGCCCACGGTACCGAGGGGGCGCTCATGACCGCTGGGATCCACGGGGTGGCGGGTGGCCATGCTGTTACCGAAGGAGGGCTCGTCCGAGAAGAATCCCACCAGGGTATTGCCGAAATACTTGGCGTAGTGCTCGTAGTGAGGCTCGTAGACCGCCTCGATCTGGGCCCTGCAGGACTCGGGGTTGGTCATGTCGATGTAGTTCCCACGGGAGCCGCGGCGGGACTTGGTGTAGATGAAGACACGGTAGCAGCCCTCGGGGACGTCAAAGTAGGCGTATCCCTCGGTAATCGTGGGGGTGAGGTCGATGGGCGCGCCCGTGGTAGCCTGTCCCTCGCCTGTACGCTTGAAGGCGTAGACGCCCAGGATCTCGTCGTCGGGAAGGACCTTACTGACCAGGAAGGCGGTATCGGGGGCGGGGCCCAGGACGTCGATGTGCTCCTCGATGATCTCCCACTGACGGAGGTGGGGGTATTTCTTTTCGATCATGCCGTTGGCGTAGCCCGTGGGAAAGCGTTTATCGTCCAGGATCCAGACCTTCATGTCCCGCTTCTCGCACTCGGCGAGGATGATGTCCATATCCGCCCACCAGTCGGGGCCGCAGAAATCGGGGTGGGGGCGGGACTCCACGCAGAGGGCGCGGCATCCGCTGTCATAGATGCGCTGAACCTGGGCGGGGATGCGGTCACGGTGGGTGCCGTGCTGCCAGTAAAAGGGGAGGAGATAGTTGTCCTCGCGCCCCAAAATCACGTCGGAAAGTCGGGTATCTTTCATGGGATGTTTTCTCCTTTCTTAGTGGCCTCCTGTTGCCAAAGCCCTCGGTCTGCAAGGTCAAACATGGACAGGCCGAGGGCATGGGAGGATCACTCCTTAAATTTCATGGTGAGCGAAATTCTCTTTTTCTTCACGTCCACCGAGAGCACCTTGACCTTGACCACGTCACCGAGGGACACAGCCTCGGAAGGATGCTTGATGAATCTGTCGCACAGTTGAGAAATATGGACAAGGCCGTCCTGATGCACGCCGATGTCCACAAAGGCACCGAAGTCGGTGACGTTACGAACCGTACCCGTCAGGATCATATCCTCTTGCAGATCCTCCAGGGACATAACGTCCTCTCGGAGAACGGGAGCGTCGAAGCCGTCACGGATATCGCGGCCGGGCTTTTCCAGCTCGGAGATGATGTCCATGAGCGTCGGCTCACCGATACCCAGCTTTTCTGCCGTCTGCTGCACACCGGCCTTGATCACCTTGGACTTGAGGAAGGACAGCTTCCCTGCCTTCAGATCATCCTCGGTGTAGTCGAACATCTTGAGCAGCGCCTTGGCTGCGTCGTAGGACTCGGGGTGAACGCCCGTATTATCCAGAATCTCCTTACCTCCGGGAATGCGGAGGAAGCCTGCGCACTGCTCGTATGCCTTGGCACCGATGCGGGGCACTTTGGTGATCTGAGCACGGGTGGTGAACTCGCCGTTCTCCTCACGGTACTTGACGATGTTCTTGGCGGCAGTGATGTTGATGCCTGCGATATAAGCGAGCAAGGAGTAGGAGGCAGTATTCACGTCTACACCCACGGCGTTCACGCAGGATTCAACCACGCCGCCCAGCGCCTCATCCAGGCGTGCAGGCTTCATGTCATGCTGATACTGTCCCACACCGATGCCCTTGGGATCGATCTTCACCAGCTCTGCCAGGGGATCCTGCAGACGGCGGGCGATGGACACGGCGGAGCGCTGCATGACATCAAAATCAGGGAATTCCTCGGTCGCCAGCTTGGAGGCAGAGTAGATAGACGCCCCCGCCTCGCTGACGATGATATACTTACAGTCATTGCCCACCTGCTTGAGGCAATCCGCCACGAACACCTCGCTTTCGCGGGAAGCGGTGCCGTTGCCGATGGCAATCACGTCTACCTGATAATTGCGAACCAAGCGTTTGAGCACTGCGGCAGCTTGCTCCACACGCGTTTTGATGGTGGGATAGATGACCGCCGTATCCAACACCTTGCCGGTACGATCCACCACCGCCAGCTTACAGCCATGGGCGTAGCCGGGGTCGAAGCCCAACACGACCTTGCCCTTGAGAGGGGGCTGCATGAGCAGGTGGGAGAGGTTATCCGAGAAGACCTTGATGGCGCCCTCGCAGGCGTTGTCAAATAGGTCGTTTCTGATCTCGCGCTCGATGGAGGGGGCGATGAGGCGATCGTAGCTGTCGGCCACCGCCGCGCTGACATACTTCATGGCAGGAGAGGTAGTGGACGTGATGACGCAGTTGAAAAGGAAATTCACCGCCACGTCCTCGGGGACGGAAAGGGACACCTTTAAAAATTCTTCCTTCTCGCCACGGTTGATGGCCAGAATTCTATGACCGGGCAGTTTTTTGACAGCCTCGGCATACTCGTAGTACATGGTATACACGGAATCCGCCTCGGGATTCGTTGCCTTGGTGCTCAGAACGCCGTACTCAAAGGTCAGGTGGCGGAGCTTCTTTCTGTATTCCGCGTTATCCGATACGTCCTCAGCGATGATATCCATCGCGCCCTGCAGGGCATCCTGCACCGTGGGCACTTCCTTTTCGGGATCCACGAATGCCTCGGCCTGCACCTCAATGGAGGGCTCGTATACCTCGTCCTGGCAGTAAATAAGCATCGCCAATTCCTCAAGACCTCTTTCACGTGCCACCGATGCACGGGTCTTGCGCTTGGGTCTGAAGGGACGGTAAATATCGTCGATCTCGGTAACTGTCTTGGCGTTGTCGATGGCGCGGATCAACTCCTCGGTGAGCTTGCCCTGGGCATCGATGAGGTTCTTGACCTCCTCACGGCGCTTCTCCAAATTTCGCAGGGCGTTGAGGCGCTCATCCAACGTACGCAGAATGGCATCGTCAAGGCTTCCCGTGACCTCCTTGCGGTAACGGGCGATAAAGGGGATGGTGTTGCCCTCGTCGATCAGGGCGACGGTCTTTTCCACCTGATCAGCGGTCAGGTTCAATTCTTGCGCAAGTATTTCAAAAATGGTCATGTGTTGTGGTTCTCCGTTTGATTTCTATGATTGCGAGGTACGCAAGGGAAAACCTTCTTTCAAGAAGGTTTTCCCTTGCACTTTCCTCAGTTGACCCAGATCATCTCACCGTCGCCTGGAGCGAGGGTGATCTTGTACTGTCCGTCGGCGGGGGTCATATCCGTCCACAGACCGCTCTGCTTGTCATATTTTCTGACCCGCTTGCCCTCGGTCACCGTAAAGGCCACAGGCATGGGGCTTTCATAGTCCTTGTTAGAAAGCACCGTATAGCCGCCCTCAAAGAAGCCGACGGTCATGTTCTCAGCGTTCATGGCGGTGAAATCGCCGTAGCTTCCCTGCCAGTAGGTCACCTTCTTATCGGGCACTCGGCCGAAGTGATAGACACCAAGACTCTTACGATCCAAGAGAATATTGCCCATGGGGAGCAGCTCGCGGTTGATCTCGGCGATCATGTCATAGTGAGCCGTGCGCTCACCCTCCTTGGTGATCATGGCGTTCTTCCAATGCCAGAAGTCCTCCCCCTCGTCTCTGTCCACCCCGGGACACCAGTAGGTGAAGTAGGACAGCCGCTTGGTGCCGTAGGCCAGGGACTGGAACACCTCCCAGCGGATCTCGGCCTCGGTAAGATTACGGTAGGGCCCATGCTCCACCACCAGAATGATGATCATGAAGGGCACGTCATGGGCAAGACAGCAGGCGCGCACGTCCTCTATGTTGTCAAAGAAGCCCGCACGCTCGACCTTGGAGAAGGCCGCCTCATAGATCTGATTCTGACGCTCGTCCCCCAGATCCTTCTTCTCCATGGGCTCGCCCTTGCAGAAGTGGTAATGATCGTAGCTGAGGATCTCGGGCTTTACGTCCTTGATAAATTGATCTACGTGATCATAGTAGGAGGGATTGCCCAGCATCTCGAGGGAGGCGTAGTTGGGAAACAGGTTATAGTAGGCCTCGTGGGCAGAATCAAGCTCGGAAAGAATCTCGCGGATCTCGGCCAGCTTCGGGAACGCGCCGCTGTTGGGCTCGTCCACGATGTGGTAGCCGTGGAGGGCGGGATAGCCTGCGTAGTCACGCACCACTTCTTTGAGCAGAGCGTATCGTTCCTCGCGGGTGGCGGCATGATGCACCGCCTTGTCGATGCGTCCGTCCATGATGTTGACCCGCATCCCCAGCTTCTCGGAGGCCGCCAGCATCTCGCAGTTGGTGGCGTAGCCGTAGTCGTAGGTGCTCATGAGATTGATGCCGGCATCCAGCATCTCTTGGATGCGCTCCACCGCCAAAGTCCCGTCGGCGTGACGGATGAACTTGTGGGGAATGCCGCACCAGTTGGTGATCATAAATTTCTTCATATCTGCCATGGTGATGTCTCCTTTGTGATGGGGTACGCCAAGGGAAACTTTTTGAAAAAAGTTTCCCTTGAACCCTTCAAAAACTTTCAAAAATCAGATCGTAGGGTCTTTGGGGGTACGCCAAGGGGGAACTTTTGCGAAAAGTCCCCCTTGGAACCCCTCAAAAACTTCTAAAAAATTCTATTCCGTAGGGGCGACCCTATGTGGTCGCCCGTTACATATCCTTTATCGGGAGGCCACACAGGGCCTCCCCTACGGGTGTGAAAAACTTACCTTCCCCGCATCCTCCAGCATCCCGATCTCCTCCTCCGTCAGCATCCGCCACGCCCCTGTCGCCAGCGCGGGGTCAAGGGTGAGAGGGCCGAAGGTGACCCGCTTGAGGCGGGTGATCTGGTTGTGCCGTGCCTCCATCATGAGCTTGATCTGGTGGTACTTCCCTTCATGGAGGGTGATCTTCCCCGACCTTCCCCGCTCATCGGGCTGGGGCGGGTCAAGCACCACCGTGCAGGGGGCTGTCACATAGCCGCCGATATCCACGCCGCTCTCCAAGGCGGTCACGTCCTCGTCGGAGAGGGGGAATTTGACTGAAAACTCATAGGTCTTGTCCACGTGTCGTGCGGGGGACAGGAGGCGGTGGGAGAGTTGACCGTTGTTGGTGAGGATCATCAGCCCCGTGGTGTGCTTGTCAAGACGTCCGCAAGGAAACAGGGCGGGGCGAACGCGGGTGATCTCCTCGGGGAGCAGATCCAGCACCGTCTCCTCCCTGCCGTCCTCGGTGGCGCTGACCACCCCGTCGGGCTTGTGCATCATGATATAGGTAAACTGCCGATAGGTGACCGTCTCCCCGCGGAAGATGATCTCGTCGGTGTCGGGGTCGATGCTCATGTCTGCTTTTTTGGCGGGGATGCCGTTGACCAGCACTCCACCGCCCCGCACGGCCTTGCCCGCGTCACTGCGGGAAGCCTTTCCTGTAAGGCTTAAAAATTTATCCAATCTCATAGCTGACTCCCATGCATGGTTTCCTGCTGTTATTTTACCACAAATCACAAAAAAAGTAAATAGGAATTTGCATTTTTGGTTACTTTTACTCCGCTTTTTTCACAAGCTTTTTCCTGCATATTATATTGCAAAAAAAGCAAAAAAATTTTCAAAAAAGCTCTTGACAAATCAAAAAAAGATGGTATAATATGTGTGTTCGAGTTAGCGGGGGCTAACCGTTAAAAATCCATCCATTCGACCGAATGAAAAAGGGAGAATCCATCATGAAAACATTGAAGGAAACCAAAGTTGGCGGTACGGTTACCGTGGTCAAGGTCCACGGCGAGGGTGCCGTCCGTCGCCGCATCATGGACATGGGCATCACCCGTGGTGTGGAGATCAAAATCACCAAGGTAGCCCCTCTGGGCGATCCTCTGGAGGTCACCGTCCGCGGCTACGAATTGAGCCTGCGTAAGGAAGATGCCGCTCGCATTGAGGTGGAGTGATCCGCAAGCGATCCGTCATCCCCCTATTTCGTTTTCGGGCCGCGCCCGATATTTTGCGCCCGTCGGTTAGCTAAAGCTAACCCGTGACGCGTAGCAAGGAGTAACGCTAATATGGAAGCAAACACCATCCGCATCGCCCTCGCGGGTAACCCCAACACGGGTAAAACCACCCTCTTCAACGCCCTGACAGGCTCCAACCAGTTCGTCGGCAACTGGCCCGGCGTCACGGTGGAGAAGAAGGAGGGTAAGCTCAAAAACCATGAGGGAGGCGAGACCGTCATCGTTACCGACCTCCCCGGCATCTATTCCCTCTCTCCCTACACCTTGGAGGAAGTAGTGGCCAGAAACTACCTTGTAGTAGAGTGCCCCGACGCCATCCTGAACATCATCGACGGCACCAACCTGGAGCGCAACCTCTACCTCACCACCCAGCTGACAGAATTGGGCATCCCCGTGGTCATGGCCATCAACATGGTGGACGTCCTCCGCAAGCAGGGGGACAAGATCGACCTGGACGCTCTATCCCGCCGCATGGGCTGTCCCGCCGTGGAGATCTCGGCGCTGAAGGGCACGGGTCTTGACGAGGCTGTGGCACTGGCCATTGAGACCGCCAAGCACGGGCGTAACGTCCCTCACCACATCTTCTCGGGTGAGGTGGAGCACACGCTCGCTCACATTGAGGAGGCCGCCGTTCACGGTATGCCCGCCGACCGACAGAGATGGTACGCCATCAAGATCTTTGAGCGTGACGAAAAGGTGCTGGCCGAGCTGAATTTGGATCCCGCCATCCTCTCCCACATTGAGGAGGACATCAAGGAGACCGAGCGGCTTCTGGACGATGACGCCGAAGCCATCATCATCAACGAACGCTATAACTACATCACAGGCGTGCTGCAAGGTTGCTTCAAACGCAAGCACGTGGGCAAGCTCACGGCCTCCGAAAAGATCGACAAGGTGGTCACCAACCGTATCGCCGCCCTGCCCATCTTCGCCGCCATCATGTTCCTGGTCTACTACATATCCGTCTCCACCGTGGGTACCTTCGTCACCGATTGGATGAACGACGGCGTGTTCGGTGACGGCTGGCACCTGTTCGGTATTGGATCCAAGGATTACACCGCTCAAACCGAGGAGTACGCGGGGGCTGCCGAGATCATCGACAATTTCGTAGCCTACGCCGAGGAGCAGGGACTTGACACCTCCGCCTACAACGCCGCCGTTGAGGCCAAGGACGCCGAGGGCATCAAGGCCGCTCTGACCGCCCTTGACGAGCAGATTTCCGACGACGTCACCGTCACCTGGGAGTACGAGGACGAGGAGACCTTCGAGACTCTCACCTCCTCCGCCACGGGCGCTGACTTCACCGCCTCCATCTCCACCGCCCTCGGCTACGGCTTTGCCGAGCCCGACCCCGCCGACTATGGCGTCTGGGTAGTAGGCGTTCCCGTTCTGGTGGAAAAGGGTCTGGTGGCCGCTAACTCTCCCGAGTGGCTGAACAGTCTGATCCTGGACGGCATCGTGGGCGGCGTGGGCGCCGTGCTGGGCTTCGTGCCCCAGATTCTGGTGCTGTTCATCCTGCTGGCCTTCCTGGAGGCCTGCGGCTATATGTCCCGTATCGCCTTCGTGCTGGACCGCATCTTCCGCAAGTTCGGTCTGTCGGGCAAGTCCTTTATCCCGATTCTGATCGGCACGGGCTGCGGCGTCCCCGGTATCATGGCCTCCCGTACCATTGAAAACGAGCGCGACCGCCGCATGACCATCATCACCACCACCTTCATCCCCTGCGGCGCCAAGCTTCCCATCATCGCCATGATCGCCGCTACCCTGTTCGGGAATGCCTGGTGGGTGGCTCCCCTCTGCTACTTCATCGGCATCGCCGCCATCATCATCTCGGGCATCATGCTCAAGAAGACCAAGCTCTTCTCGGGTACCCCCGCTCCCTTCGTCATGGAGCTGCCTGCGTACCATCTGCCTACTCCCATCAACGTTCTCCGCTCCATGTGGGAGCGCGGCTGGTCCTTCATCAAGAAGGCGGGCACCGTCATCATGCTCTCCACCGTCATCATCTGGGCAGGCACCGTCTTCGGCGTGGCCGACGGTCACTTCGGGCTCTTTTTGGAGATGCCCGAGGGCGGCATGAGCATCCTGGACTACATCGGCACCGCCATCGGCTGGATCTTCGCCCCTCTGGGCTTCTCGAATCCCACCGCCGCCGTGGCCACCCTCATGGGCCTGATCGCCAAGGAGGAGGTCGTGGCCGTCTTTGGTGTGGCCGACTTCGCGGGACTGGGCAAGCTGGCCGGCTTCTCCTTCCTGGTTTTCAATCTCCTCTGCGCTCCCTGCTTCGCCGCTATGGGTGCCATCCGCAGAGAGATGAACAACGGCAAGTGGACCGCCTTCGCCATTACCTACCAGTGCCTCTTCGCCTACGCGATCTCCCTCATCATCTACCAGTTCGGTCTGCTCTTCACGGGCGCCATGGGCGGTATCAATATCCTGTGGCTGGTCATCGCCGCTCTGCTGGCCGTCGGTATGCTGGTCCAGCTCTTCCGGCCTTATAAGGAGTCGGGGAGACTGACCCAGACCGTGAAGATCAAGTAAAAACTCGTAAATTGGGGTTTAGCGGTGTGTTTGCCCCCCGATGAACACGAGGAAACCGCTATGTTGGCGGGCGGCCACACAGGGCCGCCCCTACAAGCAAATTTTCTATATGTATCAGCGTCTTTCTGGGTTTGTATGTAGGGGCGACC
>JAGASP010000089.1 GCA_017621695.1 Clostridia bacterium
AATGAGAAAGACCATGGAAGGTCAGTTGTCCATATTCGATATTGTCATTGACCGTGATGCGGAAGCTCCCGCCGTGGAGTCTTCTGTCCCGGTGGTTGCGGAACCTGTTCATGCGGAACAGCCGGATCGTAATTTGTGTCCCTACAAGGTGCCTGCCGTGAACGATATCATCAAGCGGATCGGCTCTGCCGCTTATAAGGTTGATCGAAGCCAGTTAATATCCGACGTGTTTGAGTGCGGAGCCATCAGCATTTCCAACGCCGTGGACTTCACACAGCAGGAACAGCGTGAGGAGCGATACAAGCAGATTATGGGCAAGTATCAGCCTGTCGAACGAGAGCTTCTAACGGACATTTTCGGCATGATCTATATGCTCCTGTCCTCGGTCGTTTACGATAACGGACAGTTCAGCGATTACCTCGGAGAGCTGTTTATGCGATGCAATCAAGGCAACTCAAAAGCGGGTCAATACTTCACGCCGTATCACATCTCAAAGTTCATGGCAAAAGCGGCCATTGGAGACGATGTGATTCAGAAAGCGGAGGATGACGGGATCCTGACCGTCTGTGACCCCTGTTGCGGTGGAGGCGGTATGATGATCGCCGCACTGGACACCCTCAAAAACGATTACGGCATCAACTACGCCCGTCATTGTTTCATTGAGTGCAGTGATATTGACCTCCGTTGCGTCCACATGACCTACTTACAGCTTGCCTTGGCCGGTGTTCCTGCCATTATCAAGCATCAAAATTCACTTTCGCGGGAGCTCTGGAGCATCTGGAAGACTCCCGCTTTTATTTTTCAATACACACGCTTTTGCCAATTTGAAAACTACGCTTAAAGGAGAACGATTATGGATATCGGATTTACATTTGAAAACAGCGGCATGAATCTGGTCTGTCTCGCTTTTTACTCCCTTGGGAAACGTAACGTCGGTCTGTTTCAGCGTGAAAGTGATGGAATGTATATCACAGCTCGGAACACCGCAAAGGAGTCTGACGGCTCGTATTCATGGGCTTGGGGGCATTACTTCCCTACCCTCGAAGATGCCGAGAAAGACTATCTGAAGCGATTAGAGGAAATGTGCCAATACACCGATTAACCGAATAAAACATTCGGGGAGCCTAAAAACTCCCCGTTTTTTTATGCCGGGAACAGTTGGGGTAAAGTTGGGGTTTTGTTGGGGTAAAGTTTGGGTAAGGGTTGTTAGGCGTGTGCTTGTCTTGATACAAGTCGGGCTCGCTGCGCTCGCCCGAGACAAGCACACGCCTGCCACAACTTGACCGTCGCAACACGGAAAAATCAAGCGCTGACGGATGCGAGATCGCCGCTGAGCCGCTTGGCGATCCTTCGCATGATTCCCGTCGGCGCGGACATTGTTTTTGTGGACCCGGGTTGGCTCGACGATCTGCCGTCAGTTAGCCTTCTTCATCTGCCTGATCACCTCGGGGCTGACCTTCCCGACATACACCCCATCCTCGAAGCATGAGAAGTTGTCGAAAAGCAAGAGCTTCTGATCCTCCATGCCGATGGGACACACCACGTCGTCGTCCAGAATATCCGATTTGAAATACTGGGGGAGTCCACGGGAGTAAACGATCTTCTCCCCAGACTTTTCGATGTATTTCATGATGTAAGCCATGGCGGATCCCATCTCCGTCCGATCATTGATGGGTTCTATATCACAACGCCCGAAACGTTCGTTGAAGTAAGTATTCTGAATCGTAACCTGACGGCGGTGCGTGGTGAAGTTATAGTCCTCCTTCTCATAGAGAATGCCCGGCATGGTTCCCTCGGGGATGTAGAAGATGCCGTGAAAATGAAGGCGGCCGGTCTTGGGGGAGCGTTCCCACACACCCGCGTACTTCCAACCCTTACGTGAGCAAAAGCGGTTGAAGCAGGCCGATAGTCGCTTGCGGAAGGTATTCTCGGTGTGCAGGCTCCCGTCGTAGGTGAAGGTGCAGAAGTAATTGAACTCATGCAGATTGACCTTTCGGCTGAACCGCATACGACGTACAATCAGGTTCCGTTTCTTGCGATCCAGCTGCTTGTCCACGTATTCGATGGTCTCCTGCTCGGTCTTGAAGTAGGGCTTCATACCATGGATCAGCTTGCCCCGCCTTGTCCGCCTGGGCTCGTTCAAAAGCTCTTGATACAACTCGTTGAACAACTCCCGCCGTGTGGCTCGTCGCTTCACAGCGGGCTTTTTTGGCTCTTCTTGCGGTTGCTCTTGAAGCAATACATCAACAATTCCCTGCTCTGTTTTTATCTCTTCTTGAGCTTCATCAACCACGGAAACTAATTCCTCCGGAAGTCTTGCCCCCGGATGTCTTGGAGCTGATCTTTTCGGGATCGCAATGTAGTGACTGCCGTCGTAATAAACTTTGGTATCTTGGTATGGCATTTGTTGTACCTCCTAAAGAATTACGCCGACTGTCCGCTCTGGACGCTCTCTGCGAGCCTGTCAGCGTTTGTATAATCCGTTGATAAAATAGCTGTTCTGCATTTTCAATTCCTCCACAGTTGCTTTTTCGGTTTGGTAAGTTAGGTAATCGTGAAGCCCCATCTTGGACTTCCGTGCCATGTCGTTAAAGTAATCGCTGAAACAATCCGTCGAAAATCGCTTGGCGTAAATCTTTTGGTTCATCAAGAAGTATTTCTTTTTCTCTACATTCCCGTCCTGGGTGCCCCGTTCCTTTTCTATCTTGGTAATGCTGTATCCATAGCGGTTGTAGGTGGTGACATAGTGTTTATAGATCGTAGCGATAATGCTTTTCAGAACATGGACAAGCAAGGTGTTATCTCCCCGCCTATGCCGGAAGTCGTAATAGAGAGCCATGAACCGCCCGAACAACCATTCCTGCACCATTTCCTCAATCGTAAAGAATGGCAGGGCGAGCCTCTGTTCACCGGTGGACACGATATGGACGATGTCGCAAAGATCGCGTGCATCTGCCCCCCAGCTCTCGGGTCGTTGTTCATCGGTAAATACCTTGATAAACGGAAAATGATCCACCGTAGCGGAGTGTCGGCACATCTTTAGCCAGGCGTTGAAAAGATCATTTTTCTGATTGGTCTCGTCCTGACCTTTCTTGACCTCCTTCAGCTCCAGATTGTTGCCACGCTCCTTGCCCACCTCCGTGATCGCTACCACACCGAACTCAAAGCTACCCGCCTTTTCGTTGTTCTCCACCACCTTCTTGCCGAGGCGGAGAACGTCAAAGTCGAGAATGTGGGCATAACGACTGTTCTTGCCGTAGTCGAAGCGGAAGAAATCGAAGCTCCACATGGGAAAGTTACCGGCATCCAAAAAACGGTTGTCGGTGCGGATAGAGTAGTTGGAGATAATGATCGAGGACTGCATGACGTAAATGAAATAGGCTTGGGCGTAGGTTTCTAAAACATCGAACAGGTCAGCACGGGTGAGTCCGTTTTCATAGGTCATCCCGTATCGTTCCGTGTCGTAGCCATATAATTGGAGGCGATTATCCCCATGCTTCTCATACCTTTGTTCCTTCAATCGTACCCATGCCTTGACTGTTGCCAAATTATACACCGTTCCAAACTCCATACACCGCCGAAGCTCCATTTCAAAGCAGACCCACGGGAAATACGGAAACTTCATGTCATTCTTTTGAAGTATGTCCAGCGCCTTTTGGCGGAACATCACTTCTTGGGAAAGAGCCATGTCCGTAATGATCGTGGTCTTTTTCTTTCCCATAGAGCCACAGGTCATAGATACAATCGGCAATTCGTTAATGAATCCGCAGTTCCGAGCCTCCATGTGCCGGAGCTTGGCGAGGGCAACGGTTTTACGGGAGTTTAGGAACAGCGCACAGGGGATGATAAGTAAAATCCATGCAGGGACGTGGTGGTAGATCACTAGCAGATCCACCAGAAGCTTGCCGAACTGAATGTAGAGGGTATCGAGGCGGTAGGACACGGCGAAGAAGAAATAGTATGCCAAGAACTCTACCACAATGGTGACGATGTTCAAGCTACACACCCAGATCAGGGATAAGAAAACTATGAGCCAAATCCTTTCCCTTATGAAATCGATGTACCCGAGCACGAAGCGTTTGATCGGTTGGTAGTAAGCCTTTGCATACCGCTTGAATAGCACTAATGGCACCGTATCTTGGTTGTGTTTGGTGTTCCCACTACGGTAGAGCTGCTTGACCGCCACCGCCAATATGAGTACACACGGGAGCAGTACCAATCCCGCCTTTGAGATCACTTCAAGCTTTTCGGCAAACGCATAACCATATGCGCGAAGGTTTTCAATATCGAATAATCGTGATAGACATTCTCCCACACTCGCCCAGAACGCCGCCCATTCTTCTGGAATCAGCCGCCACGGCATGACCTCCGAGAAGCTGTTGACGGTGGGCATGGTGTAGTTCGGGATCCCAAGGAGCAGGCAGAAAAAGAACTTGATGGACAGCCCAAAGTCCCGGAACGCCTCGCCTATGCGGAGGTAGGATGTTTGGAACGTGGTTACTGCTTGCCATATTGTCCATGCGAATATGGATAGAGTCAAAACCCAATTAAGAAGTCTCTGTCGTCGGTTCATCGGTCACGCTCCCTTCGTAGATTTCTGTTGTATCGCTCATAATCGTTTTTTCCATCACTTCCTCCGTAAACACAGAGGGCAGCCGACGTCCCGTGAACACGAGATAGCCGACTGCCCAAAGGATCACGGCAAGGAGAATGACAGCAAGTATTCTCTTAGCCGTTTTCATGCGCTAACCCTCCTTACGGTTATTTTTCCTGTCTTTGATCAGACTGATGATCGATCTGACTCCCTTGGCTATATAGTCATATACCCAAAGGATTCCTTTGAGAATATACGGCCAAAGAGGGGCGAGGACAAGGATCAGCAAAAGGATCATGACTAAAGCAAAGACGACCTGATACCATTCAAGCTCGCCGGGCAGATCAATCGGCGGGGTGATATCACCGATGGCATCGATAGGATCCGCCACCACGGGGATCACGGTGTAAATACCTTCCTTGTTGAAGGTGAGTTGGATGATATCGAAGTCGAAGAAGACGCTTTCGCTAGCGATATACGCCTAATTCTCATACTTCTTATCTGCGCCAAGAAATCCCGCGTCGGGCTCAATGATGACCGCTGCTTGGGAGAAATAGTCGCTGGTGGCGAAGCGGAACAGCACCACTACCTCATCGTTCTCGGTGGCTTCGGTGTAGGTCTCGCGGATAGAATCCACGTCCTGCATATTCACGAGCAGGCGCTCGGAAATGGTTTCGTTGTTGCCGTCCAGATCGTCGGCTTGGAGAATCTGAATGGGGGCCACTACACGGCTCGCCTCATCGGGACCACCTGTGAAAGCGGAGCCCAAACCGAAATTCTGCCAGGTCTCCCAAAAGCTGGCGTCGTTTTCCGACCAAGAGGACAGCACTTGGGTGTCCAGGTCAGCGTCAAAATCGTAACAGGAATAGCCCATTTGGATCTTTCCGCTGGCGTTGTTCACCTTGCGGCTATCGTCGATATCGTTCTCAAAAAGATCTGCGCTGATGGTGCCGTTTTTCACGGGAAGTCTGCCATTTTCAAAGGTCTTGGTATAACTGCGGATGTACTCGTAAAGCTCATTGCTTTCCACACCGCCCACGCTGACCTTTTTGGCGTAGGGATCGTATTCCTTAATATCCTCAACGTAGAACATATAGTAGAGCACGTTGGTGGGTTTATGGTAATATCCTGTACCCAAATTCCAGCCCCATTGGGCTACGTACATATCTCCCGCTTTGCCCGCGCCAATGCCCAGGCTGTAGCCGATATCCTTTTCATATTCGTACTGCCCATATTGATTAGGCGTCGTTCCCAGCGGTACTCCCGCATAGGGCTTGGCTGACTCAAAAAAGGCAGCATTACTGGTGACAAGAATATCCTTGGTTTTGTACTCATACCACTCTGCCTTGATGCGTTGGAGCTTTCCGTATTCCTCAATGTAGCTCTTAGGTACGGTGAAATACACGGTGTCAAGCTGATTCTGATGACCCGCGCCGAGGGTTGAAGTTTCAGAGCGGAAGAAAGTATGTTTTACGGATAATTCGATGGTTTCCAGCTTATCTATCTCACAGTTTAAGGTGCTTTGCGTGTTCACATTGGGGCCATATCCCGCCGCGTAACCGGAGAACCGGTAGGTGGTACCCACATGGTATTCGGTAGCGTTGCCTGAACCGTGAAGCGCCAGCTCAATGCCCGAAATATCGTAGCGCCGCTCGTTGCTGTTGACTCGCTGGTCGAAGGTAGTGCCGTCGATCTTTCGGTCGATGACCTTGTACTTATAGAAAAGGTTCTTGTAGTCCCCGAACTCCACCTTACTACAAAACTCCAGGCTGAACTTCTCATATTTATTGGGACTGCCGTCCTTGTTATAGGAGACCGCCATCTGGATCTTATTGCGCTTGCTGTCGGTGGAAAGATTCCTACCTTGAGGATTATAGATATACACGTACAAACCGTAATTATCCCGTTGGTTTGCCTTAAACGC
>JAGASP010000090.1 GCA_017621695.1 Clostridia bacterium
GCGGGCAGTGCCCGCGGCCAATATCGCGTGACGCCCTCCGCAACGGCGGTGTATCACCCGACAGAATGTTGGCCTTGTAAATTGTTGTTTATGGGCTTATGACCAACTTAGCCGTAGGGGAGGCCCTATGTGGCCTCCCGCCAAAAAGAATGTTGACCCACAAGGGTTTTGTCGATGTCGGGACGACGGGCGACCACATAGGGTCGCCCCTACGGGTTTTCGTTAATTCTCCGCTAAACAACAATTTACTGCCATACTCTCCATCGGGTGATGCACCCTCGCCTTGGAGGGCGTCACGCGATATTGGCCGGCGGCACTGCCGCCTAAACAACAATTTATCTTCTTAACCATAAACCTTTGGGGAATCCCACTCGGAGATTCCCCATTGTTTTTATTTGAAATTTTAAATCAGCAAACCGAATTGATGTATTCCTTCACACCGGGCACCATGCCGTACTTCTTGATCTCGCCGTTCACAACGGAAACAAGGGTGGGTGCCTGCTTGATGCCGAGAGACTCGGTGAGCTTCACGTTCTCGTGGGCGTAGAGCTTGGTGTATGCCACGCCTGCCTTGGCAAGGAGGGACTCAGCGATCTTACAGTTGGGGCAGGTGGCGGAAGCGAAGAGATACACACCGTCAGACAGCGCAGGGGCGATCAGGGTAGGCGCGGGAGCCTTTTCCTCGGACTTGGGGCCAACGTGGGTCAATACCGAGGTGGCGATGTTGTAGGTCTTTCTTTCCTTGTACTCCTGGGACTTACCGTCGTTCCAGTTCTTGACGGGACGGTAGTAACCCGTGATACGGCTGTAGACCTCGGCTTCTGCACCGCAGATGGGGCAGTTGAAATGCTCACCGGCCAGATAACCGTGCTCCTTGCACACCGAGTAGGTGGGAGACAGGGAGTAGTAGGGCAGGCGGTAGTTTTCGGCAATGGTGCGGACGATGCCTGCGGCGGAGCGCCAGTCGGGCAGCTTTTCACCGAGATATGCGTGGAATACCGTACCCGAGGTGTAAAGGGTCTGCAGCTCGTCCTGAATGTCCAGCGCGGTGAAGACGTCCTCGGTAAAGCCGACGGGCAGGTGAGAAGAGTTGGTGTAATAGGGGGTCTCTGCATCGGATGCGCAGACGATGTCGGGATAACGCTTGCGGTCATGCTTGGCCAGACGGTAGGAGGTGGACTCAGCGGGCGTTGCCTCCAGGTTGTAGAGATCACCGTACATCTCCTGATAGTCGGAGAGGCGCTCTCTCATGTGGTTGAGCACGTTCTTGGTGAATTCCTGGGTCTCCTTGTGGGTCATGTCCTTGCGGAGCCACTTGGCGTTGAGACCTGCCTCGTTCATACCCACAAGACCGATGGTGGAGAAGTGGTTGGCGAAGGTGCCGAGGTAACGCTTGGTGTAGGGATACAGGCCCTCGTCGAGCAGCTTGGTGATGACGTCGCGCTTGATCTTGAGGGATCTGGCAGCAATGTTCATCATATGGTCCAGACGGGAGTAGAAGTCAGCCTCGTCAGCAGAGAGATACGCGATGCGGGGCATATTGATGGTAACAACACCGATGGAACCTGTGGATTCGCCGCTGCCGAAGAAGCCGCCGGACTTCTTGCGAAGCTCGCGGAGGTCAAGGCGCAGACGGCAGCACATAGAGCGCACGTCGGAGGGCTCCATGTCGCTGTTGACGTAGTTGGAGAAGTAGGGAGTACCGTACTTGGCGGTCATCTCGAACAGGAGACGGTTGTTCTCGGTTTCAGACCAGTCGAAGTCGCGGGTGATGGAGTAGGTGGGAATGGGATACTGGAAGCCGCGGCCGTGAGCGTCGCCGTCGATCATGACTTCGATGAAGGCGCGGTTGACCATATCCATTTCCTTCTTACAGTCACCGTAGGTGAAGTCCATGCGCTTGCCGCCGACGATGGCCTTTTCGTCCTTGAGGTCGGCGGGAACGGTCCAGTCCAGCGTGACGTTGGAGAAGGGAGCCTGCGTACCCCAGCGGGAGGGGGTATTGACACCGTAGATGAAGGACTCGATGCACTTCTTTACCTGGTCGTAAGAAAGATTGTCGGTCTTGACAAAGGGGGCAAGGTATGTATCGAAGGAGGAGAACGCCTGCGCGCCTGCCCATTCGTTCTGCATGATACCGAGGAAGTTGACCATCTGGTTGCAGAGGGTAGCGAGGTGCTTGGCGGGAGCGGAGGTGATCTTGCCGGGGATACCGCCGAGACCCTCCTCGATGAGCTGCTTGAGGGACCAGCCTGCGCAGTAGCCCGTCAGCATGGACAGGTCGTGGAGGTGGATGTCTGCATTCTGGTGTGCCTTGGCGATCTCGTCATCGTAGATCTCGGACAGCCAGTAGTTGGCGGTGATGGCACCCGAGTTGGAGAGGATCAGACCGCCGACGGAATAGGTGACGGTGGAGTTTTCCTTAACACGCCAGTCAAGGTTTTTGACGTACTTGTCCACGATCTCCTTATAATCCAGGAAGGTGGACTGCATATTACGCAGCTTTTCTCTCTGGCGTCTGTAGAGAATGTAGGCCTTGGCCACGTCGGCGTAGCCTGCCTGTACCAGCACGGTCTCGGCGCTGTCCTGAATGTCCTCCACGGAGATCAGGCCGTCTTTGATCTTGGGCTCAAAGTCGGATGTGACCTTCAGAGCAAGAAAATCAATGACGTTGTCGGTGAATTGACGCTCGCAGGCTTCGAATGCCTGGCTCAGAGCGGCGGAAATTTTGGAAATGTTAAAATCGGCAACGCTGCCGTCTCTTTTTTGTACTCTGTACATAATGTCTCTCCTTTTGTTGGTGAATGTCGGTTAAATAGACCGCGCTCAGCCTCGCAGGGCGGCGCGGGGGGTATGGTTGCGTACGGCCGACAAGATCAGTTGCATTTCTTCATAAGAAAAAGCGCTGCATCCTTGCCCCAGAAGATTGCCCGAATCCACGAATTTCTGGATGAAGTAAGCCTCGTCGCCAAGATATGCGGCGATGGTCTCAAAATCTTTGATCTCGTGGATGCCCTTGACCGCTGTGGTGCGGAACTCGTAGGGAAGCCCGCTGTTTCTCAAAACGCGGATGCTCTCCTCAAAGGGGGCAAAGCCGAGGTCACAGCCGGTGGCCAGGGCGTAGGAATCGGGGGCGTGCTTGATGTCCATTGCCACGTAATCAATGCATCCGGTCGCAAGTGCTGCCGCAAGCTTTTTGGGGAGCGCGCCGTTGGTGTCCAGCTTAACGCGGTAGCCCAGATCCTTGAGCTTTCGCAAAAAGATGGGAAGATCGGGTTGGAGCAAGGGCTCGCCGCCCGTGACGCACACGCCTTGCAAAATACCGCGGCGCGCGGTCAGATATTCCATCACGGCATCGTAGGCGTTGGCCTCGGCCATGGGGGTGCGAACCAATCCTGCATTGTGGCAGAAGGGACAGCGAAGATTACAGCCGCCTGAAAATACGGTACAAGCCACGAGTCCCGGATAGTCCAGCAAAGTGACTTTTTGATAGCCCTGTAGATTCATACGGCGCGTAACGTCTCCTTCTTACTGATATTGCCGAAAGTCGGTGAGGTCATTATAGCATATCTTGTGCCGCGTGTCAATACCCCGATACAAGATATTGTGTCAAAATTCGATAAATTTACAATATGTTGATAATTTGGGCAAAATAGATAAATTTTGGGTCGACGCGTTTTTTGTCGCAAACTTTTGTATATTAACAAAAAGTTCAAACATAGCCGAAAGAAATATGATATAATAAATGCGGTATTTTTTGGTGCGGAGCGCACCGCACATCTATGTATATCTATTTTAGGAGGTAGCATTGCTATGGCAGAACTCAAAATGTTAGCGATCGACCTGGGCGCATCCAGCGGTCGCGGTATCGTCGGTACGTTTGACGGAGAAAAGCTCACCCTGCGTGAGAACCATCGTTTCTCCAACGATCCCATGTTCGTAAACGGTCGTTTCACCTGGGACATTCTTCGCATTTATTTCGAAATCAAGAATTCCATCACCAAGACGGTGATCGACGGTGATAACGTCACCTCCATGGGTATCGACACCTGGGGCGTGGACTACGGCCTGATCGACAAGAACGGCCGCCTCATGGCCAACCCCACCCACTACCGTGACACCCGCACCGTGGGTATCACCGACTACATGGAGCCCACTGTCTCCGCCAAGGAGATCTACGACGTGACGGGTATTCAGGCCATCGACTTCAATACCCTCAACCAGATCGCTGCCGAGATGCGTGACGATCCCGAGATGCTGAACAGAGCAGAGAAGCTCCTGTTCATCCCCGACCTGCTCAACTACTTCCTGACAGGTAAGATGGCCACCGAGTACACCATTGCTTCCACCGGTATGATCCTCGATGCCGCTAAGCGCGACTTCGCATATCAGCTTACCGACAAGCTGGGTGTCAAGCGCAGCCTGTTCCCCGAGATCGTGCAGCCCGGCTACAATCTGGGCGCCCTGCTCCCCTCCATCACCGATGAGGTGGGCAAGAACAACATCAACGTCTACACCGTGGCTTCCCACGACACCGCTTCCGCCGTCATGGCCGTTCCTTCTCAGGCCGATGACTTCATCTACATCAGCTCGGGCACCTGGTCCCTCATGGGCATGGAGCTGCCCCAGCCCCTCATCAACGACGCCACCCGCGCCGCCAACTTCACCAACGAGGGCGGTATCAACGGCACCATCCGCTTCCTGAAGAACATCATGGGCCTCTGGATCATCCAGGAGTCTCGCCGTCAGTGGAAGCGTGAGGGCAAGGACTACAGCTTCGCCCAGATGGAAGCATGGGCAAAGGAAGCCAAGCCCTTCCAGTCTCTCATCAATCCCGACGATGCCTCCTTCAATACCCCCGGCAATATGCCCGAGAAGATCCGCGAGTTCTGCCGTAAGACCGGCCAGCACGTCCCCGAGACTGTGGGCGAGGTCGTCCGTTGCATCTACGAGTCTCTCGCTTTGAAGTACCGTCACACCGTGGAGAACATCCAGACGCTGCGCGGCAAGAAGGCCACCGTGATCAACGTGGTGGGCGGCGGTACCAAGGATCACTTCCTGTCCCAGATGACCGCTGATGCTTGCGGCCTTGAGGTTTCTGCAGGCCCCGAAGAGGCTACCTCCATCGGTAACCTGCTCGCGCAGATGATGGCCGTGGGTGCCATCAAGAACCTCTCCGAAGCACGTCAGGTCGTTGCTAACTCCTTCGAGCTGAAGCACTATACGCCCACCGCCGATCGCGGCGCATGGGATGAGGCATACGGTCGCTTCTGCAAGTTGCTGTAATCTTATTGCTACATTACAACAAGGAAATTGCGTTCCCCGCAAGGGGGACGCAAAGCAAAACAACAAGACAGAAAGGGAAGTACACACATGAAAGAGTCTTTGTACGGTGAGCTGACAGTCATTGGCATGAAGGGATGCGAAAAATTCGCCGAGCGAGTCGATTATTATTTGAAGGAATGGCGTCGCCATGGCGGTGAGGATACCTACCTTGCCCACGCGGAGTGCCCTCGCTTTGGTTCGGGTGAAGGTAAGGCCATCATTCAGGAATCCATGCGCGGTCAGGACGTATACATTATTTGCGATATGTTCAACTACGGTGTGTCCTATAAGCTTCACGATATGATCGTGCCCATGAGTCCCGACGATCACTACGCAGATCTCAAGCGTATCATTGCCGCCATTGGCGGTAAGGCGCGCAGGATCACCGTTATTATGCCGATGCTGTATGAAGGCCGTCAGCATAAGCGCACCGCACGCGAGTCTCTGGACTGCGCCATGATGCTGCAGGAGCTTGTCAGGATGGGCGTGTCCAATATCATTACCTTTGATGCCCATGATCCCCGTGTGGCCAATGCGATTCCCCTGTCGGGCTTTGACAACGTCATGCCCAACTATCAGATGATCAAAGCCTTGGTTCGCGCCGTGCCCGACGTGGTCATTGATCCCATGCACACCGTCATGATCTCTCCCGACGAGGGTGCCATGAGCCGTTGCATCGCTTATTCCTCCTCTCTGGGTCTGGACATCGGTATGTTCTATAAGCGCCGCGACTATTCTACCATTGTCAACGGCAAGAACCCGATTCTGGAGCACAAGTACCTCGGTCAGGACCTCGAGGGCAAGGACGTGATCATTGTGGACGATATGATCTCCTCCGGTGGGTCTCTGCTGGACGTTGCCACTCAGCTCAAGACCATTTACAAGGCCAAGCGTGTCTTTAATTTCGCAACCTTTGGCCTCTTCACCGATGGCTTCAAGGAGTTCGACGAGGCCTATGAAAAGGGAATCATTGACAAGATCTTTACCACCAACCTCGTGTACCGTAAGCCTGAGATCTTCAAGAAGCCTTGGTACGTGGAGGTCAATATGTGCAAGTACGTTTCCTATATTATTGATACCCTCAATCATGACAATACCATCAGCGAGCTGCTCAAGCCCGATAAGCGTATCGCCGCACTGCTGGAAAAGCACAAGGCAGAGCTTGCTGAGCAGGGACAGATGGCCATCAAGTTTGAGAATTTATGAAACTACGCGAGCATGAAAGAAAATCGGCAGAGGACTTGCGCCTCTGCCGATTTTCTGCTATAATGGTATTGTGAATGAAGAATATTTCTGCCGCAAAAGATTCGTGAAAAGAGGATGAGTCCATGACGGATGGCAAACAAAGATGTACTTGGTGTAACGTGAAAAATCCCAAATACGTGGCGTATCACGACAGCGAATGGTGTTACCCCCGCTTCGATGATCCGTATTTATATGAAATGCTCATTCTGGAATCCTTTCAGGCGGGGCTTTCATGGGAATGCGTTTTGAACAAAAGGGAAAGCTTTCGCATGGCATACGACGATTTCGACTTGGATAAGGTATGCGCATACGGTCCTGAAAAAGTCGCTGAGCTGCAAAGCAACAAAGAGATCATCCGCAACAAGCTGAAGATCAACGCCAGTATTGAAAACAGCAGAATTTTCAAAGAAATCGTTGAAGAATGCGGCTCGTTTTACGCTTATTTGAGGCGGTTTTGCCCCGAAGAAACCGTATTTGAAACGGGGAAGACCACCAATGCGCTATCCGATGCAGTATCCGTTGATCTGAGACGCAGGGGAATGAAGTTTGTAGGCTCTACCATCATATATTCTTACCTGCAGGCGATCGGCTTGATCTGTTCGCACGAGCGTGAGTGCTTTTTGTACAAAGTTTTGTGAAAAGAACGCGATTGCGCCAAATAACCCCGCCGGATTTGCATGAAGGCTCGGCGGGGTTATTCTATGACAGCGGTGAATAGCGCGGATCTTGGGGACTGGCGCACGGAAAAAGCGCTGTCAGGTGTCGTCCGTAGGCTCGGATGGCTCGGAGGGAGGGGTATCCTTAGCAAGCGGAGGGCGAAGGGATGCGTCTGAGAGGGGATTGTGGTGCATCGCCTCTTCCATGTGACGATCGCTGACGTGGGTATAGATCTGGGTGGTGTTGAGCTGTTCATGCCCGAGAATATCCTTGAGCACGCGGATATCGACCTCGCCCGATTGATACATCAAGGTCGCGGCGGTGTGGCGGAGCTTATGTACAGACAGCTTGCGCGCACCCAAGCCTGCAATCTCCAGATATTTGTATACCATGGCTTGTACGGTCTTGACGCTGATGCGCTGCATACGGTTTGACAGGAACAAGGCTTTGTCGTAGGCCTTATTTTGCTCGGGCGAAAGGCGGAGCTTCAAATGCTCGGCCAGTGCCGCACGGCAGGCATCGTTGAGATAAATGATGCGCTCCTTGTTTCCCTTACCCAAAACGCGCATGGATCGGAGCTCAGGATCGATGTCGGTCAGACTGATGCCCACAAGCTCGGAAAGTCGCATCCCACAGTTTAGAAACAGGGTAACGATGGCATAATCCCGCACACGGCTTTTGGACTCGACGTCGTTGGCGATGGCGTTCAAAAGGGAAATGGACTCCTCCAGGGACAAAAATTTGGGGAGTGCCTTTTTCTTTTTGGGTGTGTCGATATTCGCAGCGGGATTTTCCTCAAGGAGTCCCCGCTTGTTGATCAGAAATTTATAAAGCCCCTTGATGGCAGAGAGCTTTCGCGCTTTGGCGGCCGTCTGATTGCCGCGTTCACTGTCGGTATACAGGAGAAAATCGTAGATCTGTTCTTTTGTGATGCGGCGCAGGTCGTCAAGGTCAACACCGGATACGTCGATTTTGGAAAACGCTTCGGGATCATTGAGAAGCGCCTGGTCGCCTTCGGCCAGGAGATATCGGAAAAAGGTACGAAGGTCCATGAGATATTCTTCCACGGTCAGGCGGGAACAGCCTTGCATGGCGATCTTATAGCTGGCAAATTCTCTTACGATAGGGGAAAATTCCTGAAAACTGATCTCGGATCGCATACTGCGCCTCCTTTTTGTTCTGCTTTAACATTTATTATACAAAATTTTTAATAAAAAATCGTGGATAAACTGTAAATATTCAATTCTGTTGACAAATAAGTCACAATTATCTGTTATAATAAACGGAGTAATGATTATATGTATATGAGGAGTCATACATGAACAAAATCAAAGAGTTTTTTGCAAGATATTCTTACGATAGCGTAAAAATGATATTGGATCAGGTTGTGCTGGCCTTCTTCGGCTTTGGCTTGACCATTGCGACCCTGAAAGCGCGGAATGAATCCCTGATGCTGATTGCAGGTATAGGCGCGGCCATCTTCTACTGGGCGATGCTCTACAGCGTTGCATGGAAAATGGGAACCACGGATCGCCCCATCATTGAAATGGGGCATCGGAAATACCGTCCCTTTACGGGAACGCTCGTGTCTCTGATCGCCAATATTCCCAACTTCCTGGTGGCCATTGTCTTTACCATCAATTCTCTGGTTGGCAACGGCGGCGGTATTTCGGGAGCGATCATCCGTTTCATGAACGGAATGTATCACAGCCTGATGCACCTGATCAAATTCAACGGAAGCAGCTTCCATATGTGCCTGGATTGCGAGGCTTGCCTTGAAAACACGGCGGGCTGGGAGTACCTGCACGCCCTGTGGTGGGTATATTTCCTCCTCATCATTCCTGCTGTTCTTGTGTCTACCCTGGCATATATGATGGGTGCCAGAGGAAAGCTCTTTACAAAACTGATGGTTCCCGATCTTCCCGCCTCCGACCGACCCACCCGAAAGGAAATGCGGGAAAAGAAGGCCGCGGAAAAGCTGAAGGAAGAGCAGAAAAAGGATTGAAAACAGAGGATGTCTTCTGTAAACTGCGGAATCGTATACATAAAACCCCGACGGTGCTTGACCGTCGGGGTTTTGCTGTTGCGCGGGAAGGGGATCAGTCTTTCTTTTTGCGGGTCAGAACAGCGCCGAGGGACATGATACCCAGAATGGACAGCGCGGAAAGGGAAGCGACGGAAGCGCAACCCGAAGCCGTATTTTCGGTATTGGCTTCTGTAGCGTTATCCACGGATGCGGTAGCAGATTCATCGGGCACGGTATCCTCAACCGAAACTTCTGTGGAGGGAGCTTCGGAGGGATCGGTAGACTGTTCGGTGGGATCGGTGGTGGGCTCTTCGACCGTTGCTGATTCGGAGGTGTCTTCTTCAACCTCGGGATAGGTGATCTCGGACACGCCGGGGATGTAATTCTGGTAGACGTAGTTGAGACGACCCAGAGGTGCGCAGTCACCGTCGATGTAGAAGTCTTCCATCTCATCATAGGTGGTCTTGCTGTCAGCCCACTTGAACTGCATACAGATCTCCTTGTAGCCTTCGATGCCGAGGAGCTCCATGGGAACAGAGATCATCATTTGGTTGCCCTTGGCGCGGTAGGAAATCTCGCCGACAGGTTCAAAGCTGAACGCGCCGTCTGTGCCATTGTACTTGGCCACGGTGGTGGTGAATGCATCCTTGGCCTTGTAGTTGACAATGTAATCGTAGCCGTACCAGCCGGTTTCCGCCGAGCTGTCTACGTCGATGTAAAGCTGCATCCAGGAGGAGTTTGTGTCGAACATGGAGATGTCTCTGGCGGTTTCGACGTAGAAGTGCACGTTCTTGGAGTCAGACACCACTTTGGAGGCGAGGATGTCGTTGCGGCCGGTGTCGTTGGTGTAGTTGACACGTCCGAAGCCGGTTGCATCACGCTTGACGGTATCGCCCGAGGGGTCGTTATAGGTGACGACCACATCATCCCATTGCTCAAAGCTACCGGTGACGTTGATCGCCTTGCGGGCATCCTGTACCACGGTGGGAGCGGTACCGTTGAGCTTCTGGACGTTGTAGATCATCTGGATGTAGTAGTTGTCGAAGTAACCGCCGCGCATCATCTCAGCATCGCGGGAGAACTCCATGGATGCGGTATCTACAAAGTAGATCCAACCCGGATCGTTCTTGTCGTTGTCGGTAGGCTGTCTCTGCGCGACCCATTCGTTCCAACCGGTGACCAGCACAAATTCGGCATTGGATTCAATGGCGCGATCCCACTGTGCCTGGAAGTTCAGACCGTAGTTGGTGAGGGAGGGATCTTCCTTCCAGTCGAGGTAGCTTCTGCGCAGATCCTTGTCGTTATATACGTCTTCGGAGATCTTGAAGGAACGGCCACGGTTGTGGTAGTTGTTGTAGAGGGAGGAATGGCTGAAGCAAACGGTACCGCTGTGCTGCGCGATAGATACGTTGATAGCACCCTGCTCGCCGTTCTTGTCATAGAACACTCTTTGAGGCCACTCAAAGTCCATCCAGGGCCAGCCGTTGACCTTGCTTGCCTCGTTGGGCCACTGGTTGGCCTTGATGTAGAAGAAGTCGTTGATGTTCGCGCTTTCCTCGGCTACGATGACGGGCTTGCCGTCGATGCGGAACCAAGTGTCGGGATAGAGATTTTTCGCGTAGATGTTGGAGTACAGGTCACGGACGACGGACGCGGAGTTGGTGTTGGTATAGAATACGACCTGGGGCGCATCGTAGCCTTCTTCGTTGAGCTGATGGAGGATCTCCATGAGCTGCAGGGCGTTGTGACGGTACGTAAAGCTGTTGGTAACGTCGAAATACAAGAAGTCAATGTTGGCGTTACAGAGCAGCTCTGCGTGCTTTCTCTGAACCCAGGCATCCTTGGCATAATAGTAGCCGTAGAGAGGCTCGGCGAACCAGTGCATGGCACCTGCAGGGCCATACTTGCCGCAGCTGACGTTGCCTGCGTTCTTGACACCCAACTCATCAATGATCTTCTGGAGGTCAAACACGCCGCTGTCGCCGTGCTCACCGTGCCAGAGGAAGTAGAAAAGACCAACGTAGTGCTCACCGTTGGAGCCGTACATACCCACTGTCTCGGAGGTGTAGAGAGAGCGGTTCAGGTCGTCGGTGGCAGCAAAGCCGCCCGAGGTCATATTCTTGTTGTTGGGAACGGTGAAGGAGCGGGTCTCACCGTTGACGTCGTAAGAAATGGTCACGGTGGACTTGTCATCCGAGTAGGTGTATTTGAGAGAGCCGTCGGAGAGGTCAAGGCCTGCGGTGTCCATTTCCTTGAATTCGGGGTCGGGCCATTCGACCACGGCATTCTCTTCCTCATCCTTTTTGGCCTGCTCTTCTTCCCATGCCAGCTTGGCCATGTACTGTGCAAAGTCAAACTGCTGTGCTTCTTCCTCGGTCGCAAAGAAAGCGATGTACTCGATATCCACGGACATATCCTTAACGGTGCCGCCTGCCAGAGGGTCGATGCGGAAGATACTAAAGGTGATATTGCTACCTGCATCTGCCCAGCCGGTGCAAGGGCTGATGGCCTTGGACCAGTCGCCGGTAGAGGTCAAGGGGAATTGGAAGGTGGTGCCGGGCTGTCCCATGGCACCGTTGTCGGAGCGGGTAAAGAAAAATTCAATGTTCTTACCCTTGACGTTGCCGCGGTGCATGACGGCGACGTATTTGGCATCCACAGGCTTCATAGCGGGAGTTTCGAGCCAGAAGTAGGGATCGTTGCCGCTGACGTTGAAGGTGTAATATTTTCCGTCTTCGCGGGTATGGAGCACGTCATGCCCGTTGGCAAACGTGGATTCCAGATAGTCGGTGGTGAAGTCGTAGACAAATACGGGGGTAGACGTGTTGAAGGTGGGGGCTTCCTCGTCTGCCAGCGCCTCGAAGGAGGGGGCTTGGCCGCTTGCAGGTGTTGTGTTGCCTGTGAGAGACAGGGCCGTGAAAACGACTGCACCTGCCATCAGCAAGCAAAGCAACGTGACGGTCAGAATCAAAAGGCTTTTTTTCATGGGGGATCCTTTCTTTTCATGTGCGCTTGAATGTATTTTGGGGTGGCACAGAATTACATATATTATAGCAGAGAGATACGGAAAAAGCAAGGGCTTTTTGATTTTTTTGGATATAATTCCGATTTTGACGGACGCAAAGAAAAAGCCTCGCCGTCAAGGCGAGGCTTGGGGAGAGACTTACTTCTTCTGCTTATTCATGATACGCTCGAAACGCTTGCATATCATGTTGAGATCACGCTTTGTTGCACCGGACACGCTCTTATATTTGGAGATGACGGTGTTTTCCTTGGAGCCGATGATCTCGCGGAAATGGCTGTGGAAGGTCGAGAGAGGAATGGTGTAGATGATACCGGCATCGATGTAGATATTATCTACGATAAGATCAAACATTCTGGCCGATTGAGGATCCTTGGCGATCTTGGTGCGCAGGGTGGTTTCGTAGTATGCGGGACGAACGGTCTTATAGCTGATGGATGCCATGGCTTCCAGAACAGCGCCGACCTCGTCCAGGCGGTCATCCTTTACGGTAGCCAGGATGGAAAATACGGTGAACTGGTCGTGGAGAAGGGTGCGGTATTCCTGCTGTGCCTCGTCAAATTTTGGCATGGGAACGACACCGAATTCCTGTTCCATACCGCGGATGGCCTGGTTTTCCACTTCCAGAATGCGGATGGTTGCCATAGCCGCGCCACCGCGGCCAAACATATCTCTGATTTTGTACTGCTCAGCGTTTTCCACTTCCATTTTGTAGTCGTAGGTACCGCCGTCCGTGGCATAGAAGAGGCGCAAAACCTTTTCTCCTACTTCGTGGAGCTTGCCGGAGTCAAATACGAACTCATACTCGCCGTCGGCGTTCTTTTTGATGATATCGACCATACAGGAGCTCCAGTAAGGATCGGTGCTGACGTAGTCGCAGGAGACGAGACCGAAAATGTCGTCTTCCTCATCCTGCACACCGTTTCCGTTGTCCTGATGGAAGACGGGGATGAGAGAAAATTGCTTATCGAGCGTCCACGTACCGTCATCTACAGCATCATAGAGGTACGGCTGCTGGGCTTCGTCGAAGAGATCCTTATTGAACAGGGTCACGAAGGCAAAGCGATACTGGGACAAAAGCGCGGAGCTGAGGCCGCAGAACTGCGCGCCCTGGTACTCCACGACTTCATTGTAGCCCTGAGACCACCAGGGCTTATCAAAGTCGATGTATTCGGATTGACGCATATCCGCGAGGATACCGTTGAGGCTTTCGTTGACCGAGACGTAGCAGGCTGCGGCCATAACGTCGTATTCATGTGTGCCTGATTTCACCGAAAGAGCGGCCTTGTTGGTTACGTTGTAGGCGCTGTCTCCCGGCTCCTCAACGCTGACAAGCTTTACACCCAATCGCTCTTCAACAGCCTTGTTGCGCTCAAAGACCGCATCGTTGACAGGCTCGCCGATGAGTTTTTCCACGGCGATCTCGCCGGAGGTCCAACCCTCGCGGTAGCGGCTGAGGATGACGATCTCGTCGTCGTTCTAGTTGAGATCGTCGGGCAGGTCGTCGGTGATCTCGGTCTCCGCTTCGGTCACGGCGGGGAGGTCGGCGGTGGTGGCGGCGGTAGTGCCGGTTTCTTCCTCTGCGGTTCCGCAAGAGCAGAGCGCACTTAAAAGCATAACAGCGGCCAAAAGCACAGCCAAAACGCGGATTTTGTTCATCATGATGCCTCCATAATTAAAATGACAGCATCATTATATCAAGAAATCAAAGAATTGTCAATAAGAAGATGGGATTTTTGTGCAATCCGTCAAATATTGCGCGGCGTTAGCGTTTATATCGGCTTGAATACGCTTTCAATCTGCTTTTTTGCACCCTTGGGGGAATAGATCCACCGATCCAGGTGTGTGCTTCCGTCCTTGGGGAGAAAATAGTTCATCTGCGGGGGGGATATGGTTTCCTCGGCATACGTATCGATCAAAACCAGCTTGATCTTCATGCGTTCGGAAAGGATGCTTTTGATAAATACTGCTGCGCGCCGTCCTATGTAGTGCTTGGCAAGTGTTTTGATGTCTGCCTCTTTGCTTCCGTATTCATCCTTGTGCTCGGCGAGTCCTGCCAGATTTGGGGTCAGCTCCACAAACATTCCGTATTCCTCCACGCTGCGGATGATGCCCGATACGGTTTGCCCCGGAGAAAACAGCGCTGCATTTTCCTCCCACGTGCCCAATAGCTCGCGCATGGAAAGGAAGATCCGTCGGGGAAGCCCGGACTCGCTCCACTCTATGGCCTTGACCACAGCTTTGACGTTCTGCCCGTTATACAGGCGGTCACGCGGATGGGAAATACGGGAGACCGAAACGGCGTCCAGGGGAAGCAGGGAAGAGATGCCGCAACCGACGTCCAAAAACGCGCCGAAGCTCTCCATGTGCGTCACGCGTGCGGGGATGATATCGCCGGGACATAATCCTGTCAGATAGTGCGCCGCACAATCGGCTTGTGCCAGCCGACGGGAGAGGGTGATGTAGGGCGTTCCACCCTGATAGCTTATGCCGATCACTTTAAAGCAAACGGCTTTCCCTACGCGGGTCAGGATGGCGATGTCCTTGACAGGGGCGTCCGTCAGGTTGTATATCGCCTCTGTCGGAGGAATGACGGCAACTGCATCGGGGATGGCGGGAAGATCGATATGTAAATACATATCACGGTCGCAGAGGGTGGCGATCCCCTCCAGAATGATGCCAGTATGCATGGCTTTTTCAAGATTGGAGAGGGAGGACATCCATTCTCGGTTGCGGGGAAGGGAGAAAAGCTGACCTTCGGGGAGATAGGTTTGCTGGAAAACGAGATTTTCTGTGTTCATAGGGCGTTCCTTTCTTTTGTGCGATTTGTATATCTTATGCACAGAAAGCCCTATTTATCACTTCCTTTTGTTGTGAAAAATGCAAAATGACAACAGAGAACGAAAAAGAAAAAAGGCCAAAAACGCGAGAAAATGAGAGGTTTGCTATAGGTAAATTAAAAAAATCAAAAAAATTTCAAAAAAAGTATTGACAAAGTGAAATGAGTATGGTATAATAGGCGAGCATGAAAAGAATGCTAATTTTCGGAGGAATAAAAAATGTCCACATTTATGCAGAAAAATGAGACCGTGGTGCGTAAGTGGTATGTGATCGACGCCGCTAACAAGCCCCTCGGTAAGACTGCCGTTGCTGCAGCTGATCTGCTCCGCGGCAAGACTGACCCCACCTTTACCCCCCACGTTGATTGCGGTCACTTCGTAATCATCATCAACGCTTCTCAGGCAGTGCTCACCGGCAACAAGCTGGAGCAGAAGTACCACTACCATCATTCCGGCTACATCGGCGGTATGAAGGCTGTTCAGTACAAGACCCTGATGGCAACCAAGCCCGAGCGCGCTATGGAGCTCGCAGTTAAGGGTATGATCCCCGACACCGTCATCGGCCGCAAGGCGTTCACCCGTCTGAAGGTCTACGCAGGTGCCGCTCATAAGCACGAGGCTCAGAAGCCCGAAGCTTACGAGATCTAATTTAGGAAAGGAAGGACATAACCCATGTATACTAGTGCAAAGCCCTACTTCTACGGCACTGGCCGCAGAAAGAAGTCTATCGCTCGCGTTCGTCTGTACCCCGGCTCCGGTGAGATCACCATCAACGGCCGTTCCATCGACGAGTACTTCGGTCTCGAGACCCTGAAGCTCATCGTAAACCAGCCCTTCGGTGTTACCGGTATGACCGGTAAGTTCGATATCGTTGCTAACGTAACCGGTGGCGGTATCTCCGGTCAGGCAGGTGCTATCCGTCACGGTGTTGCCCGCGCTCTGGTTGCAGCAGACGCTAACTTCCGTCCTGCTCTGAAGGCTGCCGGCTTCATGACCCGCGACCCTCGTATGAAGGAGAGAAAGAAGTACGGTCTCAAGGCCGCTCGTCGCGCTCCTCAGTTCTCCAAGAGATAATTACAACATTATCAAAAGGCGAGAAAACAAGAGAAAAACAGAGAAAAACGCCGTTTTTGCGAGATTTTGCAGAACGGCGTTTCTGTTTTGATGTCCGTTTGATGTCCGAACGCTCAAAAATTATAAAAAATCAGCGGTTAAGGCGTAAAAACCTCAACCGCTTTTTTGCTTTTTATCGGCTTGTTTCAATCAGATATTTTACAAGGTCAGGCAATATCCCTTGATTAGATGTATTACCGATAAATGATACATCTGCTATCTGTGGCGGTGTACCGCCGTTTGTGTACAGGCTCAAAACATCTAACATCTTGATACGCTTTTGTGTGCCGTCCTTGTATGTAACATCTGCCCACACATCACGGTACAGCTCTTTTTCAAGATCGGAAAGTCTTTCATATATTTTCTTCTGCATACGCTATCGCCTCAATTCTGTTTAATATTTTTTGCACATCGTCAAGGCTGTTTCCGCTTACTACTCTGATAAAGCAAGCATTTGGATTTGCTTCAAGTTCATCAACGGAACATTCCTTTTCCACACCGTCAAAGTCTGCGAGAATAACAAGGCGATTAGGTGAGATTTGTTCAAGCCTTTTCAACCTTTGAATTATGCTGTTCGTCATCTGCTATTGTTTCCTCTCCGAAAATTTCTCGTTCATACATTGAAATATCTTCTATTTCGATAACCTCGTCATTTTCCAACGCCTGAATACGTTTCAGTATATCCCTTGTCATTTAGTCCTCGCTTTCAAAATCGTGTATATTTCTGTTTGGCTGTGGGTGATCTATCAGGTATTGAATATAGTCCAAAAATTCTTGATGTGCTTTTTCTATTGCCTCATCGTGTACTATCTTCTTTTCAACCTCGATCAGCCTATTTTTAACCGTTTTACTCATTGCTTGTATCAGGGATAGAATAGCCCTCTACCTTTGCTATAATTTCGTCTGTCCTGTCCATATACTGTTTATCGAACACAGCAGAGAGTTCAATTTCTTCAGGTCTTAACGCATATTCGCCCCATTTGATTACAGCTTCAAGGGCTTGACTATGAGCATTAGGGACGATTTGCAAAGCCCTGCCTTTGTCTGCCATTTCTCTATATCCCTGCTTTTCGCCTGCTTCAATGAGTTTTGCACCTATCAGCTTACGCATTGTATAATTTTCGGGGTATTCGTCAGCAAGTGCCATTAAATCCCTGTTGCTTAACGCTCCGCTGTTAATCAGAGCAAGCCCCTTTTCGTCTATCTGTTCAGGTGTAGCCCTGAAATGTCTGTCAAAAACGCCGTTCGCTTCGTTGAGGATTTCGGCAAACTCTGCCTTTGCTTCTCTTACCACACTATCAAGGCGGTTTTTCAAGTCCCTTTGCGTTTGCTCATTCTTGATATACGCTTCCTGTCTTTCGTTGGGATCTCTCCACCCTCTCTGCTGTTCCTTGTTCCACTTTTCACGTTCTTTGACAAGAGCATTTGCGTAAACCTCAAAGCCTGCACGTGCTTGTCTGTATGCGTTTCTCATTCTGTTGATATAATCGGTCAAATAAATTCTTTTCTCATTCATTTTAATAGCCTCCAGCTTCAAAAATATTTGCGGTGTAATTACCGTCTTTGTCCTTGCAAAGTCCCTTTGCGACTTGTCCTATAAAACTACCGCTTCCATAGGATAAATACGATATATCGCCCTTTGTGGCGTGTTCTAAAAGTTGCTCGGCGTTCAATATCTTTTGCGTGCCTTGTTTGTCCTTAATCATATATCTGCCGTCAGGATTGGCTTGCAAAAAATCATCAAGTTTTATCAATCTATCAATCATTGACATAGTGTATCACCTCTCAATTACTCACACTCTTTTCAAGTTCTTCAATCCTTGAAAGAATGTCTATCTGCTCGGTGTACTTCAAGCAATTTTGCAATATCAGAGCAGAGGCGTTTAATCTCACCTGTGGAGCGGTGTCTGTATCTTCCATAATGCCCCTGATCGTGTCAACCGCCTTTGTCAATGTTGCTTGTAATGAATTGCAAGCCTCATTCAATACAAGTGAACGCCTGCGGTCATATTCTGCCTTGAATGTTTCATCTGCAAGCCTGTTGTAAATTGTGGTACGGCTAACGCCTGAAATTTTCTCTGCCTCTGCTATGCTCCCACAGGATAACAGAGCGGTCAAGATGTGTTCGTCTTTTGGTTTCAATTCCATTCAATCACCCCTTATTGTGTAAACTTTTTCGCTGATATGTAAAAATCTTGTTTGCCGTCTTGTCATATACTCGCAAGCCTGACGGAATAATCTCGATTTTTATTGTATCGGTGTCAACCGTTGTATAAGGCTCGGAAACGCTTTCAGAACGCTTTACACGGATGGAGCGGAAAGAGTATTCCTTATCTGCTACAATGTCAGAAACAAGCGTTATATTGCCCTCTCGTGTGATTGTAACGCTATCACTCTGATATAGTGTTTTCGGCTCATTGTTACACCCTGCAAACAACATCAAACACACACATACAAGCAACGCAAAAGCAATTCTACTTTTCATCTGTATTCACTCCCTTTTTGAGTTCTCGTATTTCGGCTTTTAGTCGATTGATTTCTTTTCTTTGCTCATTCCATTTATGCTCCCATTGTTTGATTTTATCATTCAAAAGGTCTATGAGCATTTTGTCATAGTCTGTCATCTTTTTCACCTCGCTAACATTTGGATTTGTTTATTATTCAAAAATTTTCGTTTGCGTATATAGTCAACGGCTTCATCATATTCAGGAAAATAATGTCCGTTCCCTGCAAACTGTACGCACCATTCAGCATAATCAGGCGGTGAATAGTCTTGTATTCTTTGCAACCACACTATACAGCCCTTATGCGTGCATATTTTCTCTTGTGATAGAATAACCATTGTTTCACCTCTCTGTCGGTTACAGAGGTTACAAGAGTTACGCATTTTTCCATAGAGGATAAAAACATAAATATATTATTTTATTTTTTGTAGATGCTCCATAGGATTTTACTGTAACGCCTGTAACCCGTAACCGTATATTAAATATGATGGACAAAATTATAATTGCGTTTCGGTAACACTCTCAATCTTTGGGTTTTGCCGTCAATCTTTCGGATTTCTGCGTTATATCCCATTTTATCAAGCACTTTTCCGATTTGAGCAGAGGAATAGGCTCGGAGTTCATCGGAGTATAACTGCTTAAAATCCGTAACGGTCATATATAACCACTCGATTTTATACCTTGCATTATCGGATTGATTGAGAATGTCCTCAATTTCGTTTTCGCCTTTGAGTTTCTTTTCGTGATTGGCGTTTCTCTCTGCAAGTTGCTTTTGTTCAGTCTGTGTCAATCTAAATCCCTGAATATCATTCAACGCCATTTGTTCGATTTGTTTCCACAACTGCACAGCATTAAAATCACGCAAGCGGTCAAGGTCGATTTTATCAATTCTAACCGTGAGGAAACGCCTATTGCCTGTGTTATCTATGAGAAATTCATCACTATTACAAGTACCGCAAAGGCTTGTCCGTCTTAAAGCTCGAATGTTATCTCTGCCGTACGGTCTTCTGTACTCATCAACCGAATTTGTGATAAATGCTTTCAGGCGTTCAATATCGCTTCTGAATGTGCTTTCGATTTCGCCCATTTCAGCTATCCAACAGGACAGAGCTTTTATATAACTGTCCTTATCTCTAAAATCAATGCAAACACCCTCTTTGAAAAATTGCGGTTTTAGTGCTAACTTTCGGAAAAGAGAGGTTTTGCCAATTCCTTGTTTACCTGTGATTACAAGAACGCCATCCGCTCCGAATGGCTCTGTTTCATCATTATGTAACAGAGATATGCTTTGCCATAACCATTTTTTAATAAGTGTACGGCTCAATTCGTCATCATCGGCAATATGTAGAATAGAATACAATTCCGAAAGATAGTCCCTGCCGTCATATTCGTAAGAGTTCAGCAATTCAATCACAGGATTGTATCTGTTACGGCTTGCCACTATGTCAAGGTATGCGGATATAATTTGCATATTGCACCGCTTGTAATTGTCCTGTAACTCACTATACAGAATGGCTGATATATTGGAATGCAAACGCTCTTGACTTTCGCCCTGCATACCCTCAATGTCAATAAGCTGTGTAACATCGTTTAACCGTACTGTAACACCGTTTTCGGTCAGGTAGTCAGATAATACTTCAGGTGTAAATAAATCGCTTGTATCGTCTTTTTGAGGCTCTTTTCTTGGTCTGCCTCTGCCTTTGTAATACTCGCCCCCACACAGAGCAACCGCCTTTGATATTGTTGCTTCTCGATAGTCTGCACGCTCCCATTTTTGACGGTATAAAGCACTACCTCGAAAAGCTGTGTCAATGGCGTTTGTATCGCCTTGTAGATAGAATGCAAGTATATTACAAAGGGCTATGTCTGCGGAGCTTTCATCGTTGTTATACGCCGATATATCGCCCCTGTCATATAAAGCAATAAACTTTGTGCCGTTCTTTGCTTTTCGTGCTATGTCAATGATATTTTCGCTCAATCGTTTACCGCCTTTATACATATATTTTTCAAGGAAATATAAAACTTCCTCTGTCTTGTCCGTTATATTCTCGGTGTCAGA
>JAGASP010000091.1 GCA_017621695.1 Clostridia bacterium
AAGGAACCTTTTGAAAAAAGGTTCCTTGACCTCCAAAACCTTTTAAAAAGGGGATTGGGACACCCGTTTTGCAAGTTGAAATCGGTTGTGTGGGTATTCCAAACCATTTTTGCAAGGGTGACTGTGTTCGTGCGCTATGAGAGGATAGTGTTACCCGCTTGGGGTACGCAAGGAACCTTTTGAAAAAGGTTCTTTGACCTCCAAAAGCTTTTAAAAAGAGGATTGGGACACCCGTTTTGTGAGTTGAAATCGGTTGTACGGACAATTTTCGCCGGAGAATTTATTTCGGTATCCGTCGGACATCGCGCCCGAGGGGTTTATGCTCTTTGGCGGCCTGCAAGACATGGCATACGTCGCTTAGCGATTCCGTCGTGAAGATATAATGGCGCTGTACGACACACGATCGGTCAAGCACGTCTTCCTTGTCTGTCATGCACAGCGGCAGACTGTTGACCACCAGATTGCGGTGTGGGTATTCCCTGAGGACGGGAAAGGTCATGCCGCGACGGTCGGTCATCGCCGCCTGATCCTTGTGGCAGATCGCGCAGGCCTCGCCGCACTTGCCGAAGGGCAACGGCTGATCCTTTTTGATCTTTCCCGTGGGATACAGCGACGTGATGAGACATTTTTCCAGGAGCATGAGGGGCATCCGCCCATATACCACGGCACCGGCGGCGCGAGGATCTGTACGGCAGAGATCCCTGAGCTTGGGCTCGGCCAATTCCGGGGAAAGGAGAAGATCCGCAAAGCCCTTTTGCAAAAGCAGGTCGGATGTGAGTCTGTTGCCGACGTTGTATCTGAAATCCCCATGGAGTACGATGCTCTCGGTAGGGATATTCGGTATGCTTTGCAGCACTTCCTCCACGAGCGGGAGGTGTCCCAAGTTAGAAAGAAGAAGATGCCGTGCGCCGTTCTGCAGGACTTTGGCGAGAGCGGCTTTTACCTCGGGTACTTCGCGGTCAAAGCATACGGGAGGCAGAATGACACCGCGCTCGGCTTGTCCCTCACCTGCGGGCTTCCACGTGTCCAGGGGAAGATAGATCAGCCTGAAAAATGCTTCGGCCTCGGGGGGGATTTGCGCAGGTCGGCGGAAACGCGCGGTACAGTAGGAGGATATACCGACGGGAGAATGCGCCGATGCCGCAGGTTGAGCGGCTGCGGAGATTGCATTTCGGGAGGACCGTAACGAAGAAAATGCATCGGCTCTTGCCGCGTCCAGCGCTTCGACGGCTGCACGGCGGAGGGCATTGAGCTTGGAGACGGGGATCATCAGGCCGTCATCCAAGGTGATGCCGAGTTTATAGGGCATATAATCGCTTCCACCCAGGCGGGTGAGCTGTTTTTGCAGCGTATCCCTGTCGGTGGGGTGGTTGAGTGCGGTCTCGGGGGTGTCTCCGTATACCGTGGCGCTGACGGTGCGGTTTCCCTCGGCACCTTGACGGTACAGAGAAGATGAGAGGGTCAGGGACAGAGGAATGCCTGCCTTGGCTGTGACGGATATATCCAGCGGCAGGTGGCCGACGGGCTTGTCGGTGCGCACCTGCTTTTCGGCCTTGGCGGTGACGGATTTGGCTTCCTCATTCCGCATTCCCAGCATATCGGGGGAGATGCATTGGTTGAAATATCCGTCGGTAAAGCCATCGCGGGAGAAAAGCTCCGAGAGGTGGCGCATTTCTTCGTCTGTGGCGGCGCGACGCTCGTCGAGCAGCTTGCGCCAGACCGACACCACACCGCCGACGTATGCGGGGGATTTCATGCGTCCTTCGATCTTGAGGGAGGCGACTCCTGCATCTATCAGGGAGGGGACGTGGCGCGCGAGAGAGAGATCCTTGAGGGAGAGGGGATATTCGTTTTTAGGGCGGCTCTTGCAACCTTCCGCGCAGTAGGGAAGACGGCAAGGCTGGGCACAGAGGCCGCGGTTGCCGCTTCTGCCGCCGATCACCGAGGAAAAGAGACACTGTCCCGAGTGGCTGACGCACAGAGCGCCGTGCACGAATATTTCGACCTCCATACCGCTGTGAAGTACCGCGTGTCGGATGTCTTCCAGCGATGCTTCTCTGGCCATGACAAAGCGAGAGAACCCCCAATCCGCAAGGGCCTGCCCCGCGTAAGCATTGTGCGCCGAGGCTTGGGTGCTGGCGTGAAGGGGAAGCGACGGGATGACCTTGTGGATGGCGTTTGCGATACCCAAATCGGCAACGATGAGCCCATCCACGCCGCATTCGGCGGCCTCGTATGCCGCATCCAGCGCTTCGGGGATCTCGCGGTCGTAGACCATGGTATTGAGGGTGAGATAGACCCTGCTGCCCGCCTTGTGTGCAAAGCGCACACCGTCTTCGAGGGTTGCTTTGTCAAAATTATGCGCGTTCATGCGGGCGTTGAGGTGGACACCGCCCAGATAAACAGCGTCCGCACCGCCGCCGACAGCGGCATATAACGCGTCGGGTGACCCTGCGGGAGCCAACAGCTCGGGCAAGGAAGATTCATGTAACGTAAGGCTCATTAAGGCTCGTTGAAGGAGAGCAGATCGAACATGGAGCCCACGCGGGAGCGCACCTTGGCCTTGGGCTTTTCTTCCACCTTTTCTTCGACCTTCTCGGCCTCGGTGGGAGCTTCATTCTGTGCGTCGGCAACGGCGGCCAAAAATTCGGTCGGGCTGACGGGGTTGATCTCGGGGAGTGCTTCCTCCTCGGGAGCGGTATTGCCCGAAGCGATCAAGGAGCGCAGAAGTGCGTTTTCGCGGCGCAGCTCCTCAGCCTCTTCCTCCAGCTTGGCAGTCTTTCCCTTAAATCCTTCCAGAATGACGGCATATTTTTCCTCTCTGGCTTCCAGCTCACTCAGGCGATCCTGCATGGACAGGTTGCCTGCGCAGAATTCCAAAGCGCAAAGAAGTGCGGCCTCGTTCTTGGAGCAGGAACGGCTCTTGAGGTTGATCTCTCTCATTTTGCGATCCAGAATGCCGACCAGGCGATCGATCTCCTCGGGAGCGGCATCCGAAATGACGTTGATCTGCATATCGGCGATGGAAAGGGAGTATCTGGTTTTTTCGTTTTTCATGGTCAATCCTCCTTTTGGGGTGTATGTGAAATAAAATTATACAGAATATAAAAAATAGACTTGAAATTAGCGCGATAAAATAGTATAATAGAGAGGGATAATATCCCTTGCTATATATTATAATACAAAATTGCGCAAAAGAAAAGAGACTTTGCGTAAATTTTCAAGAGAAAGTGTTAATTTTTATTATGAGTATGCTTGAAAACAGCCGCCGTATCGTTGTGAAGGTGGGTTCATCCACGCTGACCCACGCTACGGGGGCATTGAACCTTCGCCGCATCGGTGCTTTGGTGCGGGTTTTGTCGGATTTTAAGAACGCCGGAAAAGAGATCGTGCTTGTATCCTCGGGTGCTGTCAGTGCGGGTGTTGCCAAGGTTGGCGGTGTGCATCCCGAATCCGTGGCCGAAAAGCAGGCCATGGCCGCGATCGGGCAGAGCGAGCTTATGAAGCTCTACGATCAGCTTTTTTCGGTGTACGGTCATACCGTGGCGCAGATCCTGCTCACCCGTGACGTGCTGGACAACCCTCATCGCCGTGAGCTGGCCGAGAACACCTTTGCATCTCTTTTGTCCCGAGGATGCATTCCCGTGGTCAATGAAAACGACCCTGTTTCCACCGACGAGCTGACCAAGTTCGGCGGTAACGATATTCTGTCTGCCTACGTTGCGACGGTCTGCCATGCCGACGTGCTCATCAACTTGTCGGACGTGGACGGACTTTACGACAGCGATCCACGCAAGAATCCCGAGGCCCGTCTTATCAGCCGTGTGCCGCACATCACCGAGGAAATGCTATCCGCCGCGGGCGGCGCGGGTACCAGTCGCGGTACGGGAGGCATGATCGCCAAGCTGACCGCCGCAGATATCTCCACCAAGGCGGGTATCCCCATGTTCATCATGAACGGCCATGACCCCGAGATCCTCTACCGTCTTCTGGACGGCGAGAAGATCGGTACATATTTTTCCGTCAAGGAATAAACGGCCTCCGGCGGCTTAAACCCGAAGGAAGAACGGCCTCCGGCGGCTTAAACCCTTTTTGGAAAAAGGGTTTAAGAATCCCAAAAACTTAAAAAACAAAAAGCATTTCTGGTTAGGGAGATTTTAAAGATTTTTCTAAAGCTCCTTAAGTAGGGAGACTTTTAAATTTTTTTCCAAAGCTCCTTAGCTGGGGTAAAGGGACAAAGAACCTTAAGAATAAAAAACGGAAAGGAGAGCCTATGTCATACATTTGTATCAGCCATGCTTATGAAGACAGCAGAGTGGCCGAAAAATTTTACCGCGAGCTGACAGGCTATGGCTTCAGCGTTCACCGCATCCATGAAAATACGCTTGCGGACAAGCGAGAGCGGCGCTTCGCGGAAAGCAAGCTCCTCTTGCTGTTGACTTCTCCTGCCGCTGAAAATATTCCCGAATGCGCCCGGGATTTGCGCCGTGCCTGTGCAAGCGAAAAGCCTTGCATTTGCGTGAGTCTGTCGGATAACGCATTGGATCGGAAATTTTGCGCTGTAGAAAGCGCAATTCCGTTGGTGCCTTACCCCGTAGAGGATGCGGATTTGCCCGAGGAGGGCACACGGGCGCTGTTCTTGCACCGACTTTACGTTCGCCATCTGGCGACCTTTGCCGATACGTTCGCCCCTGCGCGAGAGGCGGACAGCGTCAGCGGATGGGTGATCCGAACCGCTGTCAAGGCATACAAGGGTAACCGTGAAGCGCAGTTTGAGTTGGGCTGTGCGTATGAAACGGGGCGCGGGCTTCCCGTGATACCCGAGGAGGCGGCGCTTTGGCTCTCTCAAGCGGCAGACGGAGATCATACCACTGCGCTGATCCGCATGGGTGAGCTCTATCTTGATGGGGTGGGTGTGGAAAAGGACGCTGCAGAGGCACTGCGTCTGTTTTCGCGTGCCGCCCGCTTGGGGGATGCCGCAGGACAGTTCGCCAAGGGCATTTGCTGTCTCTACGGATACGGACTGATGAAAGACCCCGAGATGGCGCGCCGTTATTTTGGTGCAGCGGCACAGGAGGCGTATATTCCCGCCTTATACCGCATGGGTCTTTTGTACCGTGACGGCTTGGGCGTTGAGAAAAACTACCGCAAGGCTGTGCAATATCTCTACCGTGCCGCGACGGCAGAGGACGCGGAGCTCCCCACGCTGTACGGAGCTCGTTTCGCACCTGTTGGGCAGAGCGAAGCAAAAAAGAAATATGTTTGCGTGACCATGCGCTTCATGGAGCAGAAAAAGCTGTTTCGCCTGATGCAAAAAACGCAGGCGAACAAGCCCATGGATCACTCTAAGGGTGAAACGGAGCAGTTCTGTCGGACGTATTGCCGCAGTACCCGTTCCGTTTATCCCGAAATGGAATGGCTACACTGCGTGGAGGGAAGGGCAGAAAACGGATACCCGGGAGACTATAGCCACCGCCATTGGAATCCTGCGTTGGCAGAAAATGCGTTGGGACTCCTTTTGGAACAGGGAAGTATGGCTGACGGTATAGTGCCCTCGCCCTGCGCGGCGCTGTACTGGTACCGCCGAGCTGCCAGACATGGGCACGCGGGCGCACTCATCCGCTTGGGGGATATTTATCGAAGCGGTCGAGGGCTGCCCAAGGATGCGGTGCACGCGGTGAGACTTTTCCGCTCTGCCGCGATGCGCGGAAGCCGCCGCGGTCAGTTTGCGATGGGCGTTTGCTGTGAGCGTGGCGAAGGACTTCCCATGGACGGCGCAGAGGCTGTGGAATGGTACGGGCAAGCTGCCCAAAACGGATACGCACCCGCGCAGAATAACCTGGGCGGATGCTATGAATACGGTATCGGCGTGGAAGAGGATATCCTTTCTGCTGTGGATTGGTATACCAAAGCCTCTGCCGAGGGAGAACCCAATGCTACCTGCCGCCTCGGCTTATGCTATGAGAGCGGACGCGGTGTGGTACAAAGTCCCGAAAAAGCCTTCCGCCTGTATGAAAACGCCGCCAAGCACGGACATCCCGTGGCACTGTATCGCCTGGCGTTGTACTATGATCGCGGATTTACCGTGCCGACACGTGTTGCGTATGCCGCGCATCTTTACGAGCGCTCTGCCAAGCATGGCTTGGGAGATGCCGCTTATGCGATGGCGCTTTGCTGTGAGGAAGGCCGCGGTGTATCCAAAAGCCCCGGAGCGTGCTTGGATTGGTTGAAAATTGCTGCCGAGCGAGGAAGCGTGCAGGGGGCTTATGCATTGGGCGTTCTGTATTATGAAGGGCGAGCTGCGGTGCAAAACCTGAAAGCCGCCGAAAAAGCCTTCCGCCGATGTATCGCGGTATACGATGCCATGCACAGCCGCGCGCGGGAGGACGGTGACCGTCTGTATCCCACCGATGGCCTTTCTGTCACTGCCGCTGTCGGGAAGGCGTGGTATATGCTGGGGTATCTTTGCATCCGTGAAAACCGCCCTGAGGAGGCAAAAACCTGCTTTGAGCGGTCAATGCTTCTGGGATGCGGCGAAGCCATGACCGCCAAGGGTGATCTGTATGCATACGGATACCTGGCGATGGAGGATGCCGAAGAGCGGGACCGTAGCATATTTGCCGCATATGAGGCTGCCGCTCGGGAAGATCAGATCGAGGCGTTGCTCTCTTTGGCAACTCGGTATGAGGCTATGGCTGAGCAGGCGGCCGAACAAGGCGAGGCGCAGAAAGTCAATGCCGACAGAGCGGCTGCGTTTGCCTGTCTGACCCGTGCTGCCGATCTCGGCAGCGTTTACGCCTTGGTCGGTGTTGCGGGCTGCTACTGGTTGGGCTACGGTGTTACCGGGAACAAGCAACAGGCGTTTGATATTTTACGAAACCTGGGCGAAGGACTGGTGCTCAGACGTGACGGCCGTCCCAAGTGTAATACACTGAGCGATCTGTGGTATGGGGATCTTTGCAGGATCGCCATTGAAAAAGAAAGTGCGCACCCCGAAAAGCAGGCGGTGCTTGCCAAAAAAGCGTATACGGCCTATACCCGCGCGACGGCAGAGCCGTATGTGGATTCCGAGGGATGGACATACGTGTTGCCGGCTAGACGTGAGCAACGCCGAGCCTCCGAAGGAAAGGCCAAGGCAGAGGCGCAGTACCGTTTGGCCCTCTTGTGCATGACGCATTTCGCACACAAGGTATCCGTCGAGGAGGTGTTGGCTCATTTGGGCGAGGCTGTTCTGGCGGGGCATTCGAAGGCATTGGATGATCTGACGCGGCTTTGTATGTGGGAAAAGCACAGCATTGCCGCCAGGGAAGCTGAGCGCTCCGATAAAAAGGTGGGGAAAGGCCGCGTGTCCTCTCCTGCTGACGAAACCGAATTTCTGTGGGAATTCGGGAGCATCTATTACGGTGCGCTGTGTCCCTTACCCGAACCCTTCCGTGTGTCGCCTCCCGTTGAGACGAAGAAGCACGCGGCAGACACGTTGCCGGACGTTCTGAAGATTCCCGTGACACCAACGCTCCGCGCCGAAGCGCTCAACCGTTTGGGCGATCGCTATTTCTACGGACGCGACATCCGCGAAAATCACGCGGCGGCGATCTCCTGCTACCGTCGGGCGGCTTCTACGGTACAGCCTCGTGATGAGGCTGTGTCGGGTGGTATCGTATGGGCACAGTACAGCTTGGGCTATTGCCTGCTGCACGGCATCGGTACGCATAAAGACCCTCGCGAGGCAGTGCGCTTTTTGACCAAAGCTGCCAAATATCACGGCGAGGCGTGCCTCTGCTTGGCCGAATGTCACTTGGAGGGCATCGGCGTGGACAGAAAAGACCGTCTGGAGGCTTTAAAATATTACCGCAGAGCCGCGAAATTCGGAATTGAAAATATTTCGGATACCATCCGACGTCTGGAAATCGAGATCCGGGAGGAAAACTGATGGAATCCTATGCGTTTATCTCATCCGCGCGCAAAAAATGGATCCACGTTGCCTGTATAGCCTGCTACGTCACCGCGCTTTTGCTGTTCGGTATATCGGGGATCGAAGGGATGGAGTATCCCATCATTTACCAGCTGACAGCCATCGTGACCCTGACTGTCGGTGTTTATCTGACGGTGCGCTACGCTTTGAAAATGTATCGCTACGAAATTTCCGAGAGCGGCATTGTTTCTGCCGAGGGAGAGGTCAAGTATGACCTTGTGATCACCGAGATCACGGGAGCTAAGCGGCAGGTGGTGGCGCGCATCGGGCTTTGGGACGTGGAGAGTGTTCACGTTTTGCCGCGAAGAAAGAAAAAAGCGTTTTTACATACGCGCAAAGGGGCGTACGGAAAAGTATTTGCGTATACCAACAACCCCTTTGACCCTGTGAGCTGCGTGTTTCTTTTGCCCGAGGAGGATTCTGTGGTTGTGATTCCCGCTGATGACGGGATGCTCGGTGTTTTGAAAAACACCTGTCGGGTGGAGACCGAGATTTAAATTTATTTGTGCCGCTGCATGGCGGCGGAATGGAGATTATCATGAAGATTACGGTTATCGGCTGTGGCCGTTGGGGATCCCTCATCGGTTGGTATCTGGCCGCACACAAAGGTCACGAGGTGACCATGTACGGGCCTGCCGACACGCCCCATATGCAACGCTTTCTGGCCGAGCGCAGAAATGACCTTCTGGTTCTGCCGGATTCGGTCAAGCTCTGTACCGACATCAAGGAAGCGACGGATACCTGCGAGACGCTCATTATTTCTATCGGTTCTCAGGGCTTGAGAGGTCTGATGGAAGAACTGAAGCCTTTGGGTATCAAGAACAAGACGGTCGTGCTCTGTATGAAGGGCATCGAGGCCGAGACGGGCAAGCGACTGTCGGAGATCACCTCTGAGGCGTTGGATCCTTCGGTCAAGGTCGCTGTATGGGTTGGCCCCGGCCACGTGCAGGAATTTTACGCAGGCGTGCCCAATTGTATGGTCATTGACAGCCTTAATGAGGCCACCAAGGAGTACCTTGTGGAGGAATTTTCCAGTGAGCTGATCCGCTTTTATTATGGGGAAGACCTCATCGGTAGTGAGATCGGAGCGGCCTCCAAGAACGTCATCGGTATCGCCGCAGGTATGCTGGACGGCAAGGGGCTGTCCACTCTCAAGGGCGCGCTCATGTCCCGCGGTACCCGCGAGATCGCACGTCTGATCGCCGCGATGGGCGGTAGCGAGCTGTCGGCTTACGGCCTTTGCCACCTCGGTGACTATGAGGCTACGGTATTCTCCAAATTCAGCCATAACCGCGCGTTCGGCGAGGCCTTTGTCAAGGGGGAATCCTTTGGGGCGCTGGCTGAGGGCTATGCCACGACGCGCGCTATGGTGCTGCTTGGCAAGCGGTATGGGGTAGAGCTGCCCATTTGCGAGGCGGTGTACGCGATCCTCTATGAAGGCGCAGATCCTATGGTTGCGTTGCACGGGTTGTTTGAGCGGAAGATCAAGAACGAGTTTTATATGTGATGCGATATGCAAGCAAAAAGCATCGGCCGAGGCCGATGCTTTTTTTGATGTCCTATTGATACTGCGCATTGTAAAGCGAAGCATAAAATCCCTTCTTTGCCAAAAGCTGTTCGTGATTACCCGACTCGATCACCACGCCGTCCTTGATGACCAGAATGGTGTCGGCGTTCTTGATGGTGGAAAGTCTGTGAGCGATGACAAAGCAGGTGCGATCCTGCATGAGGGCGTACAGCGCTTCCTGGATGAGATGCTCGGTGCGGGAGTCCACGTTGGAGGTGGCCTCGTCCAGAATCAGGACGGGCGCGCGGGACAGCATGGCGCGAGCGATGGTGAGGAGCTGCTTTTGTCCTTTGGAGATGTTCACGCCGTCATCTGAGAGGACGGTCATGTAGCCGTCGGGCAGGGACATGATGAAATCGTGGATACGCGCGGCCTTGGCGGCTCTCACGGCATCCTCCATGGTGGTACCCTCTGTGCCGTAGGTGATGTTGTCCAGCACCGTGCCGCAGAAGAGCCATGTGTCCTGCAGAACCATGGTATAAGACAGACGGAGGCTGTCGCGGGTCAGGTCTCTGATCTCGTGACCGTCCACCGTGATGCGGCCGCTGTCGATGTCATAAAAGCGCATGAGCAGGTTGATGACGGTGGTCTTGCCCGCGCCCGTGGGACCCACGATGGCAATGAGCTTGCCCTTGTCAGCCTTGAGGGACAGGCCGTGCAAGATCTCCTTGTCGGGGACGTATCCGAAATGCACGTCCTCCATGGTCACGTCGCCGCGCACCTCGCCCGTTGCGTGGGGAAGTACCTTGGCATCGGGCAAATCAGCGACCTCTCCCGGCTCATCCAGCAGGGTGAAGATACGCTCTGCCGCCGAGCAGGCCGACTGAAATTCGCTCAGGATGTTGGCAAACTCGTTGATGGGACCCGAGAATTTTCGGGAATACTGCACGAAGGCAGATACGTCACCCAGACCGATCACGAAAACGGGGGCGAGATTGGGAACTGACAGGGTCAGAAGATAGAATACGCCGCCCAGCACCGTGATGAGGCAGAGGGAGAGGTTGTTGACAAAGTTGACGGTAGGGCCGATGACAGAGCCTTGATAATCGGCGCGGTAATAGGCCTCACAGGCATCTTGGTTGTGGCCGTCAAACTCGTTGACCATATAGGCCTCACGGTGATAAGCCTTGATGGTGCGGTGACCCGACAGCATCTCCTCCGCAAAGCCGTTGAGCTCACCGAGCTTGGCGGAGCGTTTGCGGAACAGGGGGCGGATCCTTTGGGTCTTGTATTTGGTAAAGAGAATGGACACGGGGACGGTGATGACGAACACGCCAAGGAGCAGAGGAGAGATGGAGAGCATCATGGCAAGCGACCCTACCACCGTCACCACGCTGACGCAGATCTGCAATAGATCGTGGGAGAGGGAGGCGTTGACCGTGTCGATGTCGTAGGAGATGTGGCTGACGATGTCGCCTGTCTGGTGGGTGTCGAAATACCCCACGGGCAGCTCGGTCAGATGGGCAAAGACCTCTTTGCGCATGGTGTAGGAGACGCGTTGGCTGATCCATGCCATCAGCACCGCCAAAATATAGGAGAGAACGGCAGAAATGAGATAAAAGACCACCAGCACGATGCACCATTTGGTGACGGTATCCATGTCCACGCCGGTTTCGGCGTCGATGGCGTCAATGATGAGACCCGTGATCTTGGGGCCTGCCAGCGCCAACAGATTGGACACGAGCATCATGATAAAGGCCGCCAGCATGGCGAATCTGTCTTTGAAAAGATATTTGCAGACACGCAACAGCACGCGCGTGCGTCCTGCTTTGTCCATGGGCTTGTCGGGAGCACCGACCTTGTTTGCTGAACGCCCCATAGGGCCGCCTCGGTTAGTCAAGGATCGCACCTCCCATCTGGGACTCCGCAATTTCGCGGTAGACCTCGCAGGTTTCCATGAGGGCATCGTGGTTGCCGTTGCCGATGATCTCGCCGCCGTCCAGCACGAGGATCAAATCGGCGTGCTTGACCGAACTGACACGCTGGGCGACCACGATGGTGGTGGTATGCGCCAAGGGGGATGCGTCCCCGTCACCGACCTGCGCTTCTCGGATGTCCCGACGCAAAGCGGCATCGGTGCGATAATCCAGCGCGGAGGATGCGTCGTCTAAAATCAGGATCTCGGGTTTCCCGGCAATGGCACGGGCGATGAGCAAGCGTTGCTTTTGTCCGCCGCTCAGATTGGTGCCCTTGGCGGTAAGCTTATGGGCAAAGCCGTCGGGGAGGGCGGAGATAAACTCGTAGGCCTGTGCGATCTTGGCGGCCAGCACTACGTCATCGTGGGGGATATTACGCCCGAAGCGGATGTTGTCTTCAATCGTGCCTGCAAAAATAAAGTCGTTTTGCATGGCAATACCGAATTTTTGCCTGAGCTCTTCGGGGGTCATGGTGCGGAGATCGCGGCCGCCGAGAGAAACGGTGCCGTGGTCTGCTCTCACGTCATAAAAACGCATGAGCAAGGAAAGCAGGGTGGTTTTTCCGCTGCCTGTGGCACCGATGATACCCAGCGTGCCACCTTGGGGGAGAGAAAAGCTCAGACCGTCGAGATGGGGCTTGCGGGTGTCGTTTTCCCGTTCCCCGTAAGTAAATCTGACATTTTCAAAGCGAAGATAGCCCTCTCCGTTCATACCCATGGGGGTGGGCAGCGTGCGGACAGCGACAGGTGCTTCGTCGCAGGCAGCCGCGGCATCCAGCACCTCCGAAATACGCCCCATGGAGGCGGCACCCTTGGTGAACATCATAAAGATACGGGTGATGGCCAGCATGGCGTTGGAGAGCAGGGTGAAATATTGGATGAAGGAAATGATCTTGCCGGGGAGGCAGTCGCCGTTGGTCACACGGATCGCGCCTACCAAAAGGACGGCGACGAGACCCACGTTCAAAAAAAGGTTGATGACGGGATTGGAAATGCCCATCACGGCAGAGGCACGCAAGCCGTCGTGCTGCAGGCGGCGGTTGACCGTCTCATAGCGGCTTTGCTCGTATTCCTTGCGGGACAGCGCCTTGATGACGCGGATGCCCTGTGCATCCTCTCTGACGACGCGCACCATGGCATCTCCCGATTCCTGAGATTTCTTAAAGAGCGGCACACCCTTGCGAGATACGAGAAATACTGTGAGGGCAATGAAGGGAAGCACGCAGAGCATGACGGCGGCCAGCACGGGGTCGAGGGTAAAGGTGATGGCAAGACCGCCGATGAGCAGGATGGGGGCACGGATGCCCATGCGCTGGATCATGCCGATCAAATGGTGGACGTTGTAGGTGTCGGAGGTCAGGCGGGACTCCAGGCTGGGGACGGTGAACGCATCGGCACGGCTACAGGACAGCCGCAGGGTGCTGTCAAACAGGTCGTGGCGGATGGCGATGGCCGTGTCGCGCGCCACGCGGGCGGCCATACGGTTGGCGATGATATTGAGCACCAGCGCCAAAACAGCGCAGACAATCATGAGCGCGCCCCAGATAAAGATCTGTCGCAATCCGCTGTCTGTGTCCCCCGCCTCGACAGCCTTGGGGATGGCCTCGTCCAGAATGATGCTGAGGATATAGGGGATGGCAAGCTCCACCAGCGTACCGAGTATTTTGATGGTCAGTCCCACCGAGATGCGCCCACGGTAGGGCTTGAGATAGGTCAAAAGTCGTTTCAGAGAGGTCACCGTCCTTTCTTTGGGTATGGGAATATAAATTGTTGTTTAGGCGGCAGTGCCGCCGGCCAATATCGCGTGACACTCTCCGTGTCCATGTTCATCACCCGATGGGAAGTATTGCGGTAAATTGTTGTTTTGCGGAGAATTAACAAAACCCCGTAGGGGCGACCCTATGTGGTCGCCCGTCGTCCCGACATCGACAAAACCCTTGTGGGTCAACAATCTTTTTGGCGGGAGGCCACACAGGGCCTCCCCTACGGCCACGTTGATTAAAAGCCCATAAACAACAATTTACCGTTGTACTCTCCATCGGGTGATACACCCTCGCTTTGAAGAGTGTCACGCGAGCGTTGGCCGGCGGCACTGCCGCCTAAACAACAATTTACCGTTTCAGTATCATCTTCAAAATCGAAAAAATTCCAAAAATCACAATATGCACCACCACGACCGTCGCACCCGTGGGTGTGCTGAAGAGCAGGGACAGAATAAGACCCGAAAGCGATCCCGCTACCGCAAGGATGGCCGTGACCACCATGACCGAGCGGAAGCTCTTGAACAGCCGCATGGAGGACAGCGCGGGGAAAATGATGAGGGCGGAGATAAGAAGCGCGCCCACCAGCTTCATGGCCATGACGATGACCACGCCGCTCACTGCCGCAATGGCAAAATTGTAAACGCGGGAAGAAAGTCCCGTCGCGGTGGCGAAGGTCTGGTCAAAGGTGACCGCAAAAATGCGGTGATAGCAAAGGATAAAAAAGCCCAGTACCACGGCGCAGAGGATCACGCAGAGCCACACGTCGGAGGGGGAAAGGGTCATCATGGAGGTGGAGCCGAACAGGGACGAGCAAACGTCGCCGCTGAGGGAGCCCGTTCCCGTCGAGGGAAAGAGATTCAGAAGCAGATAACCAACAGCCAAAGCCCCGGCCGAGAGCATGGCGATGGCGGCGTCTCCCTTGATGAGCCCGCGTTCATTGGCAAGGAGAAGCAGAACGGCAGCTGCAACGGTGACGGGCAAGGCAACCGTCATGGGGGCAAGGCCTGTCACGGCGGCAATAGCCATAGCACCGAAAGCCACATGGGACAGACCGTCACCGATCATGGAATAGCGCTTGAGCACGAGGGTCACGCCCAAAAGTCCCGCGCAGAGAGAGATGAGCACGCCGGCAATCAGGGCGTAGCGCACGAAGGGATAGGAGAGATAGAGCTTGAGGGTATCCAACCAACCAAGCGACAGAGCCATCGGAGATATATACAGCATTTGTCAGTCCTCCTCTCCCGCGAAACGGCGGCCAATGTCGGTTTTGAGGTATGCTTCGGTCGTGCCAAAGAAGGACTGCTCCTTGTCCAGATGCAAAATGTGGCTGGCGTGCTTGACGGCGGCACGGATGTCGTGGGAGACCATGACTACGGTAACGCCCTGGTGGTCATGGTCGCAGATGTGACACTCGCTGGGGCGGTTCATGTTGGAGATGATGTCGTACATTTCCTTCATGGCCAAGGGGTCAAGACCTGCGATGGGCTCGTCCAGAAAGATGAGTCGTTCGGTCGCGCAGAACGCGCGCGCCAAAAGAACTCGCTGCTGTTGACCGCCCGACAGGTCACGGTAACAGCGGTTGGCGAGGTGGGTGATCCCCACTTTTTCCATGGCACAAACCGCCTTGTGCTTATCCGTGCGGCTGTGGAAGGGATTCCACCCCATGCCGTGCAGGCAGCCCGATTCCACTACCTCTTTGACGGAGGCGGGGAAATCTCTTTGCGCTGGGGTCTGCTGGGGGAGGTAGCCGATGCCGCCGCTTTTGATGTTATGATTGATGCAGATATGCCCTTCTGCTACGGGGTGGAGACCCAGCATTGCTTTGACGAGGGTGGATTTACCCGAGCCGTTTTCGCCGACGATGCAGAGGTAATCTCCCTTGTGAACCGTCAGGTTGAGGCCGGAGACCACGGTGTGATTTTCCCATGCGAGGGCAGCGTCGATGCAATGCACCATGACGTTGTCGGGCAAGGAGTGGGAGGTGACTTTTTTCATGTGTTGCTCCTGTGTTTTATGGGATGGTGTCAGGGGGACGTGTTGGTCTTGTAAATTGTTGTTTAGCGGGCAGTGCCCGCAGCCAATATCGCGTGACACTCTCCGAGGCGAGGGTGAATCACCCGACAAGATGTTGATCGCATAAATTGTTGTTTATGGGCTTTTAACCAACGTGGCCGTAGGGGAGGCCCTGTGTGGCCTCCCGCCAAAAAGATTGTTGACCCACAAGGGTTTTGTCGATGTCGGGACGACGGGCGACCACATAGGGTCGCCCCTACGGGT
>JAGASP010000092.1 GCA_017621695.1 Clostridia bacterium
CCGTAGGGGCGACCCTATGTGGTCGCCCGTCGTCCCGACATCGACAAAACCCTTGTGGGTCAACAATCTTTTTGGCGGGAGGCCACACAGGGCCTCCCCTACGGCCATGTTGGTCATACGCCCGTAAACAACAATTTACCGTTGTGCTCTCCATCGGGTGATACACCCTAACCTTGGAGAGTGTTACGCGATATTGGCCGCGGGCACTGCCCGCAAACAACAATTTATAAAACTGTACACCCCTTCATTCACTTCCGTCCCAGCTTGGTCACGAAGGTATAGTCGGACTCGGCAATTTTCACGCCATGCTCCAAAATCTCCTCGGCCATAGCGGCTTTCTCGGCTTTTTCAGCATCTCCGAAAGCAGCCTTGTGGCGAAGAATCTCCTCATAATAGGGGGATTTCTCAGCATATGTCCAAAAATACTCCCCATACATCACGTCCCCATATTGCCACGGCTTTTTGTAAAGCGCATAGTGGACAATGTTCAGCTCCCCCTCGCAGGGAATGGGCATGGGCTCCTTGTTCCAGCCGTTGGGGAGGGTCAGGATCTTACCGTCGCAGAGGTAGTTGAGGTAAGCCTGATCGGGATCCAGCAGATCAAAATCGTAGCGGGTGATCAGCTCGATGAACTTCTCCTCGATCTTATGCCTACGGAACTGCTCCAGATCCACCACCAGCACGCCCGCGTTAACGTATCCCGAAGGATCCACACCCAACGCCTTTTCGGCATAGTAGCGGAACTCAGGTGTGCTTTGCACGAACATCTCGGGACCCGCGGCAAAAATATTGCCCTGCAGGTCGGTATGGTAAAGCTCAGAGATATCCCCCAGCACCACCAGGTCGCAGTCCAGATAGACGATCTTCTTGTACTGCGGGAACATGGAGGCAATGAAGAGACGGTAGTAGGTCACCACAGAAAAATGATAGACGTTTTTGAAGCGGGACTGGATGCCCCTCACCTCTTCGGTGATGTCCACAAAATCAATGGCAAAGCTCTCGCATTCGTTGCGCTTGACGAGGTCGATGTTTTCTTGCAGGATGCCTGTGTTCAGCACGATGATGCGGTAGCGGTAATCTTTGGAAGCATTTTGAATCAGAGAAGAGACGGCCACGTCCAAAAAGGGAACGTAACGGTCGTCTGTCGTAAAGAATATAGGTATATCCTTATCGGTCATGTCTCGGGTGTCATTTGTCATACGGTTGCACCTCCGGGAAATTGTTCGGCTCATTATACCACACCATCGTTGAACTGTCAACAAATTTTTGGAAGTGCGCAGTATAATGTATCTCAAAAGAGGGCAACCCACGGGAGACAACAAGGAAACTCACAGGAGATTTTAGGTAAACGCAAAGTAGAATGACAGAAAACCCCCGAAAAATCAAAGACTTTTCGGGGGTTTTCGGGGAATTTGGGGTAGAATGTGTCTCTGACACGGCGCGCGCCGTTTTTCCGCGGTGCGACCGACATATGCATCATTGATCCCTGTCGGGAAGACCGTATTCACAGAAAATTTCGAAATTGAATTCGGGCAGCTCCGGGATATGCGCCATGTCCAATTCCTCGGCGCTCTGATTGCTGTAGCTGTAGATCACGGTGTATTTGTAATCCGTCGCGTTCTTGTATCTGCCGAGCAGATCTTCCGCATGGGTCAGCGCATTCAGGCTGTCGTGCCTGTTGGATGCCAAAATGCTATCTCGCCGTTGGTCGGTATATTGGAAGCCTGCGGAGCTTGTGTTTTGCGTAAAATAGTAGGTCGTACCCGTCGGAGAGAGGGCTTTGTCGTGGAGGAAAATCATCTCGGTACACAGCATTTCAACGTATCGGGCTTCTTCTCCGTCAGCTTCGGTTATACCGCTCTTTTCCATGAGGTACAGAACACAATATTCGGTGGGAGATTTTTCCACGCCCACGACCAGCAGGTTGGTTTCGCTGTCTTCCGGGAAGTCGCAGGCGTAGGTGCTCACAAGCTCGGAAGCATCCGAGGCGCCTTCGGGCAAAACGAAAAATTCAATCATGCCGCCCATTCCCTGACTCAGGTAAGGAATGTGGACAAAGCTCTCCGTATCTTCGGCAGATGCCAAAGGCGCCTGCATCAGATCATCCAACGCGGGAATTACATCGGGGAACACCGTCCCGCCCGTCTCGGGCTCTTCGGGGGGATTTCCCTCGGGAGGATACTCGATCTCGGTTTCCCCGTCCTGATCGGGGGCATCCCATTTGGGATCCGGCAGCGTGGGTCCCTTGGCGGCATCTCCCGTCGAGATCTTCCCGACCTCGATGACAGCTTTTCGCGCATCGGTTGAAAGGTGGCTGCTATGGCTGCTTTGGAGAATCTCGATCTCCAGCTTCATCACGTTACGGTCAGCAGTACGCACATACAAGGCCAGCGCGACCTGACTGCCGTCCGTGACCGTGCCGTTATAGGAAAATACGTCGCAGGCCTGCTCCGTGACGAATGCAGTCCCCGTGTAAACCAGCGCATCATACGCCTCAAACGTCAGCTGATCGAGATAATTTTTCCACCAGTAACGTCCCTTGTATACCATATCGAATTCAGCGTTGTCCACCATAGCATAGGTTTCGAGATACCAAAACTTGGCCATATCGTAAACGTACTTGTGGTAGTAACCGCTCTCTTCCTCCAGAACAGCGGCACCCTCGGTATTCACGTACGCCCAATGCTTGCTCCCCGCCTGTCCGACAGACCCATTGAATTCCTGCGGCAACCCGCCGTACGGGGTCGTGTGAAATTTCAGCGGGATCGAAACGTTCTGTTTCGCCAGTTGGTCAATGGCCGCGAGGGATGCCGTAACATCAAAGGTGTGCCCTGCATCCGCAGATGTGCTCTCGGTCGTGTCATTTTCGGGAGGCAGAACGTTTTCGGGCTCTGTCTCGCCGGGATGCAGCGCCTCACTCGCCTCGGCCTCGCTATCCGTTCCCGCAGGATGTCCCGCAGGCTGATGCGTCCCCGGCTGATTCCCTGCCCAAATGATACCGCCCATCACACCGACGGCCACAAGCGCGCAGACGGCGGCCACGCCCCATCCGCTGTTGATAAACCTCGAAAAAGCGCTCGGTGCTTTGGCTTTTTTGCTTTTCACAACACCTGCGTTTAAAATACCCAGCTTGTCGCCGGCCTCCATAATCAGCTTGTCGCTGATACCGCTCATGGCTTCAAATGCATCTCTCCCTGTCATACGCGGTACCCCCTTTCTTCAAGATATACCCGCAGCTTTTCGCGGGTTCTGTGCAATCGCAGAGAGACGGCGTTGGCCGTCATGTCCATGCGCTCGGCAAGGTCACTGACCGCGAGCGCGTACCAATAGCGTCCCACGAACAGCACGCGGTCCACCTCTCCCTGCCCTTCCAAAAATGCCGTCAACAATGCGGGAAGCGCATCCTTGGATTCATCCGGCATGGGGATGCAGTCCGCCAGCTCTTCAAAAGAAACCGTCAGGTCGCGGTTTCTCCGCGCACGGTGCAGATCCCTGTGGCGCTTGAGCGACAAATTTCTCGCAATGCGGCAAACAAATGCCCCCAATGAGTCGGGCTTGACGGGCGGAATTCTGTTCCATGTTTTCAGGTATGTATCGTTGACACATTCCTCAGCATCGGGCTTGCTGTCCAGGATATTCATGGAGACCTGCATACACAAGCGGCCGTAGCTTTTGGCGGTTTCGGTGATCGCCTGCTCGTCCCGCGCAAAGTACAGGGCGATGATCTCTTGATCGTTCATACGGTGTGTTCCTCCTTTGGCGATATAGGTTTGGAAATTTTGTCATGAAATGTCGTCGGATGTTTTCTCGGTGGGAGCAAGCCCCCGCCCTACAGCGAGCCTCTCATGATCTCCAAACGTCTCTGTACCTATTATGACCCCACTGTGTGTCGTCATCTTTCAGAATCTTTGAATTTTTTGCAAAAAAGAAGGTCTGCCCCTCAAAAAGAGAGGCAAACCTCCAAAAAATTTAATTTGAAACACGGGATCAGCTCAGATGCACCGTTCCGTCGGTGCACACAACCGAGGCATGACCGAGACCGCCAAAGCAACTCTCGCCCTTTTCGATGGCATCAAATTCCGCCCAAGTACCGTCGTAGCGCAGGGTCACGGTACCGTCCGAAAAAGCGCTGCCGCCCATGTAAACAACGGATTTGGGAATATTGATCTCAAAATAAGTTGCGTTGTTCCTGTTCATCCATCCGAACGCCCACTCCTCGATCCTCGTGATGCTCTCGGGAAGGGTCGCCCGCTCCATCAGCGCGCATTTGTGGAACATTCCTGCGGGGACAGACGTCATGCCTGAAGACAACGTAGCGCTGAGCAGGTTTCCACAACTCGAAAACGCATAAACCCCCACTTCGGTCACAGTTTCGGGAAGCACGATCTCGGTAAGCCCGTGGCAAGCACTAAAGGCATACGCACCGATTTGGGTTAGTCCCGCGCTTTCGGGAAGCTTTTCAAGAGCGGCACAGCGGTAGAACGCGTGCTCACCAATGCTCTTCACCGTGTCGGGAAGCTCTACTGCACGGAGAGAGGTACAACCGTAGAAGAATCGGTTGGGAATTTCCGTTTGGCCGTCAGGAATGGTGATTTCCTCAAGGTACGTGCATTCTTCAAAAGCGCCGCCCATCATGAGCTTTACGTCGGGATGGATCTCAGCTGCCGTGATTTCGGCAGATTCAGCCTTGACAAGCACGGCATAGGGATTTTCGCCGATAGGAAGATACAGGCAACCGCCGTAGGTCTGATAAGAAAGCCCCGATGCGCCGTCAAATACGTTGACACCGACGTGGGTCAAGGCTTCGGGCAGTACCAACCCCGACAGGGCGGTGCAATCAGCAAAGGCGGAATCCCCGATCGACGTCAGGCTCGCGGGCAGATCCAATTCTGCCAAAATGAAACAACCGTTAAAGGCACCGTGACCGATTTCGGTCAAGCCGTCAGGCAGAGAAACATCTTGCAGATAGGCGCAGTTAAGGAATGCGTTATTCCCAATGGACGTAACAGAATCCGGGATTCGGATGGCAGTTATACGGCAGTTTTGCGCAAAGTTTGCAGGAATTGCGGTAATCTGTATGTTCTCATCAAACGTAATTTCAGTCAGCGAAATATTGTTAACAAACACGCCTTCGCCGATTTCGGTCAAGGACGAGGGCAGATGGATCTTTGTCAATTCGCTGCAACCGGAAAGTGCATTGGCACCGAGATACACAAGTCCTTCGGGCAATGCAAAGGACTCGGAAAGCCGGCAGGATTCGAAAGCGCTGTCGCCGAGATATTGCAAGCCCGCGGGCAAAACCACGTCTGCGAGCCTGCCGCAAAAGTAGAAGGCACTGCTCTCGATCATTGTCAAAGTCGAAGGGAAATGCACCTCTTTCAGCATAGGCATGGCCGCAAAAGCTCTCACACCGATGCGCTCAATACCCTCGGAGATCGTCAATTTGCTGCAACGATCCAAAAGATCGGAAAACACGTTGTCATCCACGGCAATCACCAGATCTCCCTCGGGAGAATAGGACGGAATGGTCAATTCCCGGATGCTGCGTGCTACTTCTCCTCTGTCGCTGATATAGCAAGTGCCGTCGCCGTAGGAGGTAAACTCCATGGGAGGCGCATCCGCCCCGCAGACAATACAGGTCAGTTGTGTATCATTGAAGGTGTGTCGGCCTGCGGGGAGCGACCGTTCTTCCGTATAGTTGCAATCCCCTGCGGTGCAATGTCTTTCCCACACACCGCTCTCGGTACAGGTAGGTGTTTTGGCAAACGACCATTCGCCGAGAATATGCTCGTGCGGAGGTTCAGTTTCGATTTCCTGGGTCGTTACCTCCTCAGAGGTAGTTTCTTCAGAGTTTGCTTCTTCCGCAGTCGTTTCCTCGGTCTCAGGAATCACCAAAGGCTCGGTCACCTCTGCCTCTGTCTCTGTTTCTTCGGTAGCACCCACGGGCAGATTCGTCCCCGGCTGATTCCCTGCCCAGATGATACCACCCATCACACCGACGGCCACAAGCGCGCAGACGGCGGCCACGCCCCATCCGCTGTTCATAAATCTCACAAAGGCATTCTGCCCCTTCTTCCCCGCTTTGGCGGCAACGGGTGCGCCGACCAGATCCAGCTTTTCGGCGGCCTCGACGATGAGATGCTCACCGACGCCGTCCATGGCTTTCGATATATTCTCTCGTTTCATACATGATATCCCCTTTCATTCAAATAGATACGCAACCGCTCACGGGTCTTGTAGAGCCGCAAAGAAACGGCGTTGGGTGTCAGGCTCATGCGCGTGGCAAGCTGCGCCACCGAGCAATGGAACCAATAGCGCCCCATGAAGAGCACGCGGTCGGTCTCCCCTTCCCCATCCAAAAAGGCAGTCAAGAGATAAGACAGCTCGCTGACCGATTCGTCAGGCATGGGAATGCACTCCTCCAGCTCCTCAAAGGAAACCGTCAGCTCGCGGTTGCGCTTTTCTCTGCGGGCATCCCGCAGGCGGTTGAGGGAGAGATTGCGGGCGATCTTGCACACAAAGGCGCAGAGTGAGCTCGGACGTGTGGGGGGAATGCTGTTCCATGTTTTGAGATAGGTATCGCTGACACATTCCTCGGCATCCGATTTGTTTTCCAAAATATTGACCGACACCTGCATACACAGCTTGCCGTATTTTTTGTCGGTCTCGGCAATGGCCTGCTCGTCGCGGGCAAAATACAATTCCACGATGTCTTGATCGTTCATTCGGTATATTCCTCCTTCGGGAATTTTCGGTTGGGAAAAGGAAGGCAAATTGTCGGTCAACTTTGTTGTTTTGCTCAACCGAACAGCAATTTGCATTTCCCAGAGGCCTCTGTACCTATTATGACACTCTTGTATGTCGGTTTCTTTCCAAACTTTTGAATTTTTCCAAAATTCTTCGTTTTTTCACAAACGGCAGCACAAACTTGCGTATCTGCCGCAAAGGCCGAAAATTTCGGCTTTATAAATGTAACAAAATCATGAAATAATCGAAAACTTTTGCATATCCTCTTTACAAAAAAAGCACGGTATGATATAATGATGTGTGACGTGAGCACGGCCCTCGGACACAGCCGCCATGCGGCATTTCACCAGCCGATCTCTGTGTTCATGCCAAATATATTTTTGAAAGGTGAAAAATACCATGACCAACGCCGAAAAGCAGGCAATCATTGCCGAGTATGCCATCCATGAGGGTGACACCGGTTCCCCTGAAGTCCAGATCGCTCTTCTGACCTTCCGCATCAACCACCTGACCCAGCACCTGAAGTCCAACATGAAGGACCACCACAGCCGCCGCGGTCTTCTGAAGATGGTCGGTCACAGAAGAAACCTCCTCGGTTATCTGCAGAAGGTTGACATCAACCGCTACCGTGCAATCATCGAGAAGCTGAACCTCAGAAAGTAATCTCAACAAAGAGGGAGTGCGGAACGGCATATGGCCGCTCCCGCTCCCTTGCGTTGCGTTGAGGGGATGTCGATTCCCGTCGCAACGCGCCGCGCCACCACCAAGTCAGCCCTCCGCGTCTTACGTCGGATTAGTTCTTAACCGTGTATTGGAGCCATCCAATGCGCCGTTAAGTGCTAAACCTCCGTAAGACCGGAAATATCAAAAAACCAAAAATCAAAACGGAGGAAAACAAAATGTACACCATCCAGAGTTCCGCTATGGAATTTAAGAACCACAAGGTTTACGAGTACACCCTTGCAGGCCGCCCTCTGGTCATTGAGACCGGTAAGCTCGCAGGCCTTGCCAACGGCTCCTGCCTCTGCCGCTACGGTGAGACGGCCGTTCTTTGCTGCGCTACCGCATCTGAAAAGCCCCGTGACGGCATCGACTTCCTGCCCCTCTCTGTTGACTTCGACGAGAGAATGTACGCCGCAGGCAAGATCCCCGGCGGTTACCTCAAGCGTGAGGGCAAGCCTTCCGAGAAGGCCGTGCTGACCAGCCGTGTCATCGACCGTCCCGTTCGTCCCCTGTTCCCCAAGGATCTCCGCAACGACGTTGCCCTGACCCTCACCGTCATGTCCGTTGACCATGACTGCTCCCCTGAGATCACCGCTATGATCGGTGCCTCCATCGCCCTGTCCATCTCCGACATTCCGTGGAACGGCCCCATCGGCGGCGTATTCATGGGTCTTGTGAACGGCGAGCTGGTGGTCAACCCCACCGAGGCACAGAGAAAGGTCAGCGATCTGGAGCTGACCGTGGCCGCTTCCATGGAAAAGGTCGTCATGATCGAGGCAGGTGCCAACGAGGTGGACGACGACACCATGTTCGAGGCCATCATGAAGGCTCACGCTGAGATCAAGGAGCTGCTCGGCTTCATCAACAGCATCATCGCCGACATCGGCAAGCCCAAGTTCGAGTATCCCTCCGGCGATCTCGATCACGATATGTTCGACAAGGTCTTCGCCTTCTGCGAGAAGGACGTCATGGCCGCCCTCGACACCGACGACAAGAACGTCCGTGACGCTCGCATGGTTCCCGTCAAGGATGCCATCATCGCAGAGTTTGAGGAGGAATACCCCGAGATCAGCACCATTATGGACGAGCTGGTATACAAGATCCAGAAGAAGATCGTTCGCCGCTGGCTGCTGGTTGACAAGAAGCGCGTGGACGGCCGTTCCATGAACACCATCCGTCCTCTGGGCGCCGAGGTCGGCATCCTGCCCAGAACCCACGGCTCGGGTCTGTTCACCCGTGGTCAGACTCAGGTTCTGACCGTGGCGACCCTCGGTACCCTCAACGAGGCGCAGATGCTGGACGGTATCGACAACGAGACCGAAAAGCGTTATATGCACCACTACAATATGCCCGGCTTCTCCACCGGTGAGGCCAAGTCCACCCGTTCTCCCGGTCGTCGCGAGATCGGTCACGGCGCGCTGGCCGAGAGATCCCTCGTGCCCGTGCTGCCCTCTCCCGAGGAGTTCCCCTACGCCATCCGTCTGGTATCCGACGTCGTTTCCTCCAACGGTTCCACCTCTCAGGGCTCTGTTTGCGGTTCCACCCTCGCTCTGATGGACGCAGGCGTGCCGATCAAGGCTCCCGTTGCAGGTATCTCCTGCGGTCTGATCACCGCTGAGGACGGCTCTTGGGATACCATGATCGACATCCAGGGTCTTGAGGACTTCTACGGCGACATGGACTTCAAGGTAGCCGGTACGCACAAGGGTATCACCTCCATTCAGATGGATCTGAAGATCGACGGTCTGACCCCCGAGATCATCAAGCAGGCACTCGAGCAGACCCACGCAGGCCGTGACTACATCATTGATGAGGTCATCCTGAAGGCCATCGACCAGCCTCGTCCCACCGTTTCCAAGTACGCTCCCAAGATGACCACCATGAAGATCGACCCCGACAAGATCCGCGAGGTCATCGGTAAGGGCGGCGCTGTCATCCAGAAGATCGTTGCCGAGTCCGGTGCCAAGATCGACATTGAGGACGACGGTACCATCCACATCGCCGCTGTCAACGGTGAGCAGGCGGAGGCCGCACACGCCGCCATCGCCGCCATCGTCTTCGAGCCCGAGGTTGGCGAGATCTACACCGGTAAGGTGACCGGCATCAAGGAATTCGGTTGCTTCGTCGAGTACGCTCCCGGTAAGGAAGGCATGGTTCATATCTCCAAGATCGCCAACCGCCGTCTGGAGAAGGTGGAGGATGCAGGCATCGAAGTCGGCATGACCGTCAAGGTCAAGTACCTCGGTCTTGACAAGAAGGGCCGCATGGACTTCTCCATCAAGGACGCACAGTAATTAAGTACGAAGGGTACGCAAGGGGGAACCTTCTTGCAAGAAGGCTCCCCCTTGACCCCCTCTAAGAACCTAAAAATTAAAAACGATCAAGAGATCAAATCCCTGTTAAAATCGTGAACGCTCTTGATTTTGAGGGCGTTTCCGGCAGGAGACAAGCCCCGCACACCGTCCCAATTCTGCATTCCGCACTTTGCAGTCTGCATTCTAACAAGGAGGTTTTTATGGCTAATCACGAAGACCGCGGTTTCAATACCGTCAACAACAGCTCCCTGTCCCGCCGCGACCAGCGTCTCAAGCTGCAGAGAATGACTCTGCTTCTGATCGGCGGCCTGATGGTTTTGATGGTCGTCACCCTGATGGTTCTGGTCATCGGTTATTTTGTTTCTTCCGGCTCTGACGAGCAGGATCCTTCCTTGGATCCCGCCGAGCTTGTCTGGGAAGAAAAAACGGTTTCCGCGAAGGACACCCTCATCGGAGATCTTGTGCTTGTTAACAGCACCCACGAATACACCTTCCCCTCCAACGACGCGCATCTGACCAAGATCGCCAAGTCCGACAATTACAAAACCGGTGAAGGCATCCAAATGGATGCGACCGCGCTGAAGGCGGCAGACAAAATGCTCACCGCTTTGGGCAACAAGGATGTTGAGCTGAAGGAAGCCTACCGTACCAAGAAAATGCAGGAAGAGCTTTCCTCCTCCACGAAGCCCGGCTTCTCGGATCACCACACAGGTCTGCTTTGCAGAATCGAAGGTGACGATCAGGCACAGGCTTGGCTGTTGGAAAATGCACACACCTACGGTTTTGTCCAGCGCTATCCTGCAGACAAGGCTGCATCGACCGGTGTTTCCTCTTATGCCGCCGCATATCGCTACGTGGGCATCGCACACGCGACCTACATGAAGCAGAATAACCTTTGCCTTGAAGAGTACATCGCTTATCTGAAGGCCAACGTGACCGCAGACAAGCCGCTCTCCATCAAGGGAGCCGACGGCCACAATTACGAGGTCTACTACTACGCCGTCAGCGGCGACACCACCGTAAAGTATCCCACAAACGCAGTTTATACCGTTTCGGGCACCAATGACGGAGGTCTGGTCGTCACGGTTGACCGCACCGCCGCAGCCAACTCGGCCGAAACGACCGTAGGCACCGCGGCAGATACGTCCGCAAACTGAATACAGATAAAACCCGCCTGTTTTACAGGCGGTTTTTTTTTGATTGATTCAACAGGCCGGTGCCTCACCTTCCGCATTTGCGGCAAAACAAGGCTTTGATGCTGCACAACGCCGTACACACCAAGCTCATAGCCGTCAAGCCCAGCGTCAGATCCGACAGACGGATCTCTACGTTTCCTTCTTTTTTCATCACGTTGCTTCGGTTCGTTTGGGAATTTTGATGCTCTACTGTTTCGGATAAGCTGGGAACAGCGTCGGGTATACACGGATGGTCCTGTACACGCACCGTCATGCGGTAGGAAACAAGCAGCCTTGCCCGCAAAAAGCGATCACACGCCATGCGGCACGCATCCGTCATCTTGGAAAAGCAGCTTTGCTTTTCGGAAGCGGCGTTGGCCAAAGGTACACTGCACCCTGCCGTTTTTTCTTCGTTCATCATTACTTTTTCGTTTTCATTCATAAAATCACCCCCGATGCCTTGCTTTGACATCGGGGGTAGTTTTTGCGGATGATGCGTACATCATACCATACATGATTTTACAAAATTTTACGCTTCGTCAGCAGCGCCCTCGGCAATGATATTCATTGCGCTCTCGTCTGCATTGATGGTGCCGGGACAGTTGATGGCATTGCCGCCTGCGGTCACGGTTACGGTCGTGCCTGCGGCTACGGTCACGCTCTGGGTCGCCTGGATGGCATCGTCAGTGCAGGTGATCGTCACCTTCGCACCGCCTTCAATGAGAACAAAGCCCTTATCGGTGCGATCGGTGGCATCAGACTTGATGGCATCCTCGCCGCCGCTGAGGGTGATGTTGCCGCCCTCGATGGTCACGCTGTCGTTGCCCTTAAGGATGTTGTTGGGCGCGGAAACGCTGATGGTACCGCTCTTGATGCGGAGGTCGTTCTTGCAACCGATACCGTTGTTGTAGTTGGCGGTGATATTCAGAGTACCGTCGCCCTTGATGGTCAGGTCATCTGCAGAGTAGATACAAGCGTTGGGCTTGTCGTCGGCGGGATTTGCAAACTGATAGGTGGTCGCATCGGAGAGGGTGTTGACCGTGCCTGCAGCCAGAATAATGGTCGCCTTATCGCAGCTGTCGATGTAAATGGGGGCGCTCTTGGAGGAGGAGGCGGAGAAGTTCTTAAAGGTCAGGGTAATCTCCTCGGTCTTGGGAACAGCGACCTTGATCTGGCCGTCGCTGAGGTCGCCCGACAGGGTGTAGAAGCCACCCTTGCTGATAACGAAAGCACTACCGTCCACAGACAGCGTACCGGCCACAGACTCGGAGCACTCAATGCCATTGAAGGTCAGGGCAATGGGATTTTCTTCCGTGCCGGGAGTTGCGGTGTTTGTGCCGGGATTGTCAGAAGGAGTAGATTCTGCAGGGTTGGAGTCTGTGGGCGTGCTTTCGGAAGAAGAGCCTATTTCAGAACCGTTTTCATCGGTCACGACCGAGGAATCGGCTGCGGAATCGGAGCCCTGCGCCGTTCCGTCGGAGGGTGCATCGGTCTGATTACAGCCAACAAAGCCGACACAAAGAGATGCGGCCAGCAGGCTTGCTACAAGAATGTGGAAAATATGCTTTTTCATGGGAAATGTTTCCTTTCTTTTTATCTTTTGAGAAAACGCGATATGCAAACCGTGAGCACACATGGCGCACACGGGAGCAGGCTAAAGTTCAACTTTAACGTTAAGAGATGACACGCTTAAAAATCATTCCTTGACCCAAGGGATCTTGGCCGTTTCAGGCACCTTGGCATTGCTACAGTTGACAATGCTTCCCTCGCATTCGTAGTAAATGCAAGCCTCGTCGGTTACGGTGATCTCTGTCAAAGCTTGCAGAGCATCGTCGGAGCAGGAGGCATATACCTTGGCTTTCTCGCTCATACGGATGATGCCTTCATCGGGATTGATACCGTCACTCTTGATGGCATCGTCAGCACCCAACACCGTCAGGATCGAATTCCCTGACAGACTGACGCTTCCCGCACCCTTGACACCGTTGTTTTTCGCGGACACCGTCACACGGCCGCTCATAAACACAACGTCGTTGTTGCAACTGATGCCGTTGTTGTAATTGGCATTGACCGTCAGATGTCCCAAACCGCGGAAGGTAATATCGTCTGCGGCGTAGATACACGCGTTGGGCTTGGTCACACCCACAGGGAATACATATTCCGCCGCATCCGTCAAGGTTGCCGATTTGCCTTCGGGCACTTCGACATACACACAGCCTGCATTTTTGACGTATAAGGCTGCGGAGTCAGGCGACGTGATAGACAGATCCTCCATAATCAAGGTGACGTGCTCGGTGTCCGCCACGCTGATCTGTAATTGACCCTCGTAGGATCCCGTCAAATGGTAAACACCGGCTTTGATGATGACCACATTGTCCCCGTCCTTGGCAACCGCGCCGCCTCTGTCGGCGAGGCAGGTTTTTCCATCAAAGGTCAAGCGGTAATCAATCGCCTCGGAAGGCGTGGAGATCAAGCCTTCGGCGCCCTGATCGTGATCCTCATGTAAGACCGTATCCGAGCAGGCTGTCATTCCCAGCAGGAAAGTCAAAATCATCGCAAAAGGGAGCACATATTTACAGATCTTTGCATAGTGTCGACGGATCATCACAGCAGCCTCCTTTTTGGGTCATGTAGAGATACCCGTCGGGTTCTCAACCATTATAGTTTACTGGATAAATGTGTAATTTGTGTGAACGGAATAAAATTTTTTATAAAACTTTATAAAGAACACCGTCAAAGCGATCTTCCCGGCCTAACAAGCATCCATCAAAAAGTCAATCGGGAAAAGGCACGAAGGGGAGCTCGATGACACCGTCTTCGTTGGTCGTTATTCCGTCAAAATCCGGAAGCGTGGGTTGGGTTTCGTCGGGCAGGGGATCGACCGAATCCTGCGGTGGCTGGGGTCCGACAGGATCATCTCCCTGCTCGCTGCCCGCTTCTGTTTCCAAATTCGGTTTAGACGTAGCGTTCTCGGATGCTTCCTCGGAACCGCTCTCCGGAGAAGAATCCAACGACTCGTCCGTGGGGTGTTTTTCGGTTGTCGGTGCGCTTTCTGCGGGATCGCTCTCGGATTGTGCGGGCTCCTGAGCAGTTTCTTCGGAAGACGAGAGAGTTTCTCCCGACGTACCTTGCGCGATCGCCCCGGAAACCGCATCGGTTCCGTTTTCCTTTTCTTCTTCCTGTGTACAGGCAGCCGCAGAAAATACCAACAGCGCCGCAGATGTCAAAATCAAAAGTTTGGTTTGTAATTTCATGCTTTATTCCTCCGTATGAATGACGCCCGCCTTGAATTGTAGCTGATACAGCTCGGTATACACGCCGTTCATGGCAAGCAGGTCATCATGGCTTCCTTGCTCAACGATCTTTCCGTCTGCAATCACAGCGATCTCGTCGGCATTTTTAATGGTAGACAATCGGTGCGCGACAACAATGGTCGTGCGTCCCTTGCAGAGCTCGTCAAGCGCACCTTGAATGAGGATCTCGGTGGTGTTGTCCAGGGCGCTGGTTGCCTCGTCCAGAATCAGGATCGGAGGATTCTTGAGGAACACACGCGCGATGGAAAGCCGTTGCTTCTGACCGCCCGACAGGCGCACGCCGCGCTCACCGATCTGGGTGTCGTAGCCGTGCTCCAATGACATGATATAGTCGTGAATGTTCGCGGATTTTGCCGCGGCCTCCACCTCCTCCTGGGTGGCATTCGGATTACCGTAGAGGATGTTGTCCCGGATACTGGCATTGAACAGGTAAATATCCTGTTGTACGATACCGATATTGCGGCGCACCGACTCCATGGTCACGGAGTGCAGCTCCTTGCCGTCGATCAAGATCTCCCCGTTTTCGCAATCGTAAAAATGGGGAATGAGGTGGCAAATGGTGGTCTTACCGCCGCCGGACGGGCCGACAAGCGCAAAGGTCTGTCCCTTGGGGATGTGCAAGCTGACGTGATCCAGCACGGGCTTGCCGTCCTCGTAACCGTAGGTAACGTCACGAAGCTCGATGTCTCCCCCTACCTCGCCGATATCCACAGCGTCGGGAGCATCACGCTCGGGCTCGGTATCCATGATCTCCACGAAGCGTTCAAAGCCCGTGACACCGTTCTGGTACTGCTCCATAAAGTTGACGAGCGTCATCACAGGAGTCACAAACAAGCCGACAGAGGTAACGAAAGCGGTATAGTCACCCAGCTTTTCGATGTAGCCGTGGTAGAGGAACAAGCCACCTGCGATGAGCACCACCACGTTGAATACGTCGGTGACAAAGGTGGTGGCCGAGTGGAACTGTCCCATCGCCTTGTATGCCTCGCGGCGGGATTCCACGAACATTTCGTTGCCTTCCTCGAATTTTTCCTTCTCGATGTCGGCATTGGTAAAAGCCTTGGTCACACGGATACCCGAAATGCTACCTTCGAGAGAAGCATTGATCTGTGCAATGGACTGGCGGCTTTTCTGGAACGCGGATCTCATGCGCTTGCGAAGCAACAGAGAGATCATGATGAGAAACGGCACGCAGGCAAAAATGATGAGCGTGAGCCAGAAGTTGATGGTGGAGAGATAAACAAAGGACACAATGACCGAAATACCCGAGATCAAAAGATTCTCAGGGCCGTGATGTGCCAGCTCGCTGATGTCCATGAGGTCGTTTGTCATACGGGACATGATTTTACCCGTTTCATGGTTGTCGTAAAAGCTGTAGGGGAGCTTTTCGAGATGGTTGAACATATCCGAACGCATTTGTGCCTGCATTCTGACACCCATGACGTGACCGTAATACTGGATAAAGAAATTCAAAAACATCCGCACGAGATACAGACCCAACAGCGCACAGCCAAAGCCTACGATCATAGCATACGCTTCGTTGGGAATGAAATTGTTGAGCATTTCGCGCGTGATCATGGGATAGACGATACCAATGAGGGCTACAAACAAAGATGCCAGCATATCCAGAACAAAAATTTTCATGTGCGGCTTATAATATGCCGCAAAACGCTTCAGCATGGCAATCCCTCCTTATCCAATTTATTTTACCACAGGAGCCTACGTTTGTCAAGCATTTTGTGTTGCCGTATACAAAACAAAATGCTCATCAAGACTGACAAAAACGGCGGTATGCCATATAGGCACACCGCCGTTCAAATCACCCGCGCGACAGTAGCTGTTCGATCAGATAAATCACCAGCAGATGCGCAGGATAGAAAATATAGAACAAGTATTTGAGCTTGTATTTCCCCCGCTTTCCGTTATACAAGGCCAAAAAGGGCAACGCCAAAAAAGCAAACCATTTCAGTTCTCCGTACAGGAGCGCACGGATCAGAAGAATGACAGCTGCAGCGATCAGCTTTCCAAGCTTGCCGGGAGCATAGTACACCGCCACAGGCAAAAGAACACCGAAAAAGCCGTAGTCCATGACAAAGCCGGCGCTTTGAAAGAGCACAGGAGCAACCGCGCCAACAAAGACCACGAGCAAAACAGCACTCGCCGCAAGCAGTCCCCGTGCGACTGTCTTCTTTTGCAGGAACAGATCCACGCCGCAAATGAGGAGGACAGACAGGGTAAAGGTCAGAAGGATATTTTGATAGAGCGAACCCATGGCAACAAAATACACAGCTTGTATGCCCAATGCCATGATAAGAAGCGTCAATAGGTATTTGCGCCTGTTTTTGGTATGCCGACAGCCCTCGGCGATCATGTAAGCGAAAATGGGAAAAGCCAAGCGCCCCAAGATCCTGAGAAAATTCCACTCGGGCAGGAGCATGAGTCCGACATGATCCAAAAGCATAGAGACCATCGCCAAAATTTTGAGTTGGTTGTTGGTCAGTCCGATCCGTTTTATATCCATGTGTCAAGCCTCTTGATGGAGCAAGGACTCCAACGCTTCGGCATAGCGCACGGTCTCCATGGCATCCTTGGCGTAGTGATCTGCGCCGATGGCGGCGGCGTAATCCTCGTTGAGCACGGCACCGCCCACGACAACCTTGCAGAAAGGGGCTTCCTTGCGGATGCGTTGAATGGTCTCCTCCATGGCAGGCACGGTGGTTGTCATCAAGGCGCTGAGTCCCACAAGGGGTGCGTGCAAACGCAGTGCGGCTTCAACGACGGTCTCGGGAGCCACGTCGCGGCCAAGATCTGTCACGGCAAAGCCGTAGTTTTCCAACAGCATCTTAACGATGTTTTTGCCGATATCGTGGATGTCTCCCTTAACGGTTGCGAGAACCACAGGGTAGCGGGCGGCGCTTTGCCCGCCTGCCATCGCGTTCTTGATGATCTCAAACGCGGCCTTAGCGGCTTCCGCGCTCATCAACAGCTGGGGAAGGTAGACCGTCTTTTTCTCAAATCCCTCGCCCACCAGATCCAAGGCAGGGATGACCTCGTCGCGGATGATCTCCAACGGCTGTTTTTCTGCCAGCAAGGCTTGTGTCAATTGTCCCGCCTGTTCCTTGAGTCCCTTGACGATCGCACGTTCCAGCGTTGCGGTTTGCGCCTCACGGGGAGCTGTAGCAGCAGAGGTAGCCGATTGAGCCGCGGATGCCATCATCGGGGCAACCGTCTCGGCAAAGGCAATATATTCCGCGCAATGATCGTCCGCGCCCGACAGAGCCAGGAACGTGCGGTAAGCCTTCATCATCTCGGTAGCGTAAGGATTCATGATCGCGGCTGAGAGTCCCCGATCCAGAGCCAGCGCAAAGAAGGTACTGTTGACCATGTCCCGCGCGGGCAGGCCAAAGGAAACGTTGGACACACCGAGAGACGTGTGACAGCCCAATTGATCGCGGATGAGCGACACCGCGCGCAAAGTTTCACGGGCGGCGTATCGGTCAGCGCTGACCGCCATGGCCAGCGGGTCAAAGATGATATCCTTTTTGGAGATGCCGTAGTGCTCAGCTGTGGCAAGAATACGCTCAGCGATTTGCAGGCGTCCTTCAGCCGTGGCGGGAATGCCATCCTCGTCCAGCGTCAGTGCCACCACCAGGCCGCCGTACTTTTTCACAAGTGGGAAGATCGCATCCATGCTCTCCCGCTTGCCGCTGACAGAATTGACCATGGCTTTGCCGTTGTATCTACGCAAAGCCGCTTCCATGGCCACAGGATTGGCGGTATCGATTTGCAGAGGCAACGCCGTCACAGCCTGCAGCTCGCAGACCGCTTCGGTCAGCATGGAAATCTCATCGATCTCGGGAAGACCTACGTTGACATCCAGAATTTGTACACCCGCGCTTTCCTGATCCAAGCCCTCCTTGAGAATATAATTCATATCATGGGCTTTGAGTGCCTCTTTAAAGCGCTTTTTGCCCGTAGGATTGATGCGCTCTCCGATGAGCACAGGGCGATCTCCAAAGGTCACCGCATGGGTATAGGAGGACACACAGGTGATGTTTTTCTCTTTGAGCGGCAAAGGACGCAGAGCCCGCATGGCCGCCACGGTCTCGGAAATATACGCAGGGGTCGTGCCGCAGCAGCCGCCTACCACGCGAACGCCTTGGCGCACCAACGCAGAAACCTCCTCCGCAAATGCATCGGGGTATACATCGAATACCGTCTTGCCCTCCACGACCTTGGGAAGTCCCGCGTTGGGCTTGAGCAGCACAGGCACAGATGCACAGCGCAGGTATTCCTCCACTACAGGAGCAAGCGCCTTGGGGCCCAGCGAGCAGTTGACACCGATGGCGTCAGCTCCCATGCCCTCCAGCATTGCCACCATAGCAGCAGGGGATGCTCCCGTCATGAGCTTGCCGTCTTCGCCGTATGCGTTGGAAACGAACACGGGGAGTTGACTGTTTTCTTTGGCAGCAAGCAGGGCGGCCTTGGTCTCCAAGCTGTCGTTCATGGTCTCGATCATAATGAGATCAACACCGTATTTGACACCGAGGCGCACGGTCTCGGCAAAAACCGCCACGGCTTCTTCAAAATCCAGGCTTCCGTAGGGCTTCAGCATCTTGCCCGTAGGGCCGATGTCCAAAGCGACCCACTTGGGCTGTGTGCCTCCGCTCTGCGCCGCGGCCTTGCGGGCGTTTTCTGTGGCGGCGGCAACAATGCTGTCCAGCTCGTCCGCAGAAAACTTGAAAAGATTCGCGCCAAACGTGTTGGTATTAACGACGTGGCTACCCGCGTCAAAATAGGCCTTGTGGATGGCGATAATGTCCTCGGGGTGGGTCAGATTCCAGCGTTCGGGAAGCTCCCCGGGAAGCAGTCCCCCTGCTTGCAGGAGGGTACCCATACCGCCGTCGAGGATGATGAGGTTGTCTTTTAAAAATGTGCGGATATCCATAGTTATATATTGCCTTTCTTGGCGGTTTTATTTTGAGATTTTGGGATGTAAATTGTTGTTTAGGCGGCAGTGCCGCCGGACATTATCGCGTGACACTCTCCGTGTCCATGTTCATCACCCGATGGGAAGTATTGCGGTAAATTGTTGTTTACGGGCGTATGACCAACATGGCCGTAGGGGAGGCCCTGTGTGGCCTCCCGCCAAAAAGATTGTTGACCCACAAGGGTTTTGTCGATGTCGGAACGACGGGCGACCACATAGGGTCGCCCCTACGGGTTTTCGTTAATTCTCCGCTAAACAACAATTTATGCGATCAACATCTTGTCGGGTGATTCACCCTCGCCTCGGGGAGTGTCACGCGAGCAATGGCCGCGGGCACTGCCCGCAAACAACAATTTATGCGATCAGCATCTTGTCGGGTGATTCACCCTCGCCTCGGGGAGTGTCACGCGATATTGGCTGCGGGCACTGCCCGCTAAACAACATTTACCTAAGTATTTCCGACAGATTCTCCATGATCTTCTCCGCCACGTCGGGCTTGTTCATGGAATACACGTGCACGTGGGTGATACCGTTGGCGTACAGATCAATGATCTGGTCGGTAGCGTAGATGATGCCTGCCTGCTTCATGGCCGCAGGGTTTGTGCCGAATTTATCCACAAGCGACTTAAAGCGCTGGGGCATGAAGGAGCCCGAGAGCTTGATGGCGCGCTCCACCTGATTGCCGTTGGTGATGGGCATGATACCCGGAACAATGGGCACGGTGATCCCCGCCTCCCGAATCTTATACAGGAAATTATACAGAAGGTTATTGTCAAAAAACATCTGGGTAGTCAAAAAATCGCATCCCGCATCCACCTTCTCCTTGAGATAGCGGATGTCTTCCTTCTGATTTTCACTCTCGGGATGGATCTCGGGATAGCACGCACCGCCGATGCAAAGGTCTTCCCCGCTCTCCTTGAGTTCACGAACAAGCTGGGTCGCGTGCCTGTAATCCCAATGACTGCGGTCTGCACCCTCCAGCTCCTTGGGGATGTCACCGCGAAGCGCCATGATATTCTGAATGCCCGCCGCCAGAATGTCCTTGATGCGTGCGTGCACCGTCTCTTTGGTAGAGGACACACAGGTCAGGTGCGCAATGCTGGGCACACCGTAACGCTCCTTGATATTCTTAGCGATATCCAGCGTATACTGACTGGTGCCGCCGCCTGCGCCGTAGGTCACGCTCATAAAAGACGGGCGGAGCTTGGCGATCTCCTCGGTGGCGTGCTTGACGCTCTCGTAGCCGCTCTCCGTCTTGGGCGGAAATACCTCAAAGGACAGCGTCAGCTTGTCTTCCTGCAACAAATCAATGATCTTCATAAAATCACATCCTCTCATTGAGGATATTATAGCACAAAAGCGCCCGTCAAGTCAAGCGATTTGGCGCAATAACCCCTCAAAAAAGCAGGGAATGGCAACCTTTTTAAGTCGCGTCGGAGGTTTTGTTTTTCGCTTACAAATTTCGTTTACAAATTTCCCTTGCAAAAACCGAAAAATTGTGCTATACTTTAAGGGCCATCTCTAATGATTCTCAAAGAAGGTTTATGATGCATACACAACACGAAGCCCTCCAACGCCACAGAGCCTATGCGCTCGTGGACACCGAGGCACTCATCCATAATTACCGCGTGTTATCCGAGGGTGCCGCCGTGACCCCGCACACCGTATCCATCGCCGTTGTCAAGGCTGACGCCTACGGCCACGGTGTTGCGGCCGCCGCCCATGCCCTCTACGGGGCGGGGTGCAGACATTTTGCCGTCGCAACCCTGGAGGAAGCGCTGGAGCTCAGCCATATTCTGCAGGATACGCCCCCGAGGCTCATTCTGGTATTGGGCTACACGCCCCCCGATACAGCGGTCTGCGCGGCGCATGGGAACATCACCCTGACCGCTGTTTCCCGCACACACGCCGAAGCGCTTTCCGACGCCGCACGCCGTGAGGGTGTCGTTTTGAAATGCCATGTTGCCATTGACACAGGCATGAACCGCATCGGTCTTCCTGCCCACAACGACATCGAGATCCAAGCCGCGATCTCGGATGCGGTGCACATCCAAACCCTCGAGGGACTTTCCGTTGAGGGTATGTTTACCCATTTCGCGCTGTCCGACGGAGATTACGAGGACGCGATCCATCCCGACGGTCTGACGCTGCGGCAATACGCACGCTACCAGGCGGTTTATGACGGCTTGGTCGCCAAGGGTCTGCGCCCCGCCTTCTGCCATATCTGCAACAGTGCCGCCGCCATTCGGCTCCCCAAGCTATATCCCGAGGTTTGCTTTGACGGCGTGCGTTTCGGCATCAGCCTGTACGGCTACGGGGTCTCTCCCGCGCCCAATCACAGCTATACCCTGCGTCCCGTGATGAGCCTGCACACCCACGTTGTGCATATCCATACCGTACTCGCAGGAGAGACGGTAGGCTACGGCGGACGCTACAGAGCCGAAACACCCCGTCAGGTCGCCACCCTGCCCATCGGATACGCCGACGGCTTCCGTCGCGGATTTCAAGGGGCAAGCGTGACCATCCACACAGAGCAAGGAGACGTGACTGCCCCGATCATCGGGCGCATCTGCATGGATCAATGCATGGTCGACGTGACCGACCTCCCTGTTTCGGTGGGAGATCGCGTGACCCTGTTTGGAGAAAGCACACCAAACTACCCCGCCCCACAGACAGCGCTGGAGGCACTTTCTATCCGTGCCGATACCATTCCCTATGAGATCCTCTGCCAAATCACCCGCAGAGTCCCAAGGATCATCAAAGTATAAATCTCGCATACAAACAGCCCGACGCATCACAGAATGCGTCGGGCTTTGTTTTAAGTTTTGCTGATTGCTTGATGCTCTTACGGCTCTACCGCAGGGCGAACCGTATCCGCCTCCTCGTCCGGAAGCGGCTCGGGGAGCGGCTCCAGCACATCGGCGGTATACCCCGCGTACAGCATAAACGCATAATCGCGGGTGAGCATGACATCCTCATCGGCCGCCCATTGTACCGTAAACACCACGCAATAGTAGCCGTCGGGCAAATGGCGCAGGTCGTACAGATTGGTCGCGGGATCATTCTTTACCATGGTCAGGGTATCTCCCTCCACGCGATAGACCTTGAGGTAGCACATCTGGAAGCTTTCTCCCTCCTTGACAGAGCCAAGGAAGCAATCGCGCTCCAGCACCGCGGGCAGAAGGTGGTGCTGTGCGCTCACATCTGCCTTTGTCCACTCGTTTTTGTATGCGGGGTGGATCTCGTTTTTGCCCGAGATCACCAGCACACTGTCATACCCCAAATTCTCGTCCTGATCTCCGTGAGACGGACGATTCCAGCCCTCGGGAATTTTCAGGGTAAAGCCATACTCATATTCGCCCTTTTCGGTATTCCCATCGAAGGTTCTGCCCAGGTGGGTCACGCTCAACACCACGTGGTAAACACCAACAGGAAGCTCGCTAAGCTCTGCCAGATCGGATTGGATGTTATGATAGGATTCCAGCTTTTGGAGGTTTTCGTCATAGATAACCATGCTCTCCAAATAAACATCGCCATCGGCGGACCCGGTCGGTTTGGTATAAAACGCAAAGCCCTTTTCATAGGTCAGGGTCGGCAGGGTCACTCCCTCGGTTTCCATGAGGTAAACAAGACCGTATCCGTCCACGTCCACCCACGCGTTTTGCCCCTCGTCGTAGTGGTAGGCGTAGAGGCAATAGGGCATAAGCTGCTCACAGGTATTGGGAAGTCCCACCCAGATCTCAGTACCCATAGCACCCTCATACTTGGGCGTTTCGGGAGGATTGATCACGGGAGGCTCCTTGGGTGAGGTTTCATCCGCACCGAGCACGTCGATGCCGAACAGGAATTCATACATCGCACCCTCCTTGCGGTTGGCGCTTTCAATCTGCTTCCCTTCCTCATAGGCAAACAGGAAGATGGTATACGAGCCCCGGGAAAGCTGCTGCATAAACGCCTCCACGGTGGTCTGCCCCATATCCAAGGAAGCCGAATGTGCGTGTCTGAGGTTTTCGTCAAACGCGGAGATCGCCATGATTTTAAGCGATGCATCTGCGCTGAAGCTGAAGCCTTCGGCATAAGGCACACGAGGCAAGCTTTTGAGAAGCTCAGCCTTGGAGGGAAGGTTCATGCCCGAGTCTTCCTCGATCAGCACACCCCATTGCTCGGGATCGCGGGTCTCTTCCATCTTTCCGAGCTCGGCGTTCCATGTCTGCCGCCATTGCAGATATTCGGCAGGAGAAATGGTATAGCCGCCCGAGGAAACAATGACCTTGGCATCCTCAGCCACGGGAGGGTTATCATAGGAAGGGCCGGTATCGTCGTCGTGTTCCCCTACGTCGTCTCTGTTGCTTCCCCTCTCGTCTTCAGCGGGGAAGCCTTGGGAATTTTGCGGATTGCCCGCCACGTCTCCGGCAGGATTTACGGGATTTTCTGCGGCTCTTTGTCCCGCCCACACGACACCCGCCAGAACGGCAAGTGCCACCGATGCGGAAATGACCGCCGCTACCCAAGGGCGCTCAAAAAAGCCCGACACGCGGTTGCTTTTGCGCTTGGTTCCGTAGCTCCCCATCCCGGGAGGGAGGGCATCCAAAAGCATATCGTCGCTGACCGCGTCTATGGCGCGCAGCATATCCATGCCTTTTTTATTCATACTTGTACCCCCTTTCGGATAAATACGCTTTCATTTTTTCTCTCGTCTTGTATAGCCGCAAGGACACCGCATTCGGTGTCATATCCCACGCCTTCGCAAGCTCCTTGACCGATGTTGCATACCAGTAACGCCCCAAAAACAGGCGGCGGTCGGTATCCCCCAGCGTTCCAAGGAATCCCTGCACCGCTTCCCGCAACGCGTCCTCGGGCACGTCGGATGGGGTCACTTCGGCAAGCTCCTCCAGCACCACGTCAAAATCCATGTGCCTAAACGCTTTGCTTCGTGCACGGTAACGGTCAATGGCGATATTGCGGATCATGCGGCGAATATAAGCCGTCAAGGATCTGGGATGCTCGGGCGGAATGCTGTTCCAGAGCTTCAAATAGGTATCGTTGACACATTCTTCAGCATCCGAGCGGTTGCCGAGGATATGCATCGCAATCTGGCGGCAGAGCTTTCCGTAGCGCACTTCGGTTTCCGCGATGGCTTGCTCGTCACGCGCAAAGTACAACGCAATGATCTTTTGATCCTCCATAACATCCCTCCTTTGTTTGGGTTTGAAAGGCTTTCGATTGATAAGACGAAAAATTTCCGCGTTTTCTTTCCGAAAGGAAGAAAAAATTTTTCAAAAAATTTGGGACTACCCCCGAAATATGTCAGTGCCTCCGTATTTATATAGTGGAAGGAGCAAAACACGCTCCTCATTACAGCAAAGGAGACCCGACTATGGATACTTACCGTCAACCCGAGCAGGTCATGAGTCCTGCCGTTCATACAGACATTGACGCGCCAAGCGCCCCCCGCAAAGGCGGCTTCCTCCACACGGTTTTCTCAACCAACTGGGGCTTTGTCCTCATCGGGGTATTGGTTGCCATTGGGCTCGGTGTGTCTGCGCTTCATGCGGACTATGCCGAAAGCAACGCGGGCGAAGCCCACAACGCAGAAATCGAATCGACCGTTGCGTATTGAGCCATCATCCGCACGCGTTTTTGAAATAAATCATTCTCCCATTTCATATTTTCCCCACAGCCTGCCGCTGTATGCGGCGGGCGGGAGGTCGGCGTTCCTCCTATGCCGACCTCCCAACTTCCCCTGCTTTCATTTTCTTCATTTCTTCTCCCTTTAAGTCCACGTTTTTTCGTGGCGAGAGACTGTGTTTGCACCACAGTCTCTTTTTTTGCTCAAATCGCAAAAAGGAAGCGGAAACCGCTTCCCTTTTGCTATATGGGGTTAAAAGCTTACGTATGCTCCGAGCAGATTACCAATACCAATCCTCATCATCGTAAGCGATCTCGGTTTCCTGCTCATAACCGGATCCCCAAGGATCATCGTAGTCGGGATATGCGATGTCGGGAACTTCAGTGCTACCGCCCAAGCCGATACCATCGAACTCTTCCTCGAAATTCTCAGCGATCTCCTCAAAGTCCTCCATATCCATCTCGAAGATGCTCTTGACCTTGGCGCTGTCCTTCACCTCGGGCATCTTATCCTTGACGTTGATGGTCAGAGAAATATCGAAATTGTAGGTCTCGTTCTCGATCTCGTCGTCGTCATACAGGAATTTGACCTGATCCAGCGTGATCTGAACAGACTTTCCGTCGTCGGCCAGCTTACCGGTTGCGACGATCTTGTCCTCGCGGAAATAGTACTCTTCTGTATAGGTATCCATGTCAAACTCGGTATCCCAAGAGCCATCGATCAGCGTCAGGGTGTACTTTTCCTTATCACGATTGACTTCCAGCGTTGCGATATCGGTCATTTCCTCTCTGCCCTCTTCGGGGTTATACATAGGAACGGAAAGAGCAGCAACGTACTTGCTCTTGGAGTTCTCGGTAATATCATAGGCAAGCAGCAGCTCACCGTTAACCTCGAAGCTGAAATGGTCAGACTTCTTGACACCGTCAGAGCCGACGTTCAGAACGTATTCCTGCATTCTGCTGCCCTCGCTGTCCAGAACCACGGTCAGCTTGCGGAGGGTGGGGGTAAGCAATGCCGAAGCGACCTGAATTCTCACCTCAAACTCCTGGCTCTTGAGGTCATAAATGGTCTCTCTCCAATCGGACTTGGACAGAAGGTTGTCGTAGAAATCCTCAACCTCGTCCATCATGTCGTCCATATCGAAGTCCTCGTCCTGCACCGAGAGATAATCCTCGAACAGAGAGACCAGCTCTTCACCGTGACTCATCACAAGTGCACGAAGCTCGTCATCCTCTCTCAGAGCAGCAACCATTTCTTCCAGAATAGCGGCTACGGCGTCCTGATCCAGGGTCATAGTGACAACGCGGCTCTTGACACGCTCATCACCGCAATCCACCTTCTTAACGTCCATTTCGAACTCTGCATAATCATTCAGCAGATCCTTCAGGAGCTTGGCGTACTTCTCCAGCTTTTCAGAAGCATCCTCAATGAGCGCCTGCTCCTTCTTGTCGTCGATGTAGCCCAGCACGTTGCCGACGGACTCCTTCAGCTCTTCACCGTCCTGCATATCCGTAAAGATCTCGTCAACCCACTCGGAATCCATGAATTCGTCCTGCAGGTCTCCGCGGACAAGACCGTAGGTGCCGTCCATCAGGTTGCAGTCAGCGATGTACATATACTCAGTCGAGAAGTATGCGCTGGCCTTGAACTCAGCCTCTTCGCCATCGGCGGAAAGTGCAAAATTCAGATCTTCGATGTAAACGCCCGCATCCTCAGGCTTCTTGCCGTTCTGGAAATAGAACTTACCGCCGAAGGAAACCTCGTTGCCTTCGCCGAGCAGATCTTCGTCATCAATGGTGCCCTCCAGCAGAATAGAGCCGGAATCGGAGGACTTGCTCAGGGTTGCGAACTCAGTTCTCTTGCCAAGGCCCTTGAGAGCGCCGTCCAAGGACTGATTAAACACAAACTTGGGGTTGTTGAGCACGAGCACGGCAACGATGATGCCGATCACGACGATAGCGGAAACGATCGCTGCGATTAACTTTTTAATCATAATGCTTCTCCTTTTGATGATGATTTGGGTCGCTGAGCAAAGCTCGTCACAAAAGCAACACAGCTTTGTCAAATACCCATGAGTTACCGTTTACATTTTACTCCCGACTTGTGAAATAGTCTCGTGTTAATTGTGTCCGCTTTGTAAACGTTACACAAAAATCGGGAGGAAATTTTGTTCAAAAGAGAGTTTTTAAGAATTTTTCATACTTTTCGTCGACAAAAACCTTTTTTCAAGAGTCGCAAAGCGTTTGGCGTTGGGATAAAGCTAAAAAAAGAACCCCCTTTTTAACAAAGAGGGTTCTATGAAGTGTTTACTTTGCGTAATCCACCGCGCGGCTTTCGCGGATGAGATTGATCTTGATCTGTCCGGGGTACTTGACCTCGTTCTGGATGCGCTCGGCCATTTCTCTGGCGATGAGCACCATGCGCTCGTCGGTCACAGCCTCGGGCTTGACCATCACGCGGAGCTCTCGGCCTGCCTGGATGGCAAAGGCCTTTTCGATACCGCCGAAGCTCTCGGCGATCTCTTCCAGCTTTTCAAGACGCTTGATGTAATTTTCCATGTCCTCTCGGCGCGCACCGGGACGGGCGGCAGAGATCGCGTCGGCGGCCTGCACCAACACGGCGATCACGGTTTGGGGCTCCACGTCGCCATGGTGTGCCTCGATCGCGTGGACAACCTCCTTGCTTTCCTTGTACTTCTTGGCGGCGTTGACACCGATCTGCACGTGAGATCCTTCAACGTCATAGGGGAACGCCTTACCAATATCGTGCAGAAGGCCTGCGCGGCGAGCCATTACGGGATCCACGCCCAATTCCTCTGCCATGATACCTGCGAGGATAGCTACCTCAATGGAGTGTTGCAGGACGTTCTGACCGTAGCTGGTACGGTAGCGGAGACGACCCAAGAGGCGGATGAGATCGGGGTTAATACCATGGATGTTGACTTCAAAGGTTGCTCTTTCACCTGCCTGCTTGATGGCGGCGTCCACGTCCTTCTTTGCCTTCTCCACCATTTCCTCAATGCGGGTAGGATGGATACGACCGTCGGAAATGAGCTTTTCAAGCGCCAGTCTTGCCACCTCACGGCGGATGGGATCAAAGCCCGAGATGGTAATGGTTTCGGGCGTGTCGTCAATGATCAGCTCAACCCCCGTCAGGGTTTCAAGCTTCTGAATATTACGTCCTTCGCGGCCGATGATACGGCCCTTCATTTCTTCACTGGGAAGAGCCACAGAGGTAATGGTAGACTCGGCAACGAAATCACCTGCACAACGCTGAATTGCCAGTGCCATGATGCCACGCGCCTTTTCGTCAGCTTCGTCGCGGTACTGCTCCTCGAGGGCAACCAGGCGCTGCGCCTGTTCATACTTGACTTCTTCCTCCAGCTTGGATACCAGCTCAGCCTTTGCCTGCTCGGCAGTATAACCGGAGATCTCCTCCAGCTTGGTCATATGACCCTCCAAAACGGCATCGATCTGCTCGCGGACAGTATCGCATTCCTTGAGCTTCTTATCGAGCTGTTCGTTCTTTTTGTCAAGCTGCTCGCTCTTCTTGTCCAGATTTTCTTCTTTCTTCGCCAGTCTGGTTTCGGTACGGGAGACCTCTGCACGGCGATCCTTGATCTCCTGCTCCATTTCGTTTTTGCGGCGCATGATATCTTCCTTCGCGGAAAGCAGAGCTTCCTTTTTCGCGGTTTCGGCTTTCTTTTCGCCCTCCTCCACGATTTCTTTCGCTCTCTCTTCTGCGGAGCCGATTTTAGCCTCGCCAATGCGCTTGCGGTACTGAATACCCACAAACACACCGATGACGGCACCCAGAATCAAGCCACCGACAATACCCAGAATAGCGGATACGATTGGATTCATGTTCTTTACACCTCCTTTGTTCTTGTTTGTCTTTTCAACGTTCTTCTTTGGCAGTTACGTATAATAAGGGGTGACCCTAAGGATTATAAATAACTTGAACCGCACGCCACAGTGCTACAGCATACGAATTCACCTTTTATTATACACAAAATCCGAAGTTTTGTCAAGAGATAATTTTGAAATTGCCAATTTCCGTCTTCGCCCCGCTTCCCTTCCCTGTTGAGGCAGTCATGCACTTCATCTTATGGAAAAATGTTTCGTTTTTTTCCGAAACCCATTGTCAAAGGGGAAAAAATATGGTACAATATGTATACGTTCACGGATGAAATATACCATTCCGAAATGATACGCAAAGGAGACGTCTCATGAAAAAAACACTGATCCTGTTATCCGTTCTTTTGCTGATCCTTCTGGCGGTCGCTGCCTGTACCAATGCTTCCGACACCGAAGGAACCGATCCTGCCGCAACATCCGCCGACACGGCGCTCACCGAAGCAGAGCTTCCCACCGACACCGAGGAAGTACCTGATTCCCCGACCGACAGCGCTACGGAAGCGCCCACCGAGACCCCCACGGAGGCTCCCACCGTTCCTCCGGAGTGGCTGACCTACACCGAAACTGAAAAAGACATTTATATTCCCACCGAAGAAGCCACAGAAGCTCCCACCGAGCCCGTAGGCGACACCTCCAAGCCCGTAACCCTGATCGATGCCGAGCAGCTGAACACCGAAAAGGGCAAGTACCACATGGACAACGGCATCGTGGTCAACGACGGATATATCACCATCGTTCCCTCGGGTGAAGACCCCTACTACTATCCCGCCTACAATTTCCTCGGCGCACGCTACATCATCATCAAGTACAGAACCGCCACCTGCGATGGTATTTATATGCAGCTTTATCTCGCATCCTCGGGTACAGGCCCACAGGATGACTCCACCATGCTGGAGGATCGTCTGATCGGTGACGGCGAGTGGCACTATCTTGTCATCGACACCAAGCCCCTGATCGACAAGGGCAAGTTCAACGGCAAGGACGTATCCTATTTGAGATTCGACCCCCTGGATCCCGGTTATCTGCGGGATGAAAACGGCAACATCATAACGGAAGGAACCAACAAGCTGCGCGGCACCATGCCCGATGACGCCTCCATCGACGTAGCCTACATCGCCTTCTGTAACGCACCCGACACCATGCAAAACATGGAAAATGAGGCTTGATAAAAAAATCCAACCCCCGTCGCTCAGCCGAGCGGCGGGGGTCTTTTTGCGTTCCTTCAGACGCAGCTTATTCGCAAATATCCGCGAGCACGCGGCACAGCACACGATACAGCCGCGCCGTAGAGTCGATGCTCAGGCGTTCACGGGGCGTGTGAATATCCCACATATCGGGGCCCACCGAAATGATATCCATGCCCGGCATTTTGGAGCAAAGGATCCCGCACTCCAAGCCTGCGTGAATGGCTTCCACCTTCGGTGCTTTCCCCAGCATTTCCTCGGAGATTTTGCACCATAGATCGCGGATGGGAGATACGGGCGCATAGTCCCACCCCGGATAGCGGGCGCGGTGGGTCGCGTTATTCGCAAGACCCGTGCAGATCATAGCTAACTGTGTCAGCTCGCGCTCGGCATCATCCAAGTGGGATTCACAGGCAGAGCGGGTAGAAAAGCTGAATTTGACAGCGGCAGGGATCCCCTCCTCATCATAAACCGTTTGAACAATGCCAAGATTACGGGAATATGCCACCATACCCTTGACGTGAGCATTCATGGCCAACACACCGTCACGTGCGAGGGTGAGCAGTGTCACCGTTCCCAAGGTGCCATCGATATCCAGAATCATGGCAGATGCTTTCTCGTCCAGGATCTCAGCGGTGCAGACAAACTGCTTGTCTGCTGCTATGATATTGGGCTCGGCGCGAAGCTTTTCCGCTTCTTTCAAAACAGCCTCGCAGAAAGTCTTGGCATCATCCACACCGTTGCCGTCAAAATCATAGATCAGAAGCTCCGCCTCGCAATCCCGAGGGATGGCGTTATCCTTGCCGCCGCCGTTGATCGAGACCAGATCCCAATCACACCCGACGGGGATATTCAAAAGTCTCCCCATGGCCTTGATGGCGTTGGTGTGTCCCTCGTGGATCTCCACACCCGAGTGTCCGCCCGAAAATCCCGACAGCGAGATCTTGACAAGCACGCCTTCGGCGGATCTGGCATTGACGGGCAAGGTAATATCCGTGCGCATACCGCCGGCACAGCCCACGGTCACGGTGCTTTCGGATTCGCTGTCCAGATTGATCATGGTCTTGGCCATCACACCCACGGCAGCGGGATCAAAGGCGTGCGCGCCCTCCAGTCCCGTCTCCTCGGAAACCGTAAACAGGCACTCGATCACAGGGTGCTTTTCGGGAGGATTATCCAAAAGAGCTAGCATCATAGCCACAGCCACGCCGTTGTCTCCGCCCAAGGTGGTACCGCGCGCGCCGATCTTACCCTCCTCTGCGAAGAGGTCAAGTCCGTCGACGAGAAAATCGTGAGAACTGTCGCCGTCTTTTTCGCAGACCATGTCGGTGTGTCCCTGCAACAGCACCGCGGGTTTATGCGCGCACCCCTCTGCGGCAGGCAGGCGGATGAACACGTTGTTCACATCATCGCGGTAGCAGTAAAGCCCGCGCACTTTGGCAAAATTTTCAATGTAAGCAGCAATTTTGGCTTCATTTCCGGAACCGTGAGGGATGGCGCAGATGTCCTCGAAAAAAGAGAACACGCCTTGCGGAGTATATGCGGCCAGCACGCCGCGTGGTGAGTTGTTCATAAAATCCTCCTCATAGGGTCATCATGATAAAAAATTTGTAGGAATGTTCGCGATCCATATGGTGTGATTTTCTCTGTGGCAGGGGTATCATCATATGGTAAATTGTTGTTTACGGGCTGAAAGCCCGTAGCGCCCACGCAAGTGGGCATATCGATCCGATGCGGGCATCGCCCGCTCGGAATATCGAGTGCGGAGGGAATCGACGCACATATCGAACGCCGAAGGCGTATATCGA